>JAHKKQ010000097.1 GCA_020027805.1 Candidatus Dadabacteria bacterium
GACCCTCGCATCAGGAGCTACCACTACTTCCCGGCAGACACTCTCAAGATAGAGGCGTGGGTCTATCCCGATTACGGCGGCACACTCGCCGAGCTAATCACGCAGACGAAGGACATAACGAGGATCGACGACTTCACTATAGGCGGGAAGAAGGCGAAGAAGGTGTGGCAGAAGGTCGGGGAAGGGGTCGACGAGGGGGACGAGATCTATTCGATCTATTTCGTGGACGCGGGCAAGCGGGCGATATTCACGTGCTATCCGGTGTACTCGAGCCTCACCGCCAAATTCGAGGAGATAGTCGGGAGCTTCAGATTCGCCAAGGACGCCGATAAGAAGAAATAGTTCACTCGCGGAGCGGACAGACGCCGCGACAATCCCTGAATTCGGATATCTGAATCTAAGCTTGTACTTCCTGGCCGCTTTCTCGCAGAGACCTCTTTAATACGGCTATAACAACCGAGGTCTCATAAAGCTCTTCACACCCAAAAATGAGCGAGAGAAAAAGTAAACTCTCAATATGCCCTAGCCAACCGGCACCGATACCGACCAAGCTCAAACCAGCGAGCCCCGTGCGCAGGTGACGCACCAAGACAAGCGCTCTCATTGGGTCCGCTGACTCTTTAAGCACTTTCTTCACCCCCCGGTATAAACTCCAGGAAACTATGACAGCACCAAATATCAGGATGATTGAGGGAAGATAGATATTCCAAGAACTCTCGACCATTGTTTCCTCCTCCGTCAGCGCGGGGTGACAAACAATCCCTTAACGTCTATTTAGATGATTATCTTAAAGCCTTTGATTCAAGTAAAGGGAACTCCGGTGGAATTCGGACGAACGCTTCTTAGAACTGTACTTGGGATCTTACAAAACGAATCAGTCCTGTCGATTGAACAATTCCGACAGCGGATTGCCGGTCGCGCCGTTCGGATAAGGTATTTTGAGCAGGGCCGAGACCGTGGGCGCTATGTCGGTTATAAATACCGGCCTCATGGATTCGCCCTTCTTGATATTCCGCCCGTAGAAAATGAGCGGGACATGAGTGTCGTAGTCGTAAGGCGCACCGTGCGTCGTCCCTTTCTTCCCGAACCTCTCCTTGTACTCGATCCACGAAGGCTCCATTATCACGATGACATCGCCCGACCTCTTCCTGTTGTATCCGTTCCCGACGAGCTGTCTCGCACCCGTCGTGAAATCGGCGGAGTCAAGCTCGGACGCCGTTACCACGTCGGCTACACCGTCGAGCGTCATGAGATACGAAGCCGCTTCCTTCTCGACGTTCTCGAGAGAGAGCCTGAGCTTGCTCGTTATCAGATCGCGGTCGAGATACGCCTGCTGGTTGCTGTAGGCGAGCGCGAATTTACTGCCTCCCCTTCCGAAAACCTTACCCAGATGCCCGTTCAGTCCGGCAAGCACCCGATCGTCTTCCATGAAATATCCAGATGGAATGCCCATGTCCCCGAGAAAGAGCGGCGAGTCCCCTACCCCGTGGTCCGCCGTGAGGAATACGAGGTAGTTGTCTTCGCCGACTTCGCTGTCGAGCGCGTTAAGCAGGTCCGCGATGTCGAGATCGATCCTGAGGTAGGCGTCTTCGACCTCGACAGACCTCGGGCCGTAGTAGTGCCCGATTATGTCGGTAGACGAAAAGCTGACCGCGAGAAAATCCGTAACCCCGTCCTTCCCGAGCCCTTCACCCCTGACCGCGGCAAGGGCGAAGTCCTTCGTTATCGAGTTCCCGAAAGGCGTAACCTTTATGAGCCTCCCGTACTGCCCCTTCGTCTCTTCCTTGTTCTCCTCGAGGACGTCCTTCAGGACGTAGGGGAAGACGGGCTTTCTGTACTCCCCTGTCTCTTCGTCCCTGCCCCTGATCGATTTCTCGTAGACGTTGTCGTCGGGCAGGCTCTCGCTGTAGGTAGATACGTCCCCGAGCGTATTCCACACCCCGTCTATGCCGGGCATGTTCAAATATTTCTCAGCCGAATATTTTTCATTGAAGTCCGTTACCCAGGCGGGGAGCTCGGGCTTAGCACCCCCGGGCATTTGCATATCGCGGTAATAATACGTGCTCGTGACCCACACGCCGCTCTCGTCGTCGAGCCAGTAGGCGGCGTTCCCGAGATGCCCGGCGGGCATTATCGCCGCCCTGTCCTTGAGCGCTACGCCTATCACCTTCGAATTCTTTCCGGTCGCGAGTCTCAATTCGTCCGTGACCGACGCGGTCAGCAGATTCCGGGGTGACAATTGCCCTGACTTTTCGTCCTCACCCGCGCCTCCCCCGACGAGGCCGGCCGTGAGGTCGCGCGCGCAGTAGGTCTCGTCGTTTTCGGGCACCCTGACGAACCAGTCGTTGCCGATTATACCGTGTACGGAGGGAGTGGTGCCGGTGTATATGGACGCGTGGCCGGGGCACGTGGTCGTCGGCACATAGTTGAATCTCGCGTTCCTGAAGATAAACCCGTCGCCGGCGAGCCTCTTGAAACCGTCCTCGCCGTATTTGTCCCTGAACCTGTCGAGAAAATCGTACGCCATCTGGTCGACCACTATCCCGACTGCGAGCCTCGGCGGAGCGTCCTCCCCGTCTTCGGTTTCGGGCGCGGGGGCCACGGTCGGTCCCAATGTCGGATGCGGGACCCTCTCTTCAGGCGCTTCATTCGTATCCTGCCGCTCCGGCTGCTCGCACGAAATCAAGACGAATATGGCGAGAAAAATTACGAGGGCGCAGAGAATCCGGGGTTTATTTATATATTCCATTTCGACATTCCTGATGAATCGGCCTTTATTAATTTTACTCTATCTATGTTAAATAAGCATGAAGCCTGAGACGGGTGAACATATATTGTAATTCAATTCCCCGAAACCGCGTAAAAAGCCTTTCGCAAAAAACATATTTGGCGTTATAATTCCGGTTAACATCAGAACAAGGAGGATTCAATGAAAAACGCAAAACTAATATTCGTTCTCGCGCTCGTATTTGCAGCAGGGTGCGTATCTCAGGGGACATACGATCAACAGGTACAGGAGACCCAGCAGCTCGCTTACCTGAACGCTACTTATCAGCAGCTTAACCAGGCGCTCGAAGCCGAAGTCGCCGCCGACCAGGTCCAGATACAGCAGCTCCAGGACGAGCTCCAGGTCACGATGGTGAACGAGATCCTCTTCGCGGAAGGCGGATGGGAGCTGCACAGCCAGGGGCGTCAGGAGATCAATAAAATAATACCCGCGCTCCAGCAGGTTCCGGGCAAGTACATAGTGATACAGGGATTCACGGACAACCTCGGCATACTCGAGCCGCTCGCCGGAAGGTTCCCGACGAACTGGGACCTCGCCGCGGGACGCGCCGTATCCGTAGTCCGCTACCTCGCCGAGCAGGGTATAGACCCGAACTATCTCGCGGCCGTTTCGTTCGGTCAGTACCACCCGGTAGCCGACAACAGCACTCCCCAGGGACGCTCACAGAACAGGCGGATCAACATTACGATACAGGACGAGATGCCGTAACAAAGAATAGAGTTTAAATCCACCCTAACCCTCCTTTACAAAAGGAGGGAATAATTGCAACCCCCCTTAGAAAAAGGGGAACAATTCCGACAAATCGAAGGAATTGGTTGAAGTTGATTTACAGCAAAGGATCACCTTAATCGGAGTGAAGCAGCTGATAAGCCAAGTTCAGGGGGATTTATAGGATAGGCAGTTTTCTCCACCCAATAAATATTCCTCCTGAGTACCAAACCCAGTTATAGAGAACAACCCCCCACTGGAAAAATTCCCGTATCCGTTTATATTCTATTCCTTGATTGGGGTTCCCCGGCTCGCCCTGCCGGGGCAATACAAACACGTATAGAGGCAGAACCGTACATTGTCGGGAAGGAAACCGCTCGCGCTCGCTATTTCGTTCGGGGTATTAATTTTGGGGCTTTACGCGTTCCGCTTTGTGAGCGGGACTCACACGGAGTACTGTCCCCTTTCCCACATGCTGAGCGACACGGCCGACTGCATCGTGCTCCACGTCTCCAAAGGCAGGGTTCTGATACGCCACAGGGACAGCTTTACGAAAGACGCCTACTTCGAGATAATCGGCGAAGGCGGCTCGCAAAAGTTCGATATTCCGGAATTCAGCCTGAAGTCAGGCGCTGAGAAAAAGTTCCGTGTCAGGCTCATGGACAACGAACCGGACGCGGTCACGATAAACGGCGCGCGCTTCGACCTCCTGCCCCTCACGAACGCGGGCAGGTGACGCGGCTCATTATAAATACGGTATGGTCTCGAAGCACCGGGGCGGGGTGGAGTTGGCGCAGAAGTTGCAAACGGCCTCTTCAGTCCTCACGCCGGGTATGTCGATCGTGAGGGAGAGCTTGTCTATCTGAAACGGATCGATGTCCCCGAGTGTGCCGGCCAGGTCTCCCTTGACGAACCTGCCGAACTCGTTCTGGAACGTCTCAAAGAGCGTGAGCGTCCCGCAGTCTGTGAATTCGGCGATCCACTTATCGGTCGTATTCAGGAACGAGAATATAGTGCCCGGGTTGGGAGTGCCTTCGATCGGGCCCTCGCTCCAGGCTATGGAGAAATGGTCGCCCGTCTCCTGCCCGGTGCACTTGTAGCACCCGAGCCCGTCCTCCTGGCCTATGGCGAGTATGTCCTCCGCGACGCAGGACGACCCCTCCAGGTTCACCCCGAAGCAACCGTTCACTTCCGAGTCGCAGGATATGAAGTATATCCCGGATATAATAATAACCGGTACGGCCGCCAGGAGTAACATCACGCGCCTATTGAGCCTCATAGGATAATTATAGCCAATAAAAAGTGAGGATTGCTATTTTTCCGGCAACTATCATATTTATGACGAAGTCCCGGTTTTGCTGTTAGAATTAAAGACGGGGACCGGGCTTTCCCCCCGCAGCGGGCATGGTAAAAAGAAACCTGGCGATAATATCAATATTGTGTTTACTCATCCCCTGGTCTTCAGGATGCGGGGATTCCGCGAATACCAGGAAAGAATTAAGCGGGACATGGGGAAGGCACGTCATGAGCGAGTCAGGCTCGTTCGAAGGGTTTCTCACGTTCGGTACTGACGGCTCGTTCGCTTTCACGTTCGAGGGCGAAGTAAAGGGGCATGAAAGGTCGGCGGGAAGTTACAGCCTCTCGGGACGGGACATAACGTTCGAGGACGGCTCTTGCGGGGGCGCGGGCAAGTACAGGTTCCTCGTGAAGGAAAGCGTCCTCTCGTTCATCCCCCTCGGCGACGGCTGCGGGGAGAGAAAGGCGGTGCTGACGGGGGAGTGGAAGAGGCGGGATACCCGAGAGCCGGCCGTAAACTGAATATCAGATGCATCGCAGAATCCTGGCCGTTATATGTCTCACCGAGTCAAGAAAAATCCCCCTCTGTCCATACCGGTTAATCCCTCTCACCCGTATCCCCCGTAGATATTAAGAAAAGCACATATTTTTAGAGGTATAAGTCGTTTAGCCAAATTCATTGTATATATTAATAGACATAGATAAGCACCGATGAATATTGATAAAGCGGGTGAAATGAGATTTAAAGGCAAGAGCGTTATAGTCACAGGGGGCGGCACCGGGATTGGCAGGGAAACGGCGCTCCTGTTCGCTAGGGAAGGGGCGAGGGTCCTCATAACGGGCAGGAGGGAGGATATGCTCGGCGAAGTGAAAGCGGAGGCCGCCGGGCTGGGGCTCGAAATCGATTATACGAAGTCCGACGTATCGAAGGAGGAGGACTGCAGGGCGGCTGTCGAATACGCCCTCGGGAGGTTCGGGAAGCTGGACGTACTGTTCAATAACGCGGGCGTGCTGCATCCGGGAATGACGCACGAGACGCCCGCCGAGGTGTGGGACAGGACATTCGACATTAACGTCAGGGGCACCTGGCTTATGAGCAAGCTCGCGATACCGAACATGATAGAGCGGAGGGAGGGGAGGATAGTGAACAACGCATCCATCGTGGGGATGAAAGGTTTCCCGGCCCTGGCCGCTTACACGGCGTCCAAGGGCGCGGTCGTGCAGCTCACGAGGAGCATGGCTCTGGAGTACGCGGACAAGGGGATCACCGTGAACGCGGTGTGCCCCGGCACGACGATGACTCCGCTCGTTACGGAGGGTTATCTGAAGAGGGTCGGCGAGGAGGAAGGCATGAGGTTCATGAACTCGCTCCACCCGATGGGGCGCCTCGCGACGGCCTCCGAAATCGCCCACGCCGTGCTTTTTCTGGCCGGCGCGAACGCGGGGTTCATTACCGGGAGCATGCTGACTATCGACGGCGGCTGGTGCGCGAAATAATTAACGAGACTGAAAGAGGAATAAACAGAGAAGGAGCATTAAAATGAAGATCGACGAGTTTATCTATAGGCTGTGTACGGAAGGGAAGAATTTCGCGTCCCTCGCTACGCTTATGCCCGACGGCTCGCCCCAGGTGAGCGTCACATGGGTGGATTCCGACGGTGAATATATAATCATCAATACCGAGGACGGGCGCGTGAAGGCGGAGAACATGAGGAGGGACCCCCGTGTAGCAGTATCCATAATGGATTCGGGAAACCCCTACAGGCAGGCCATGATAATGGGGAGTGTGGAGGGGGACACGTACGAGGGCGCCGAGGAGCACATAAACAGGATGGCCAGGAAGTACCTCAAGCTCGACACATACCCCCGCACTAGAAAGAACGAGAAGCGGGTCATATTCAGGATAAAGCCTGAGAAGGTATTCAAGCTGACGTGAGAGATCGCGTTTAATTTATGTTCGTATATTATTTCCGGGCGGGCGGGGCTGCTGCTTCCCCTGACCGGCAAACTATAAGCCGTTTCTATAATCAGAAATATCGATGCATCTAATTTTCCCGCGCGGCATCTAACCGTATATATCAAAAATCCTTAAGGAGAATAATGCTATGAAGCTCGCAAATAAAACAGCGCTCATCACCGGAGGCGGAACGGGTATCGGAAAAGAGACCGCCCTTCTCTTCGCGCGCGAAGGGGCGAACGTAATCGTCACGGGGAGGAGGGAGGCGAAGTTAAAAGAGGTCGCGGAGGAGGCAAAGAGGGAAGGACTCGCCATAGACTATGTCGTCTCAGATGTATCGAACGAGAAGGACTGCAAGGCGGCGGTAGATTTCGCGATAAGGAAATACGGGAGGATCGATATACTATTTAACAACGCGGGCGTACTGTATGCGGGCACGACTCACGAGACGGACACGGAGACATGGGACAAGATCTTCGATACAAACGTCAAAGGGACGTACTTCATGTCCAAATACGTCATACCGAACATGCTCGGAAACGGGGGCGGCTCGATTGTGAACAACTCTTCGGTGGGAGGGCTTAACGGGTTTCCGGGGCTGGCCGCCTACACGGCGTCCAAGGGCGCTGTGACCCTGCTGACGAAGACCATGGCGTTAGAGTACGCGGATAAGGGAATAAAGGTGAACGCCATATGCCCCGGAACGATCGAGACGCCCATGGTAGTCGACGAATTCCTCGGCAAGGTAGAGGACAGGGCGGCGGCGGAGCAGTTTCTGCTGTCCCTCCACCCGATAGGGAGGTTCGGCAAGCCGATGGAGGTCGCGCACACGGTGCTCTTCCTCTGCGATGACAACGTTGGCTTCATGACGGGCAATATGATCTCGATAGACGGCGGCTGGAACGCGAGATAGGCCGGAATGGGTAAATGTTTCAGTCAGGCTCGCGCTTCCCGAAAACCCTCTCTCTTGCCGACCCGATAAACTTTCCCGTCCGCCTTACGAGCTCGAACCCGGAATATAAGGCCAGATGCCATGCGCTCTCCATGCCGAAGACATGCCGGAGGAATTTCGGGAACCCGGAAATTCTCGCAAATAAATTCTTCCCGCTGTTCTCGCTCGAATAAGAGCGCCATAAGAATCTCAGCTCGACGAGCCCGTCGAGCACGCCCGGGGGCCTGGTCCTCACGCGGTACTCGAAGTACCCGGCTTTCGATACGGGGACGGATTCGAGCCTCCGAAGTACCGCATCGGGCAGGGGCCGGT
>JAHKKQ010000098.1 GCA_020027805.1 Candidatus Dadabacteria bacterium
AACCGATAGCTCCCCATTATTCATAGCCGATATCGAGTCGAGACATCTTCTGAGCGCTTCCCTGCGGTTAAACGTCAGGATAACGAGTGAAATATCGATGGTCGGTTGATCGTTTAACGTTCTCATAGCTTCAGTTTATAGATAAATTCCTCGAGCACCCTGAAGTTCTTCTCCGTATCCCTTGATAAGTATATTTGGTAACAATCCGTTTCCTTAGCGAAATTTATAGCCGATGCGGTTCTCCTGAAAAAGACCGGGATCAATGTCATAATTTCTTTTAGCGGATTGTTAAAAACGAATTCCAACCCCTGGTACAGCCCGAAGCCAATTACGGCAGCTCCTATAAGGCTGACAAAAGCCCTGTATCCGGAAATTTTTTCAATATACGGGTCGCCGTTTATAAGCCTATGGGCGGCAAAATAAATCTTTTTCCGGAGCTCTCTCTTCTCTAGCCTGTTATCCCAGTACTTTATGTCGATGAAGTATTTGCTTCCGAACTCCATCCTGTCTATTTCGTGGACGTAATCGCTTGGGATGGATTTGATCTTATTCTCGTCCAGGGTCCCGATTCGTATAGGAAGGGGCAGCACACGGCCCGAAACGTTCACGAGCGCCTCGTCATCGGAGATGATTTTGAAGTTGCCGCTCTCGAGCAACGCGAATGCCATCGTCGACTTTCCTCCCCCTGCGCTTGCAGAGAATATGACTGCACAATCGCGGAATGAGAAGGTGAGGGCGTGTATCCTCAATATGCCCTTCTTATCGCAGTATTGACCCAATTTGGACATCACGAGGAGGTAGAAAGCCTCCTGAAGAAAGTTCGGGTCGGTGCCGTATATCGTGAATTTCCGACCCCCGCTCTCTTCCACGACTACACCCTTGCCGAAATAATCGATTATTTTTATACCGGTTCCCTTAAACACTATGTTTCGGGGAGTCGAGAAGCTCGCCTTAAGGCTCGGGAAACTATCGTAAGGGGGTTCAGTCGCTTGAACGAAAATCTCTACGGCGGAGAGACCCGAGTCCTTGATGAAATAGTCGAAGGGTCTCAGGAGCTGCGCGAGAAACTCCTCCGACCGGCAATGAGTTCGTATGACTAGACCGTGTATGTCTATAAGCATGGTTTCTTAAAATACAAAAATCACGTACGGTGTGCGATCAGAGTGATAATTCAGGTCCGGATGAGCCGCAGTCCGATTATATCATAAGTGCTATTGATTACAATTAATTATTCCGCCGCTAATTATTACGCCGCGAAAATCGTCATGGGCGGTCTTCGTCGACAATTGAGTAAAGCGCTCGGGCATTCTCTCCGGCCGTCCGTTGGAATTCGTTTCCTCCTTTCTCTAACGTTCTGAACACATGCGGGTTCTGGTTATCAACTTCAAAACAATTTGCCGCCGCTTTAATTAATAACCGGAATATCCTCGTTCGGCCCTGTCAATCTTGTGTTGTCTTCCAACATATGATAATTTGTTTTCAGGGGAGAGGGACCCTTTAATTCTATAACCTAGAGAGAATTTATGGGAATAACAGTCAAGGGCATGACCGTACCGGCCTTACTGGTCAAGCTGGATGAAAATATGTCTGTGGAAGAGAATATTTCTCAGATAAAAGACAAGCTCTCGAGCGATTTTTTCAAGGGTTCTCTCGCGGTGATCGATTACGAAGGCACGAAAATAACCCAGGAGAACTTGAAGAAGATCGAGGACGCCGTCAGGAACACGAACACCAAATTCGTCGGCTATAAGCCCTCTCTCAAGCTGGAAAAGCCGTCGAAGACGACGGCTCCCGAACCAGATCAGGACGTCAAGACTCTCAAGCTGATAAACAAGAATATGCGGAGCGGACAGAACGTTGAGCATGAGGGGGATGTACTCGTTATAGGGGACGTAAACCCCGGTTCCTACATCACCGCATCCGGAAATATCATTGTAATGGGCACGTTGAGAGGTATCGTACATGCGGGGGCGGGGGGGGATGACAGCGCGATAGTCATAGCGTTAAAGTTGAGACCCCAGCAGCTGAGGATCGCCAGGAGGATAGTCAGGTCACCGGACGAATCGGACGATCCGGAATACCCGGAGATTGCCTATGTCAAAAACAATCAGATATTCATTGAAAAAATTCGAAGCTAAGGGGTATGAATATGGCCAAAGTTATAGTTGTAACTTCCGGTAAGGGAGGAGTTGGTAAAACAACCGTGACGGCCAACCTCGGGTCCGCGCTCGCTTCTTTGGGCAATAAGGTGCTCACCATAGACGCGGATATCGGTCTCAGGAACCTCGACATGATTCTCGGTCTCGAAAACAGGATCGTTTATGATATCGTGGACGTCGTCGAGGGCGTGATACCGCCCGAAAAGGCTTTCGTAAAGGATAAGAGGAGTGTCGAAGACGTACTCAGGATAAAGAAGATCGGTGTTATCCCGGATGAGGAAAAGATGATCGATTTCACTAACAAGGGTGAGCCGATCGTGTTATCCGACAACTCGAGCGCCGGTACTGCGCTTATGAATATAGCCAGACGGCTGATGGGGGAGGATATACCGTTTAATGAGCTCACAGAAAAAAAAGGATTTTTCAGCAGATTGATAGGGGGATGATCAATGTCATTATTCGGATTTTTGAGACGGAAGAAATCGGCGAACGTCGCTAAAGAAAGGCTCAGGATGGTGCTTTCTTATGAAAGGAAGGACCTGCCTCCGAATTTTACCGACAAGATTCAGAGCGATTTGATTAACCTGTTCCAGAAGTATCCACAATTTAACTTGGCCGATATCGAGATTAACGTAAAAGAAGGTAACCAGCGGGACGAGCTCTACATCTCGATTCCCTTCGTGGGCCGCGGCCATAGTTGAACGGCCTGCCCAAGCCTCCGTCTCCCGTTCGCTAAATTATTCTTGAAGCGGCGTTTGGATGCGCTTCGACGCACAAGGCCCTACGGCAATCACTGCGGAGAAGACGGCTACCGCCCCCAACCGGGCTCCGGCGATTTTCTGACTCACAACAAACGCGAGAACCCTGTGTTTAATATACGCAGGAGCGTGCGAGCGACTGCCCGGCGGTTACATATATATGGACGCAGAAAGGCTGCATCAACGCCCCCCTCGCCCTGTCCTCAATCGTATTCGCAAGCTCCGCGGCCCTCGATTTCTGGCTCGAAGCTACCTGTACCCACAGGGATACCGGGGACTCCCATTCAACGGTTCTGAACGTTTTGAGCTGCGCGATAATGTGTGTAAAGTGGTCCTGAGAGGCAGTTAACGGAAAATACTGGCTGAGAGCGTGGCTGCTCATCGTGAATATGGAGAAAAACAAAGCTGCCGAAAGCGCAATGGATGTAATTAACTTCATCCTTACCTCCTGATTATTGGATTAACACACCTAATTTATACCACTAAAACATGCCTATTGTCCAGTGGTCATGTAATGTTATTACTAAAATATAAACCTTTGGTTTAAGTAATCCCGTTACCTCGCTATCCATCCGCCGTCCACGGACAGCATCGTCCCGGTCATGAAACCCACCTTGTCGTCGCATAGGAAGAGCACCGAATGAGCTATTTCTTCAGCCGTCCCGAACCGCCCTACGGGGTGAAAGGATTTAAAGAGCTTCTCCGCCTCGCCCCTGTCGGGCATCTGGTCGAGAAGGCCGTCCACCATGGGTGTATCTATGGTCCCGGGGCATATCGCGTTTACCCGGATCCCCTTGTCGGCATACTCGAGCGCCATACTGCGGGTGAGCTGTGTCACGGCGCCTTTTGTGGCGTTGTACGCGGCTACGCCGGGGACAGCCTTAAGCCCGAGCACCGAAGAGTTGTTCACGATGCACCCGTAGCCTTCCTTGATCATGTGGGGGAGCGTGTACTTGGACATCAGATAGGTTCCCCTGGCGTTGATATTGAACGTTTTGTCCCATATCTCCGTCTCCGTCTCGTGCGTGAATCCCAGATAAAGCACCCCCGCGTTATTGAACAGGATATCGATCTTGCCGTATTTTTTCATAGTGTAATCGACCGCTTTCTTGCAGTCCTCTTCTTTGGATACATCGCTCACCAGGTGGTCAATGCTGAGCCCCTTTTTTTTGGCTTCTTCCACCGTTGCCTTGAGCGTCTTCTCCGTTCTTCCGGTAATGACCACCTTTGCGCCTTCCTCAGCGAAAAGGAAAGCAGTCGCCTTTCCGAGTCCCAGGCTCCCGCCCGTTATAAGGGCCACTTTGTTTTCGAGCATCATGTTTATGTAGTCTCCTTTGTTTTTTTTTACCGGATGAGTATAAAGGAATCATTTTTTTTATTCAAGAATGTAGAGCGTTATGTTATTATCTGGTCTCAGTTTCTATCCGTTGGCATCGGAAACGCGGTCCCGGGGCCGGTCGCCCGATGATTTCCGGGCCTGGGTCCTAGATACGAAATTACATCCGGAGGTCTTGTATGAGCAATCAGTCCGAACGCGGGGATACCGTAACTTTGAATTTTGAGGGCAGAATAGAGGACGGGTCCACGTTTCACACGTTCGATGAAGCCCCCATTACTGTGGAGCTCGGCTCGGGAAGCCTCGTAAAGGGTCTCGAGGAACAGATTCTCGGGATGTCCGAAGGGGAGGAGAAGGAGTTCAGGGTTATGCCCGAGAACGGCTACGGTATCGAAAAACCCGAGCTTGTTCACACGGTAGGATCGGATATGTTCGCTAAGACCGATATAACGCCAGACATCGGAATGGTGCTTAAAACCCCTCATGGCAACTGTCACATTACCAGGATTGAAGAAGGCAGAGTCGAGATAAGCTACAACCACCCGCTTGCCGGAAGGACGCTCGATTACAGGGTTAAAGTCCTGAAGGTCGTTAAAAAGTGATTATGCACAACCGCCTGTAATTACTTATTTATTTCGTCACGCAAATACCGCTTGATAATGATTCTCCGGCTTCATATACTATTAATCGGAGGTATACGGAATGGATACATTGCTTAGCGTATTCGTGGGGGTAGGTCTGAGCGCCGCCTGCGGCTTCAGGGTATTCGTGCCTCTCCTTGTTATGAGCATCGCGTCGCTTACGGGGCAAATGGAGCTATCCCCGGAATTCGAGTGGATCGCCACGTATCCGGCCCTTGCCGCTTTCGCTATAGCCACTATTTTCGAGATCGGCGCTTACTACATCCCGTGGGTCGACAACCTCCTCGATGCGGTCGCCATACCTGCTGCGACGGTGGCCGGAACTATAGTAATGGCTTCCGCGGTGTCGGATATGAGTCCCTTCCTTAAATGGGGGCTTGCAATAATCGTGGGAGGCGGCGTTGCGGGCACGGTTCAGGGGTTCACTACCATAACCCGTATCACTTCCACGGCCGCGACCGGGGGCCTCGGGAACCCGCTTGTCTCGACGGCCGAAGCGGGCGGTTCACTACTTATGTCCATACTCGCGATCGCTGTGCCCGTGCTTGCAGCTATCGGCGCAGCCGCAATTATATTCGTTGCCTGGAGAAAGATCTACGCGTGGTTTGCCCGGAGGAACAGGCTTGAGCCCCGCCACGAATGACATTGCTATACGGGTTCAGAAATGACCCGCATAGAGGGACTGCAGAAGTCTTTCGGCGGCTCTTTCGCCCGAGTTTATACAGTCGGGTATGCCGACCCCGCCGAAGGCGTTTCCGGCGATCTCAAGCCCGTCGAGCTTCTTTATTTCCCTCTGTATCCCCTCGACCAGTTCCCTGTGACCGACGTGATACTGGGGCATCGACTCGGGGTATCTCTTTATTAGAGTAAAGACAGGGTTTGATTTGATGCCGAGGAGCGGGCTTAATTCCTTTTGGACGGTCTCGATTATGCGGGGGTCTTCCATGCGGTATGTGTCGGGACTGACGGCCCCGCCGACGAAGGCGCGGAGGGTTGTGCAGCCTTCTGGAGCCCTTCCGGTGAATTTCTCGCTGCTGAACGAGCAGGCGATCATGCTGCTTCTTTCGATCATCGGCACGACGAACCCGAAGCCGTCGAGCTCGGTCTCTATCTGCTCCTTCCTGTATGCTAATATCACTACGGCTGTTGATGCGTATTCGATCTTTCTCAGGAGGGCCGCGCACTCCCCGGCTGCATTCTCCAGAAGCCCGGCCGTGATATAAGCAGGTGTCGTGACTATAACGCCCGCCGCATTCAATATTCCGTCCCCCGCCGTAACCTCCCAGCCGTCGTATGCCTCTTTAATCCCCTCTACCGTAACGCCGGTTTTTATAGACCCTTCGGGGATCTTTTTTAAGAGAGCTTCCACGAGGGTCTTCATACCCTTATTGAATGAGACGAAGAGGCTGTACCTGGCGCCGCTATCGGACATAACGCCTTTCTTTCTTTTGCTGTAGTCCTTGTACATGCCCTTGATAACGCTCCCGTACCTCTCTTCCATCTCGGGGAACTGGGGCATCGTAGCCCTCAGGCTGAGCTTTTCGGGGTCAGCCGCGTACACGCCGCCTATCATGGGCTGGGCGGCCCGCTCGAGCGCCTCTCTGCCTAGGCGTCTCCTTACAAAGGACGCGAGGCTCTCGTCACCCTGAGGATTCTTCGGTATAACGAGGTCCATCAGCATCCTCAATTTCCCGCGCCACGAGAAGAGCGGCGTCCTCAGAAACGGCATTATCCGGGCAGGGGCCAGCATGATGAACCCGTCGGGAAGCGGGACCAGCCTCCCGTGAAGGAGCACGAACGTGCGTCTTTTGTCCCGGTTGGTCTCTATAAGCTCGCTTTCGAGGCCGAGCCTGTTCGCGAGGTTAACACCCCAGGGTTTTGACGTTATGAACGAATCGGGGCCTTCTTCTATAGTGAATCCGTCTCTCTCTACCGTGGAGATTACTCCCCCGGCCCTGTCCGATTTTTCGAGGAGGAGTATATCCAGGTCCAGGTTCCTGTCGCTCCGGAGCTCGGCAAGCCGGTGCGCAGCGCACAATCCGGTTATACCGCCCCCTATGACTATCACCCGTTTGGGCATATGGGTATTTAACCATGCAAAGTTGTTTTGTTAAAGGGCGCCGGTACTTTCCGCTGTACGGCGGTCGGGCTCAGCTTTGATCCCTGTCTTTGAGTTTATAAAGGAGAGAGCGGCGGCTTATCCCCAGCATCTTCGCCGCTTTTGTGCGGTTGCCGCGGGCGTCCGAGAGGGCCTTCTCGATGTACGACTTTTCGATCCTCTGCCTGGCCTCTTCATATGTGAGAGTGTCGGTCCAGGCATCGGGGTTCAAATTCCTTTTCGGCTGAAACGCACCGATGTCTATCTTGTTTATATATTCCGAATCCGAGAGTATCATCGCCCTCTCTATCACGTTTTCGAGCTCCCTCACGTTGCCCGGCCAGTGATAATCCATTAACTCCGACATGACTTCAGGCGTCGTATCGATAATCCGCCGCTTTAACTGCCGGTTGTGTTTAGCGATAAAATGGCGGACGAGAATGGGGATGTCCTCTTTCCTGTCCCTGAGCGGGGGTATGGAGACGGGGAATACGCTCAACCTGTAGTAGAGGTCGTTCCTGAACCCCCCGTCCGCAACCTCCTGAAGGAGGTCACGCGACGTCGCGGCGACGACCTTGGTGTCCGTCTTAATCAGCTTCGTATCGCCGAGCCTCCTTATCTCCCCGTCCTGGAGGACGCGCAGGAGCTTCGACTGGAGCGCCAGGGGGAATTCCCCTATCTCGTCGAGGAAGAGTGTCCCTCCGTGGGCTTCTTCTATCAATCCCCTTTTCGAGCTGTCGGCCCCGCTGAACGCCCCCTTCGCATATCCGAAAAGCTCGCTCTCAAGGAGGGTCTCCGGGATCGCGGCGCAGTTGACCGCGATGAACGGCGCTTCCCCTCTCGGGCTGCCGTTGTGTATGGCCTTCGCTATAAGCTCCTTTCCCGTCCCGCTTTCGCCGGATATGAGGACTGTCGTCTTGAACTGAGACGCCTTTTCCGAGAGCTTGATTGCTTCTTCCATCAGGGCGCTCTCATAGACGATATCCCGGAACTCTCCCCGCATACCGATTTCCTTCTCGAGATATATGTTCTTCTGTCTCAGGCGGTGTCTCTCTTCCGCCATCCGCATTCTAAGTATGAGCTCCTCGGAATTGAGCGGTTTATTTATGTAATCGTCGGCCCCTTTTTTAATGGCTTCGATCGAGCTTTCCACGCTCCCGTAGGCGGAGATCATAATAATGATCGGTATTAAGTCCCTCTCCCGTATTTCTCCCAGGAACTCCATGCCGCCCATTCCCGGGAGCTTGATATCGCATACGATGAAGTCGTACCTGCTGCCCCCGTCTATAAGCTCGAGCCCGGATTTCGCGTTATCGACGCTCTCAGCTTCGTAGCCCTCCATCTGGAATATCAGCGACAGCGAATCCCTTATTCCCTTTTCGTCGTCAATTACCAAAATTTTCTGCATTCTCGTAACCTCTCGCGGCGGGGAATATTATCCTGAACAGAGACCCGTTCCCGTGGGTGCTTTCCACCTCGATCACGCCTTCGAACGTCTCCACGATCCTGGCCGAGACCGAAAGGCCGAGCCCCGTGCCGTGGCCCGGGTCCTTGGTCGTAAAGAAGGGGTCGAATATTTTGTCGATAATTTCCCCGGGTATGCCCTCGCCGTTGTCTCTCACGGTGATAACCGCACCTGCATCCCCGTCACAGGCTGTCGAGATGACGATCTCCCCCGCCCCCCTGAGCGCGTCTCTCGCATTGAGCAGGAGGTTAATTATGACCTGGGAGAGCTGCCCGGGATCGGCTATGATCGACGGCATGTCCGGGGAAAGGTCGAGTGTAAGCGTTATATCCTTGAGCGCGCCCTGATTCCCCACGATCTCGGCCGTCTCCGTTATCACCTGATTCACGTTTACGATCTGGGGAGAGCTTTTCCTGGGACGCGAATAATCGAGGAGCGTCCTTATTATTCTGTCCACGCGGCTTACTTCCCTCAGAATATCGCTGACGATTCCGTTCCTCTTTTCATCACCCATTCCGGGCGCCCTCTTAAGTACCTCTGCGTAGCCCTTTATGGCGGAGAGGGGGTTCCCGATCTCGTGCGCGACGCCCGCCGACAGCTGTCCCAGGGAGGCGAGTTTTTCGGCCGCTATCAGCTCCTTCTGCGTCAATTTGAGCTCCGCGTTGGTCTCTTCAAGCTCTCTTATCTTGTCCCTGAGGTTCCTTTTTCCGCCCTCTATCTCGTCGAACATCACACGGAGCGCCGAATAGAGCTGGTTTATTTCCTTCACCCTCCCGACATCCGCCGACTCCGGGAACCTGCCCGCGCTAATCTTCTCCGTTGTTCTTATGAGCTCGTGTACCGGCCTTACGATCCTCCTCGAAAGTATGTAGAATCCGAAGAGCGCGATTATGATGAGAAACAGGATAATCCAGAGCGCGATGAGCCTCTG
The DNA here is from genome assembly GCA_020027805.1 of Candidatus Dadabacteria bacterium. GTDB lineage: Bacteria > Desulfobacterota_D > UBA1144 > Nemesobacterales > UBA2774 > 2-12-FULL-53-21. Next base: position 9,389 of record JAHKKQ010000098.1, read on the forward strand.
GCTCAGGACCAGGTTATCCTCGAGCGACGACAGGGGCTGGTAGATAAGGAGAGTCCCCCTCGCGTTTCCCGGCATCCTGACGGGGGCCGCGACCTTGATGCCCTCGTAGGAGGATATTGGAGGAAAGTTGACGCCCACGATTTCCGTCACCCTGCTCCCCGTCCTCATCGCCCGGAGTATCAGCGGGTCTCCTCCTCCGCCTTCGTATCTTCCGCCGTCCGTGCTGAAATAGACCCTTTCACCCCTCCCCGAGATGACTCCCCATCCGCCCCGGTTGAGCGCCCCTTTTAAAAATTCTATGCCGCCCTCTATATCGCCGTTCATGAGGTATGACCCCTCGAGCGCGGTGATAATTGTATCGACGCTTTCGATCTTCCCCTGGACCGCGAACTTCTCGGTCACTTTAAACGCGATTATGCCGATAAGGAACATGGCGACCGCTGTTATAAAGAGGATGTTTACGAGTATTTCCGCTCTAAGGCCTATCTGTCTCATTCTCTGGCGTCTCGGGACGGGGCCCTGGCATACCGGGGAGGCGTACTTATCCCGTTTTATCTAAGTTTAGTTCTTTTTAGGCTCCGGTGTGTAACTAATTTATGAGCCTGAAGCCGCCCGTGAATACGTAGATTACTGCGGCGAGCGAGAGAAAAGGGCCGAAGGGGAGTGCGTATTTAAGGTCCCCTTTCTTATACAGAATTATGGATAATCCGGTTACAGTGCCGAGGAGGGAGCTC
>JAHKKQ010000236.1 GCA_020027805.1 Candidatus Dadabacteria bacterium
TCACGCGGTTAAAAAGATAGAAAACAACCTCGGCAAAGACCCGTCTCTCGAAAGCACGGTCAAAACGCTTTCGAGAAAGATCGAGGGTTTAACAAGTTGACAGGGCGTGAATAACCATGTGGACAGTTTTGTGGAAGAACCGGGATTATGCATTTCAGGACAGCGCCTGTGGATAGCTGTGGATAGAACACCGAGATTGTCAACAGGCTTATTAACATCAAAATCCTTTTAATTAAGACAAGTTTGAGTACTTTTCAACAATTTAACAGGCCCTACTACTATTACTACTAATATATATATAATATGATTGAATATCGTAGCAGGAGTAGAAACTATGAAGTTTAAAACGCGAGCGGAAGATTTTTCACTCAAACTGGGGCTTGTCCAGGGGATTTCGGAAAGGCGCGCCACAATGCCCGTGCTCTCTCACGTCCTCCTGAACGTCAACAAAAACAGGATAGGGATTTCGGCTACGGACCTGGAAACAACCATGAGCACGTGGTCCCCGGCGGAAGTGTCGAAGCCGGGAAGCATAGCGCTGCCGGCAAGGAAGCTATACGAGATCGTGAAGGAGCTCGAGACGGGTGAGTTAGAGGTCGAGGAAATCGGGAACCACTGGGTGGAAATCAGGGCATCGTCCGCGGTGTTCAAAATAGCCGGGCTTCCGAGCGAGGACTTTCCAATCATTCCGGAGCTCCATTCGGACAACCTTTTTTCGGTTGAGAGCGCGCTGCTCGAGGAGATGATATCGAAGACAATTTTTGCCGTCTCTCCGGACGAGCTGAGGAGGAACCTCGCGGGTATTTTCTTCGAGGAAGCGGGCGGCAAGAGCCTGAGGCTCGTGGCCACGGACGGCCACCGTCTGTCGCTCGTCGAAAAGGACATAGACAGCAGGGTAAAGTTCGGCAAGGGCTTCGTAGTGCCGAAGAAAGGGGTGGCGGAGCTGAGGAAGGTACTCAAGCTTTCGGACAAGGTGAGGATAGGGGTGGGCGACAACTTCTTCATGGCCGAAGGGGAGGATATAATACTTATCGCGAGGCTCATAGACGCCGATTTTCCCGACTACCGCCAGGTAACGCCGGAAGTCACGAAGGCCACGCTCGCGCTCGACAGGAACGAATTTCTCGGTGCGCTTAAAAGGGTCTCGATACTCTCGTCCGAGAAGACGAGGAGCGTGAAGTTTATAATCAACAAGGGTGGAATGACGCTCATCTCCATTTCACCCGAGATAGGCGAGGCGAAAGAAACCGTCCCGCTCGATTATTCGGGCGACTCGATTGAGCTCGGATTCAACGCGAGGTACCTGATGGATGTCCTTGAAGTGATAACCGGGGAAAGGGTTCAGATCGGACTGATCGATGAACTGAGCCCCGCGGTCCTCAGGCCGGAAGGCGACGAGGTTTATTTGTCAGTGATAATGCCGATGAGGGTATAGGGCGTTTTATCATATTCTCAAATGCCGGATAAAGGTCTTATGGCTTATTTCGCAGCGCCTGTATAATGCTCGATCTTATATTTCCAAGTGTCTGTTCCAGATGCGAAGCCCCGGTCGAGGGTGAGTATCTGGTATGCGATAACTGCCTCTCGGAGATGAAGTTCTTAAGGGAGTTTTCCTCATGCGGCAAGTGCGGGACTCCATTCGGTTTTTTCAGCGATGAAAATTATGACGGCGTCGATACCCCTCCGACCCGGAGCGAATCGGGTCATCTTTGCGGAAGGTGTTTGAGGGGGGGCTTCTGTTTCGAAGCGGCCCGCTCCGTCGTTCTTTACGAAGGTAAAATCAGGGACATGATTCATGAGTTCAAATATCAGGGCAGGCTCGGTCTCGAAGGTTTTCTCTCGTCCCTGATGATCGGGAATTTTCTCTTTCCCCAAGGCGGGTTCGACCTCGTTGTCCCCGTTCCGATGCATATAAGCAAGCTTAGAATCAGGGAATACAATCAGTCGGCCGTACTGGCATATAACCTGGCGCGGCGGAGCGGAATAGAGTGCGACCTGCTCACGTTTAAGAAAATCCGGGACACTCGGCCGCAGATCGAGTTCAGGAACGAGGAGGAGAGGAGGAGGAATGTAAGGGGAGCATTTTCGGTCACCTCCCCCGGATCTTTCAAGGGAAGGTTCATACTCCTCGTCGACGACGTGTTTACGACCGGCTCCACATCGGATGAGTGCGCCCGGGAGATCCTCAAAGCGGGGGCCTCCAGGGTCTCCGTATTCACGCTCTCGAGGGCGAAGGGCATATAGAATCTATTTGACTTTAAAAGGGCTTTACTTTAGATTTAGAGGACAAGATTAAGTAATTTACTTAAACATGTACGGTAGATTCGCAGGGTTAGATATAGGCAGGAATGATGCAAGGGTCTCCTTGATTAAAAGAGGATTGAGAGACGTCCAGCTTCTGCAGATCATACGGACGAAGTCCTCCGACTTCACTCCTGACTCACCGGAAGCGCTAAATAATGTATTCAGGGAATACTCACTGCCCAAAGGCGACGTCGCCGTTTCCATCTCGAATGACC
>JAHKKQ010000237.1 GCA_020027805.1 Candidatus Dadabacteria bacterium
ATTTACTGATCCTGCTGATTCCTGTCTTTGTAACGGTGCTCTGCTTACTCAAAAGAAGGGCTCAGTGAATGAAGCTTTTGATCATCGGGCTTGACTGCGCCGATCCGAGGTTCGTCTTCGGATGGAAGGACGAGCTACCCAACCTCAGGAAGCTCATGGAGGATGGCGCTTACGGACCAATGCACTCCTGCCACCCTCCGATCACAGTCCCCGCATGGGCCGTAATGATGAGCGGGAAGGACCCGGGTGAGCTCGGATACTACGGCTTCAGGAACAGAAAGGACCACTCCTACGACGGATACACCATAGCGAACTCGACGGCCGTAAAGTGCGACAGGGTCTGGGATATATTATCCCGCTCGGGAAAGAAGGTAGTCCTCCTGGGCGTCCCCCAGACATACCCGCCCAGGCCGGTGAACGGCTGCGTCGTGAGCGGCTTCCTCGCCCCATCGACCGAGAGCAATTACACCTACCCTGCCCCTCTCAAGGACGAGATAGAGGAGGTTTCGGGCGGATACGTGCTCGACGTCGAGAACTTCAGGACGGACGACAAGGAAGCGCTCCTCGGAAGGATATACGAAAAGACCCAAAAGCACTTCAAGGTCGCAAAGCATCTCATAAAGACGAAGCCCTGGGACTTCTTCATGCTCGTCGAGATGGGGGTCGACCGCATACATCACGGGTTCTGGAGCTTCATAGACCCTGAGCACAGGAAGTTCGTGCCCGGCAATCCCTTCGAGAACTCTATAAAGGAATACTATAAATATTGTGACGGAGAAATCGGGGAGTTATTATCTCTTGTCCCCGAAGATACGGTCGTGATCGTGGTATCCGATCACGGCGCGAGAAAGATGGAAGGGGGCATATGCTTCAACGAATGGCTCATCAAGGAAGGGTATCTGACGCTGAAGCAATACCCCAGGGAACAGACGAGGATCGCCGACGCGGAGATCGACTGGCGGAAGACACTTGCGTGGGGGGACGGCGGGTATTACGGACGCCTCTTCATGAACGTCCGGGGGAGAGAGCCCGAGGGGATAATAGAGCCGGGGGATTATGAAGCGATTCGCTCCGAGCTAATACGCAAGATCGAGGCGATCCCGGGGCCAGACGGCGAAAACATCGGAACCAGGGCATACAGGCCCGGGGACATTTACAGGGAAACGAACGGAGTCCCCCCCGACCTTATCGTCTATTTCGGGGCGCTCGGCTGGCGCTCGGTCGGGAGCGTCGGACAGGGAAACATACACACATTCGAGAACGATACGGGGTCCGACGATGCCAACCACGACTGGAACGGGATATTCATACTCGATGAAAACGGCTGCAGGGCGGGGAATCTCGAGAAGGGATACAGGGACGGAATCGGGATTTACGATATAGCTCCCACGATCCTCGACCTCTTCGGGATGAAGCTCGAGGGCGAGACCGCCGGGGAGAGCCTCACGAGCACAGGAACCGACGGCCTAATCGGCAGAATCAAGAGGATCTGGAAGTAGGTGAAAATGAAAATTCAAACGTTAGTACATTCCCGGCGAAAAGTTGAAGTTCGTCCGGAATTGACTGCGGCATGACGGGAAGGGAATAATATAGCAAAATGCGACAAAAAAGCGACTCGGTAAAACAGATAATAATAGCGGCGCTGGCCGTCTCTTTCTCAATTGCGATACTCGACGCATCGATCGGGATAGTCATCACAGAAACCAAATTCCTGATGTTCAGGTCTATACTGCTGCCTATAGCTGTAACCGCGGGGTTTTCATTCCTTCTGCTGCTCGGCTTGTGGTATCTCGCGGGAGCGAGGCTCGTGAAGAGATTCAACCTGGACAGGATACCGACCGTTATATCGCTCGGGGTATGTATCGGGGTCACGGAGTTGCTTATCTCCGTCAACTATCACGATTTCGACGCTGACTGGGCGATGTTCAGGACGAAACTACTCGTATTTCTTGTTATTTCGATTTTCGCGCTCGTTATATCCTACTATATATCCAAAAGAATAAACCGGTCTCAATCAGGCGCGCTCGCGGGCTCCATGCTGAGCATCCTGATTCCGCTGATTCTGACTGTTATCATGATTATGATCTGGCTTAACAAACACAGCGAGATAACGACCTATGATTTATCCCTGGGATTTTTCTCGATAGTCGTCCTGACACTCGGATTATTTTTTCTGTTGGTAAAAACCAGGTTCGATACGACGATACCGCTCTCGGTTTTAATGTCTTTGGCCGTCGCCGTCGGCCCTGCCGTATTTGTGATGACGAAAAAAACCTACGAGCCTTCAGCGAGCGGCTTTAAGCCCTCCTCCGATCACAAGGTCAAACACGTGATATTGATTACTATAGACACGCTCAGGGCAGACGCGCTGTCCTCGTACGGCAGCACCGCGACATCGACCCCTAATATAGACTCTCTGGCAAAAGACGGGACTCTGTTCAAAAACGCATACTCGGCCGCTCCCTGGACCCTGCCGGCTTTTTCGTCCATGATGACCGGGGTCTCGCC
>JAHKKQ010000238.1 GCA_020027805.1 Candidatus Dadabacteria bacterium
GTCGCAGTTGATACCGCGCATTTTTCTCAGGATGGCTATCGAATTGTTCCCGGCTCCGCACCCAATATCGAGCAGGTCCCCGGCGTCGGGCTTTATCCTGACCGCAAGCTCCGATATTAGCTCGAGCATCAGAGGGGCGTCTATCACCGCCTGCTGCCCGGTTTCGAGATTGGAAAAACGCTCAGCGTCAGCGTCGAACCTCTCTTTTATTTCACCGACCGTGGATTTCTTATCGGGGGGCGTTTTCATGGCGTAATATTCTACCTTCATCGAGAACGAGCGCCATAGGAATGTGTATCACGCCGTGTATGATCTTTTCTTCTTCTGTCCTGGCAAAGCCCAGGCTTTCATAGAAGGGCACGGCGAAGCGTGAGGAGTGGACCGTCACCTTTCTGGGCGGGCGGTTCACGGATTCGATTCTGTCGAGGGCGGCTCTCAGCAGCTCCTTCCCTATGCCCCTCCTGTGAAAAGCCTTGTCCACGAAGAGCATTGAGACGTGCCTCGTCTCCCTTATCTCTATCATCCCGGCGATTGAGCCTTGAGCCTCCGCTACGAGGACGAAGTGATTGCCGTCAGAGCGTTTGATGAGCGCGCGGGGGTTCGAGTATCTGAAGAATTCCTCTATGCCTTCGTCCGGGAAATCCGGGGCTATAAATTCATTGAACGACCTCGCGACGAGGTTACAAACCTCCACCTCTTCGCCGGGGTTCAGGGGTCTCGGAATAAAAGGGTTGTTCATATGAACAATATGTAAATGAAAAGTTTCCGTGGTTTCGATTACAATAAAATTGTCGTCACTCTTCTCGGATCCACTCCTTCGCCTCATCCTTCTGCTCGAAGGAGAAAACCCTGACTTCAATGTGGCGGACTATTTTGGACGCGAAGCCTATCCAGGATTTTATCCAGCCCTTGTCCGAGACGACGGCCTCTTTTTCGATGTCCCTCCAGTGTTTCAGGCCGTAGTGGAGGTCTTTCATAAAAGTATTCACGGACATGCCCTTGAACTCCTCCATCTCTGCGTAAACCCGGAGCTTCTTATGCTCCTTCAGCGCCCCTTCCATCCTGCTTATGAGCTCGTCGAATTCATCGTCCTCCATCTTCCCGCTTAGGTGGAACCCGATTATGTTCCCTTCCTCAAACGGTATAATCTCGAGCATTTATACCTCCCCGCCGCTCTGTGTCTTACCGTTATTGAGCCGCCTGTTTCCCCAGTATGTTCTCGACGCAGAATACGACCATACGGTAATCGTATGTGTTCCCCTTTTTCCACAGGGAGCTGCAGTTCTGAATAGTCTGTTTTTCTCTCGATCCCGCCGGGTACATGCGGTTCATCTGACTGAGCTTGTTGAGCGCCTCGGTCTGGTTTTTAACGCAGTATTCCTGCATCCTCTGGTCGGCGGGCCACGTCGAAGCGCACATCTGCTCGATCCTGTTATCGGGCGCGGCCGCCGCCCGGGACTGGAACTGGGGGTTCATAATCAGCTTGTTCACCTGCCTTATCTTCATGTCGGCGTCGATGAGCCTCTGTCTGCCGTCGTATCCCATCTTGGCTTTCATATTATAGTCGGGCTCCGTGCATGCCCTCGTATAAAGGCTGAGCCCGCTTATATAGTCGCCGATCGCGAGTAGCGCCGTAGACTGTACGTTTACCATCCTGGGGGGAGCAGGGACGCTGTTCAGGCGCACCCTGAGCGATTCCACTATACCCTGGTAGTAGCCGAACTCGTACGAGCACACGTCCGTGCTCGAGTTCTGGAGGTTAACTGCCTTCTCGCTCACCGATTTGCCTACTTCCGAAAGCTCGTAGAGTATCGGGGTGATGTCTTTCAGGTATATCTTTTCCGTATTACTGTACACGGCGGCTTCCGCGTCGCAGTCGCTGTACAGGACGAAGGGGAAAGCAGCTATTACGATTAATGCGAATATTGAAACTATATTTTTGCAGATCGATTCGGCTGTGCTGTTCATTACCTTTAATACCTCCTGTCGATTTTCAGGCCCGGTTGCCTGGTTCCGGTACTTCCGTTAAAAATAAATTACATGATTATCGAGCGACTTCGAAGCTAAATTTATTTATTCCAAAATCGAGGCACAAAGCCATTATCGGCCGCAAGCGGGGACGCCGTGCCCTGTGCCGGGAAATTTCCCCGCCTGGGAGCGGCCGCGGCCGCGTGCAGACTGTCCCCGTCGGCTCTAACGGTTTTATTACTTGAATTCCTTCACAAGCGGCGCGTCGAACTCGACGTCGATCTTCGGCCCGCCTGCGTCCGTAATGTCGACAGTGAGCTTACCCGCCATCTTGTCGGCTGTATCCGTCGTAAGCACCAGCGTCGAAAGGTCGTCGTTTCCAGAATACTGCATTAGCCCATCATTCGTGACGTACCAGTAAACGACCCTCATCGTCCCCCCTAAATCCTCTTTCCCTACTGTCATGCCCTCGGTTAGCCCGGTTGCGCACATGGAGCTGTCGCACGCGGCTATTTCCTTGCTTATGTCTTTAG
>JAHKKQ010000239.1 GCA_020027805.1 Candidatus Dadabacteria bacterium
CCCCAGCTCGGCGCCCAGAGCATTAGGCTGAATATCATCCCGAGCGTCTGCGCCCAATCGGGGAGAGCGGTATTCAGGAGGTGGTGAGGGCCTGCCCATATGTAGATGAAGACAAGGGACCAGAAATGGACGATAGAAAGCCTGTAGCTGTATATAGGCCTGTTCGCGGCCTTGGGTACGTAATAATACATGAGCCCCAGGAACGGAGTCGTCAGGAAGAAGGCGACCGCGTTATGGCCGTACCACCACTGGACCAGCGCGTCCTGTACTCCCGCATAGACCGGGTAGCTCTTAAACATCGCCACCGGAATCTCTATCGAGTTTACGACGTGGAGGAGCGTGACCGTCACTATCGTCGCTATGTAAAACCATAACGCCACATAGAGGTGACGGACTCTCCTTATCGCTATCGTGGCGAAGAAGTTGACCGCGAATACTACCCAGACGACCGCTATGGCGACGTCGAGGGGCCATTCGAGCTCGGCGTATTCCTTCCCGTGGGAATAACCGAGGGGAAGCGTAATGAGGGCGCCCACTATAATCAGCTGCCATCCCCAGAAATGAAAATTGCTGAGGAAGTCGGAGTAATTCCTCGTCTTCAGGAGCCGCTGCGTCGAATGGTATATGCCCGCGAATATTATATTGCCGCCGAACGCGAATATGGCCGCATTCGTATGGAGCGGCCTGATCCTGCCGAACGTGAGCCACGGCAGCTCCAGGTTCGCAGGCCAGTACGCTAGCTGCAGCGCCGCAAGCAGACCGACTACGAAAGCCGCGGCTCCCCAGAATATAGTCGCATAAATAAATTTCTTGACTATGTCGTCGTCGTAATAAATCTTTTCCGTAATAGCGGCGTTACCCGCTCTGGCGTCACTCATTTGCCCGTATCCTCCTTAGCTTGTTGATTCTTTTTATCCGTATCATAATCGTCTAGAAGCATCCTGTGGCCCGGTGTTTCGAGGTCGTCGTACTGGCCCTTTCCCGCAGCCCATATAAAAGCGGCGAGGAAAACGAGCGCAATCGTTATAGAAACCCCCAGCGTGAGGAAAATAATGTTCACGGCCGCGCGGCTCCCTCCCGGGTCCTAGTTTTATTTTGACCGTAAAGCGAGGAGGCTATGAGCAGCACCGAGCTGAGCGGCATGAGCACGGCGGCGGCAAGCGGATTGATAAAACCCATTAGGGCGAAAACCCCTCCAGCGACGTTATACGCTATGGAGAAGGCTGTATTCCTTCTTACCGTTTCACGTATCACTGTGCCGTGATCTATCAGGGTCAGGATCGTGAATAGGTCGTTTTCGATTATATAGGCGTCCGAGACCTTCATGCTCTCCCCGACGCTCCCCTGTATTGCTACGCCTGCGTCGGAAGACGAGAGCGCTCCCGCGTCATTGAGCCCGTCCCCGATCATCATGGACCGGCCGCGCTCCCGGACGATCTCCGATTTTCTTTCCGGTGTCTCTTCCGAGAACGCATTTTCGAGAGGTATTTGCAGCTTGTGCGCGACCTGCCTCACGTTCGATTCCTTATCCCCCGAAAGTATATAGAGCGAGTAGCCCCTTCTTTTTAGCTCGGTCACCACGAATTTCGCGTCCTCTTTGAGTGAATCCCCGAGGAGTATTTCTGAGATGGGCTCCCCGTCCTTTCGGATGACGATCCTCGTTGCAATGATTTCGTTGATCTCATTCGGCCGGGACAGGTCGCTCTCGGCCGTCAGCGAGTAGAGGTGCCCCCCGACACGGCCTTCGACGCCCTTGGGTCCGTGTCCCAGCTGAGTATCCTGTACACGCCGTTCGTAAGCGTCCCGGTCTTGTCGAAGAATATGTTCTTTACACGCGGGAGCTTGTCGAAAATCTTTGCGTCCTTTATGAGTATCCCGCTATCCGAAGCGGATTTGAGGAAGAGGCCGAACGACAGGGGCAGAACGAATACGAATGCGCAGGGGCACGAAATAAGTATGAATGCGATAGTCCTCTCGAGGGCTTCGGAAGCACCGTAATATGAAGAGACCGCAAAAAAGGAAACCGCCGCTATAATACCCACGGCGAGCGTGAATACGGTCGCGTATCTGTCGCTGTATGTGGACAGGCTGATTTTGCTCCTGTAATTATGCTCCACTTCCTCGAGTATCTTCCCGATCCTTGTCGAGCTCCCAGTCCCGGTAACCTCGAGGACAGCTTCGTCCGAATCGAGGATGGAGCCCGCGTAAACGATCTCCCCTTTAGAGACGGTCCGGGGTATGTTCTCGCCCGTGAGCACGGACAGATTGACCTCGGCCCGCTGTGAGTGGAGCCTGCCGTCGGCGGGGAAACGGTCGCCTCCGGCGAGCTTGATTTTCTGTCCCGTCAGGAGGGATTCCACGGGCTGATAAAAGAACTGCCTGGCGCTCTCGTCCCTGACCAGGACGCGGTTCGATGAAAAGAGGCTCTTTCCGAGGGGTTCCCTGCCATCAAGCCGCTCCTGGACCGTCCTCAGGAAGTACCTGCTCGCGAGGAGGAGGAAAACGAACATGCTTATCGAGTCGAAGTAAACTTCAGGGCTTCCCGTCAGGTAGTTATAAGCGCTGATAAAGAACCCTGCGAATATTACGAATACTATGGGGATGTCGACAGTCGCCCGGCCCGTCCTGACAGATCCGAGCACGCTCTTGTAAAAGGGCAGGGAGCAGTACGTTATGACGGGGAGGGACAGTATAAGGTTCAGGAGCATGAACTGCTCCTCGAACACACCGCGCGCGCCGGAATATATAGCCGCCGAGAGGAGCATGATGTTCCCCGCGCATACGGCGGCGATCGACAGCCTGATGAGGGATTTCCTGTTCTCTCTTCTCTTAAGCCCGCTCACATCTTCGTCGTTCTTAAGGGGGTGTGCCTTATAGCCGAATTTCTTTATCGCTTCCGGAAACGACGAGAATTTCTTTGCCGGTGTGAAGTTGACCGTGGCGGTGTTGTCCGACATATTGAGCGAAAGGGATTCGATCTCGGGTACGAAGCCCGGTATTTTCTCTATGAGCCAGAGGCATGCAGCGCATTCGATCCCCTCTACGTAAAAAATCATCGTCAGGGGTTTCTCTTCCTTAACGTAAATATCGGTGAAGCTCCCGCTATCGAGGTATCCGTAGTCCTCCCCCGAGGCAGGGTCGGCCGGGGGGGTCGTTTTAAGTATGTTCTGGGCTTCCCTGATGCTGTAGTAGTCGTCCAGGCCGAGCGCCCCGAGAAGCTCATATACCGACCTGCATCCGTTACAGCAGAACAGTTTTCCGTTCGATTCTATGGTATTCGATGAATCCAGCGCTTCGCCGCAGTGGAGGCACCGGCTGTGTGGTAATACCTCTCCCGAAGCGTTCTCTCTCGTAGCAGTCGTATTCGTCATTGCCGTATCAGGTGTTCTTGAAGCCTGTTTTAGGAGCAATAACTATGCCAATCCAAACATTAATGAATACGATGTTTCCAGCCCTTTGGCGGTGTCGATTGTCAGATAATAAGACAGAACGTAAATATTGCTGAAGAATAAGGATGTAAACGGCTAATAAAATTTATTTGCCGCTTAACTGAACCAGAGATAAAACGAGAGGGCGAAAAACACGCCCATGGCTATCAGAAAAAAAAATGCACCGAGGTTTTGATCGGAAGAATCTTTCATAGTGACCCCCGTAAGTGTCTTTAAGTCGATTATATAATTATTCCGGGGTCGGAATCAACATGTATTTTCTCTATCCCGGCCGGCAGGGTGCTGAGACACAATATATTATGTTGTCGAGACTTAAACTGCTTTATTCACCCCGAGCGCCTTTTTCATTTTAAAGCACTCGAGCTCGACGCCCTTGCGCTTCTCGATTACCGGGCACTCGAGCTGAAAGCCAAGCTTTTCGAAAAGGGGCTTCGAAATCCGGCTCGCGTCGGTGGTAAGGAATTCAACTCCCTTGACGAGCGCATGGTTCTCGAGCCGCTTATAGATCTCTGTCGCTATCCCCATCCTCGAATATTCTTTAATTGTATAGAGAAAAGCGATGTGGCTCACGGGCTTAAGCTGTCCGAAGGCGACCGGTATATTCCCCGATTCCGCGACGAGCGTGAGCCCTTCCACGAGCCTGTGCCTGATCTCCTCGATTTCGTCTG
>JAHKKQ010000099.1 GCA_020027805.1 Candidatus Dadabacteria bacterium
CTCCAGGAGAAAAGATCCTTGCTTCCCATTTGAATTACCATGATACACGTTCCCAGGTCTTGTGCATATCCGTATATAATATTTGTGGATGCATGCGGGTTTATATGTTACTTTTTGGAAATTGAATCAGGAGGGATGACAGGCGAATGCGCTGGAGAATGGGCAGAAGGAGCACGAATATCGAGGACAGGAGAGGGGTGAGGCTTCCCGGAAGAGCCGCGGGCGGAGGTATAGGTATTCTCATACTTATCGTAATCGCGGTCCTTCTCGGCGCTGACCCGGTCAAGCTCCTAAACGATATCACCTACACTGAGGTCGATCCGACTTCAAGCTACGACAGTGCCCCTCTCTCCGATGAGGACAGGGAACTCGCCGATTTCGTGTCCGTCGTGCTCGCCGATACCGAGGACACGTGGAGCGAATTGTTCGTCAAATACAACGGCAGGTACCGCGAACCCGCTCTCGTATTATTCTCCGGGGCCGTAGACTCCGCATGCGGCTTCGCCAAAGCCGCGGTGGGACCGTTCTACTGCCCGGCCGACGAGAAGGTATACATAGACCTCGACTTCTACAGAGACCTCAAGGAACGGTTCGACGCGCCCGGCGATTTCGCTCAGGCATACGTCATCGCGCACGAGGTGGGACACCACGTTCAGAACCTGCTCGGCATCTCGGAGCAGGTACAGGGCGCTCAAAGGAGGCTCGGAGGGGCCGAGGCGAACAGACTCTCCGTCATGCAGGAGCTTCAGGCGGATTGTTTTGCGGGCGTCTGGGCGCATAACGCCGACAGGGCCCGTGACATACTCGAGCACGGCGACATAGAAGAAGGTCTGAACGCCGCGAGCAGTATAGGAGACGACCGCCTTCAAATGGAATCTCAGGGCCGTGTAACGCCCGATTCATTCACACACGGGAGCTCGAAACAGAGGGTAGCCTGGTTTAAAAAGGGTCTCGACTCGGGAGATATAGAGTCCTGCAACACATTCGAGGCAAAGAATCCGTGACTGCTCCGAAGTGCAATACCACCGGTACATTTACACGGTCTCTCGTCACACTTTACCCTGTCCTTCACTTTCATATTTGTCTATAACGGCTGCGCCGACACAGTCGCCCCAGACGTTTATCGTCGTTCTGAAGCGGTCGAGAAGCCAGTCTATCGCAAGTATTAGCCCTATTCCCTCGATCGGAAGTCCGACCGACTTGAGCACGAGCACCATCGTCACGAGCCCGGCCTCCGGTATTCCGGCAGCCCCTATGGACGCGAGCGTCGCGGTAAAAAACACGATGACCATCTGCGGTATGCCCAATTCTATACCGTAGCTCTGGGCTATGAATATGGCCGCCACCGCTTCGTAGAGCACGGTCCCGTCCATATTGACGGTCGCTCCCAGGGGAAGCACGAACCTCGCCACTCTGGGACTCACCTTAGCCTCGTCGATTACTCCTTCCATCGTCAGAGGAAGCGTAGCCGAAGAAGAAGCCGTCGAGAACGCGGTGAGCAGCGCTTTGCCCACATGCGGGACGTACTCGAGCGGGTTTCTTCCGGAAAGCAGAAACAGTATCGCGGGCAATACGATACACCCGTGTATGAAAAGCCCCAATACCACGCACAGAAAATACGTGCTGAGCTCGGCCGCGAGCGCGATCACCTGGCTCCCGCCCCCGGCCAGGCCGATGCGCTCGGCGATGAGGCCGAAAATGCCGAGCGGCGTGAATATCATTATCCAGTGCACCACCTTCATCACGGCCTTGTCGAGCAGCGTGAACAATTCGACGACAGGCTTGTTTTCCCTTCCGAGAGCCGCGAACGCGGCGCCGAATAAAATAGACGCTACGATGAGCGGGAGTACGTCGAATTCCGCGGCCGATTCGAAGAGATTCGGGGAAATGAATTCCAATAAGAGCACCTCGACGATACTCATATTCTCCTTTCCCTTTATTATTTCCGGTATCTCGCCCGTGAGAACAGCTCCCCCTACGCCGGGATGTATAAGATTGACGAGGACTATGCCCAGAATAACGGCGAGGGCGGTAGTCGAAATAAAGTAGACGAACGTCCTGAGACCGAGCGAGCCCATCCTCTCGACCTTCATGATGCTGAGCGTTATCGTGACCAGGATCAACGGGAGCACTATCATTTTCAAAGCGTTTATAAAGAGCTTCCCGAGAAACCCGACTCTAACGCCGGTCTCGGGATAAAACGAGCCTACGATCCCGCCGAGAATCACGCCCGCGATTATCCCGAGGATGAGATAATGTCCTCTAAGAAGTTTTTTCAATTATCACTCCGATAAATATTGCTGAAGCGCTTTGTTACAAGTCCTGATTGCAAACCGACATCATAGCATTTCTAACCGAACAATAAAACTTAAGCTATATTATAAACCTATATCCGTGAGAAGAGCTATGACCCCGCGTTTCCGCAGCATCAGCGATACCTGCACAAATATAAAAATTTTTTATAGGAAAATTGTATTCATTATAATCCCGGTTCTGCTTCTCCCGATCACATCGCACCCGATGAGCGTGCCCCCCATGAGCAAAAAAGAGGAAGGCTCCTTTATCACTTCTTACAAAGAAGGAGGAACGAGATGGAAAGCGACCTGGACGCTGGATGAATTTATCGAAAGCGGCGAGTCAAAGGTAAGGTTGGTGCTAAACGCGCAGGGACTTACAAACCCTTACACGAGGGATATGAAATGGGAATCCGTTTCGGTGTGGAAATCCGGGGCTGCGTTTACTCCCGTACAAGCAGTGACAGAGGTCAGGGACATGCAGGGGAATCTGTTAATGACCGAAAGGAAAGCAGTGGATGAGTCTCAGGGCACTGTGACATTCGTAAGGGAAGATTACGAAAACAACAGTTCTGTAAACGAATCTTTCGAGACCGAACGGGACCTGATGATCGTAGAGGGAATAGTCCTTGCGCTCCGATCGCTCCCTTTCGGTACGGACGATACGGTCAAGGCCCAATTCCTGACTAACGAGCCCGATCTCTATAACGTGGAATTCAAACAGAAGGGGCGTGAGACGATAAAGACGCCTGGCGGGGAAGTCGAGTGCTATAAAGTCGAGCTCGTCCCCAAGCTGGGCGCCCTCAATGTGTTCAAAGTATTTTTCCCGAAGACCTACTTCTGGTTTACGGTTGCCCCCCCGCACAAATGGGTGAGATACGAAGGACTGGAGAACGACCGTGATTCACCCGAGGTCGTTATGGAAGCCGTGCCGGTTAAAAAACCCGGCAATTGAAGAATCCGGATTACTTTATTTCCTCTCGCTCCCGTCCGCGCAGAGCTGGGTGAGGATGCTGCAGGGTTTTTCGCTCCGGTTGTCGCACTCATCCATCGCGGCCTTGACCGCCTGGCCCATGTCCGCATAATATCCCCATCCGATAGCGCCGTCCTCACTCCTCGCTATAGCGCCGCAGTCGGTGAACGAAATCCTCATCTGACAGTTGGGCCCGTACTTCGCACACTCATCTACCGACGCTTTTTCCGCCTGAACCCGCGTGGGATAGTTCCATGCGGAGCCGTATTGCCCGTTCTCGGCAGTCGCTATCGCAGCCCATTCATTGACGCTCTTAACGCTCCCGTCGGAGCACAATTCGATAAACGAGGAGCACAGGTCATTCGTATACTTGTGACATTCGCTTACTGCATTATTTCTCGCGAGGTCGATGGTAGTATTCGTCGCCCACCCGTATGACCCGTCCGGGGCCGTGGCATATACAGCACAGTTATTGAACGCGAGCCTGACCTCGCACCCCGTATTGAATTGACTGCACCTTTCAATAGCGTCCTTCTCGGCCGCCTGTTTCGAGGGCATGTTCGTAGAAAAACCCCAGCCCCCGCTCGGCGCAATCGCTATAGCCCCCCAGTTCCCTTCGTTGTCGTACGGACCGGGAGGGGACGGGGTATATACGGGGGGCTGATACTGATTGGACGGGCCCGGTATGATCTGGTTCTGATTATTGTTCGTCCCGTCATTGTCGTCGCCGCCGCCGAATATCAAATACCCGGCCAATCCTAAAACCACGACTAGGGCTATCAGACCGCCTAGCTTCTTTTTATCCTCGAGGAAAGATTTTCCGCCGGAATAATCCTTCTTTTCGAGCGGCCTGATGGTTTCCATTCGCGTGTCCGACTCCCGACCGGCTCTCTGGGGCCCGGATGGAGTGGCTCCGCTTGCTCGCGCGGCATTTTCATCGGAGGGGGGTTCGGGGCGCGGTCCTTGTCTTGAGAGCAGCAGTTTTATTGTAGAAAGCAGCTGCCCCAGATGCTTTTCGAGGGGCGGGGTCAGGGCATCGAGCCAGTGCGGTGCGCTAATGAAATATTCGAGGGATTTATTGGGGTCGACATCTTCGACCCTGAACGGGATAACGGGTATGCCCTTGCTGACCGCGCGTTCTACTTCCCTGATTATCTGTTGGGATTCATTGGCATTGGAAGAGAACACGAGCACCATGACCCGGCTCGAGCTTATGGCATCTATAATCGCCTCGCCCCACTGCGTGCCGGGCACGATGTCCCTCGGCGCGATCCAGCACCTTACGCCGCCGATCTCCAGTGTCGCGCATACGGCGTCGGCTACGGGTTTGTCTTTTCCGGAGTGACTGATAAAAACATCGTGAGCCATCTGTTCCCCCCCTCTCCTCCAGAGGAAATACCGGAGGATTATAGCTGTGATTGACTACCCAGGCAACACCAAACGCTTGGATTGAAAAACAATTCTCCAGTCCAGTGTTTCGGATGACATTACCTCGGCCGTATTTTCAGCGATTTGGCCGAGGAGTCTGTAAGATGGTACAAAATCGGTCTTTTCGATCTCGTTCCTGAGATTCTCCAGATGGGCGCTCATGGCATCCGACCGCTTCGCTATCAGCTCGAATTCCCCATGGGTCCGGATACCGTAGAACGCAGCGCCGAATGCAGGCAATATGGCCGCCAGAATGGTCAGCAGGTCGTTGTGAACATACAGATGAGCTAAACACGCGATAAGAGTGAGGACGAAGAGTCCCCCGCCAATTAGATGGAGATTGTGATGGATCCTGTGGAAGCGGGGTGAGTTGCGTTTATGATAATCTATCTGGGCGGATATTTCCTGCCTCGAGAGGAAATCCCTGTAGGATGTGAGGTATTCTCCGTCTATCCTCGTTCCTACCATTCCCGCTTCGCGGACAATCCCCCTGAAATGCCAGTTTACCCACGAGCTCCTGGGGTCTCCGTATGTATCGTGGGCCGGCACCCTGAACGCCGGGGTGGTGAGGCCGAGAGGCGCGAGAAACCTGAGATGCCTTATCTGTTCCGATAGAAGCCTATAATCTATCCACCTCTCGTGCCAATGCTTCAGGTTCCCTACTGCCGTGATTGCTATTATCATGATAATCAAAGCGAGCTCGCAGAGTACCCACAGGTTCTCAAACCCCGGTATTGGCGGAAGGAGTGCGAATAAGACCGCCATAGCGGCCATAAGGTAATTAGCCACAAATGAGCTCCTGTAGATGTTCGAATAATAATTGGCGAGCATATCGGCCCAGGTGTAGTGAGCAAGGAACTTCTCGTTAATCTGATCCTTCACGGCCTGCGGGAAGTCAGGACACGAATCCCAAACAGTCTCCCATTCCGCTGCCGTCGCTTCGTTGAAATCCCTGACCCTTGCCCCCCCGGTATCCACCCTGTCCCGTGCGAATATATCGCAGAAGGCCTCGAATATGAAACCCCATGTCCATGTCGGTTGTTTTTCATCAAAGTACGTACGGCTGAGGTCGGGTTTCTTCGGGTGCTCGGGTTTAAGGACCCTCTTTAGTCTGAGTTCCAGCTCCCGCAGGCCCACTTTTTTAAACCCTTCGTATTCTCCGCCCATGAGAACCATCATGTCGTGCGGGGCGCCGGAGTTTATCCAAACCACCGGGATCTCGCTAATGAGCGCTTCCTTCACCATCTGACCGGTGCCCCCCTTCCCTTTCGCGTCCTCTCCGTCCCATATTGCAATAAGCACATCGCTCTGGGCGAGCACCATCCGGCCTACGGCCTGATAAGACTCGTTCTCGACCTCGGGCGTCGCCCGCGAGCCGTCGAGCTCCAGTATCGAGGTAGCGGTCCCCAGGAGCGTCCGGTACTTGCCGAGAGATAGGCCGTCCGTAAAATCCTTTTCATATTCCCGGCGGCCGAAAGGGAGCGCGCACTGGAGCTCGAATCCTTCTGCAAGCGCTTCTTCAGCGACGAGTGTGTCCGCTCCTTCCGCGAGAGGGGATATTATCCTCAGTACAGGCGGCCCGCCGTCGGAATATTGAGATTCGAAAGACGACTTCACTTCGCCGGCAACGCCGTTTATATGCTTCAGGACTTCGTTCACCCGCATCCTGAGCGCAGCGATGTCGGCCTTATCGAGGCCGTTCAGCCGGTGGCCGGTAACGCCGACCCTGACCGCGAGACGGGCTTTCGGGGGGGATTCAATTTTCTTCAACGCGTTCATAACGTTCTAACCTTTGGGCACCTCTATGGGGACATTCCTGTGGGTCCATAGCCAGTCGCTGTTCTCGAGAAGGGCCTCCCTGCCGACCGCGATGAGGATACTCTCCGGAGGCACTTTGCCAATCTCGAGCTCCCTCTTCGCCGAGGCATATGTCTGCTGAGCGAGGCTGTACCTCCTTTCGAGCTCATCGTATGCCCTTTTGTTTTTGTATGCCTGGGCGGCTACGCCCACGGCGGCAATTACGCCCAGGAGGATCTGAAAATTATTTATCGCCTCGCTATTCCCCACCCCGGCAAACAAGACATACATGCCGTACACGAGAGCGACCAAAAGGGTCAATACGAAGGACAAAAACATAATATTGCCGAACTGCTGAGACCTCACCAAAAGCGGTCTTTTCTTGGTACCGAAATAACCCAGCTGGGATTCTATCCATAGCTTCCTGGTAATATCCAGGAATGTATTGTTTACCGGAACGTGTTCCGCACTCCCCGTTCTTACCGTCACGATCTCGACACTTCTCACTGCCTTTCTTATCCACGTGAGCAGGCCCTCGTACTTGCTCAGGTAATGCGAGGACACGTTCTCGTCGATCCCGGAGAGCGTCCAGAAGAACTGGACCCGGAGCCCCTCCGCGAGCCCCCTGTAGTCGAGGAAGCGGTCCTCGATCCTGTCCCTCGAGGTCTTTTTTACGAGCAGCGCGATCGCGGGGATGAGGCCTATATAACACAGGACGAGGTAAGAGCTCCAGTCGATAAGTCCGTAGAGCACGACGGCTATAAAGAAGAGGACGTAAATCCAGCTGATAAGACTCGCTGTCTTCTTCTGATAGAATTGCGACAATACGTCCGACGCGGAGTAAAGACAAATTATTTTACGGAGCGCCCCGTCCCCGGTTATAAGCTCGTTACCCGATTCATTTTGAAGCAGATACTGTCTTGATTTTACGAGGTCATTGTCACCGTATTTGTCGAAGTAATCCCTGACATCGGAGTTAAAACCGTCGATCCTCTCCATAATGCCCGTGAAGGGCGATTTTTCATAGCCATCCGTAATATCTTCACCGGGACGATTAAAAAGGGAATCATAGAGTTTGTCGAGGCAGATGCTCACGGATTGAACGAGACCGGAAAGCTTTCGGGAAGCGGCTCTATATATTGCGCCGGGAAAGCCGGATTGAATCCCGGGGCCGGAAATTAACGGAACGGAATCTACGTCGGGGGGAACGGATTCCACCTTCGTCCGTAGGGTCACAGGGTCGATCGAGATTATCAAGCTCCTGTCCATCGTATCGAGGCCGGAT
>JAHKKQ010000100.1 GCA_020027805.1 Candidatus Dadabacteria bacterium
GATGAGGTTTTCGAGCTCCCTTATATTCCCTGGGAAATGGTAGTTGTAGAGAGAGCTGAAAGCCCCTTCCGAGAGCCCCTTCACCTTTCTCGAATATTTTTTATTAAACCCGTTGATGAAATGATCGATAAGGAGGGGTATATCCCCCCTCCTCTCTCTCAGAGGCGGCAGATCGATTACTATGACAGCGAGCCTGAAGAAGAGGTCTTCCCTCAGGGAAGTCTTCTTGAGCTCATCAATCGGATGATTGCTCGCGGATATCACCCTCACGTCGAGCGTTACTTCCTGGGTATAACCTAAGGGCCTCACTTTATATTCCTCGAGCACTCTCAGCAGCCTGACCTGGAGCTCTTTAGGCATCTCGCCTATCTCGTCGAGAAATATAGTCCCCTTGTCCGCCGCGACGAATAAGCCCTCATGATCCCTCACCGCTCCTGTGAAGGCCCCTTTCCTGTACCCGAATAGCTCGGACTCGAGAAGCTCTTTCGGTATAGCCCCGCAGTTAACACCGACGAAGGGTTTGCCCGCTCTCTCGCCCCGGATGTGTATCGCTTTAGCGAGAAGCTCCTTACCGGTGCCGGTTTCGCCCACTATGAATACGGGCGCATTGCTATGCGCAGCCGCGGAAGCCCTCTCGAAGACCGTCTTCATCAGCTTCGAGCCGCTTATTATATTGTCGAAGCCGTATTTCTCCGAAAGAAGGACGTTCAGCGTGCTTACTTTACTCTCGAGCTCCTCCGACTTCCTTATCATATCGAGCTTATTCAGCAGTACGTCTTTATCGAAGGGCTTGGTTATGAAGTCCTTAGCCCCCCTCTTTATCGCCTCGACGGCAGTCTGTACGGTTCCCTGCCCCGTAACCATTATCACCGTGATTCCGGGTATCAGGTCAACGAGTTTTTCGAGAAGCGTGAATCCGTCCATGAGCGGCATCACGAGGTCGAGCAGGACCAGGCGGAGCCCGCTTTCCTCGGCCGCTTTCTCCAGCGCCTCTTTCCCCGAGTACGCGGTTATCACCTCGTAATTATTACGTTCGAGAAGCTCTTTGACGGCCTCCAGAAACTCCTTATCGTCATCGACCGCAAGTACTTTGAATTTCTCATTGGTCACGATGGCTGTTCCCCCGAATTTAACGGTAGTTTTATTGTCACGGAAGTACCCTCCCCTTCCTTGCTCTTTATCGAGATATCCCCCCCGTGGTCGCTGATGATGCGTTTTGCGACCGAGAGGCCGAGCCCCGTACCCATGCCCGCAGGCTTAGTAGTAAAAAAAGGCTCGAACACGTAAGGAATAATCTCTTTGGGAATACCGTCCCCGGTATCGTTTATCGTTATTACTGCGAAGCCCGGCACTTTATCGCCCGATGCGGTTAAAGTGAGCGACCCGCCTCCGGGCATTGCGTCGACTGCGTTCATTATGGTATCGGTGAACACGAGGTGGAGTAAATTCGTGTCGGTGAGTATCGTTAAATTATCTTCCGTTTCCACGAGTACATCTATAGCTTTCTTCTTGAGAAGAGGCCTGATGAGGTCGACCGACTCGGTCAGAATGGACGCCGCGTCCTCGGGACACTTTTCGCTTATGGGGTTGCCGACAAACTTGAGGAGCCTCTGTATCACTTTCTGGCCGTAGAGGACCTGTCTTTCAATCGAATCCAGTTTCACCATTATCCCCTCACATCCCGCTATATCCGATACGTCTTCTTTGAGCATCTGTACCCTGAGCAGCATGGATGCGAGCGGAGTACCCATGTGATGGGCGAAACCTTCAGCCATCCTCCCCACTATCTGGGATTTCTCGAGCTCTATTATTTTCTTTCTCATCGCTACTCTTGCGGAAATGTCTCTCACCGTCTCGATGAACCTCCCGCCGCCGTGGCTCATATAAACGAGGCTGATGCTCACAGGGACTCTCCTGCCGTCTTTTTTCATCAATTCCGTCTCGAAGTCCGTAACCGAAACACCCTCTTTCGCATTTCTCAGCTTCGCCGTAAAGCTCTCCTTGTGTTCAGGCGTGATTATTTCCCGAATGTTCCCGATATCCCCATTTTCGCTGCCGGTAAAAAGCACAAGCCCCGCCCTGTTTACGGATTCGATCCGGCCATCGCCGTCAAAAAGCAGCACGGCGTCGGACGTATTTTCCATTATCCCGCGGAGCCTCTCTTCCCCTTCCCGCAGCAGCCTCTCGGCCAATTTCCTCTCCGTAATATCGACCAGGGTGCTGAACACCACGAACCCGTTTTTAGTCTTCACGGGATTGAGACCTATCTCCACCGGGAACTCGGTACCGTCCTTCTTCCGGGCGAAAAGATCACGCCCTTTCCCCATCGGTCTTGCGATCGGCGACTTCATGAACGTATCTCTGAATACGGAATGAGCCCTGCGGTAGCGTTCCGGGACGAGAATCTCGATACTTTTTCCGAGAAGCTCCCCGTTCCCGTATCCGAGCGTCGCACTTACGAGGGAATTCACGAATATAATCTTCCCGGTCTCGTCCGTCATGACTATCCCGCTGGGTACGGATTCGACTATGAAGCTGTAATCGTCCCCGAATAATCCGCTCTCCCCGCCGTCCTGACTTTCATATGATTTGATCTTCTTCCGGAGCTCTTCCAATTCCGCAGCAAGCTCTTTCTTTGTCTTTTTCGGATCATTCATACCGAGAACATCCAAGGGATAAGTATTTAAAAGATATTTTTGAATTTAAGATGAGAATATCATCTAATGCGGGGAGTTACAATCTATGCGGCGACAATTTGCCATTATTTACTGCCATAAACGTAGGTATAAAACTCGAACCTGCGCTCCCAGCTCTGCAGGTCGTAGGAAGCGATCACGAGGTCCTTCTGCTCATTCGTAGCCTCGTCCAGCACGTAATAGTTAAGCACGGTTTCCGGCTCAAACCCGTAATGGCCGAGAATCTTCATGAAGCTGATATTGTCCGGGATGTACCTCACGATTATCTTCTGGAATTGGTGTTTGAGCCCTTCATAGAGAAGCAGGCTGAACATCTGGGAACCGAGACCCTTGCCCCTGTACCCCGGATGAACCACGAGCTTCACCTCGGCGGCATGGGGCCAGTAAAGCCCCTGAGAGTGGAGCGTGCCTTTCGCAACGACCTCATCCTCTCTCAACGTCACGAGCTCGACCGCCTTCTCGTAATTCGGGTTCACGAACCAGTTTTCGAGCGATTCCCATTTCGTAACGTCGTCTTTATAAATAATGAGATCTTCTCTGGGTATAGTCGAAAAAAACTTCTGAACTAAATCCCCGTCCCCCTCAAGAAGCGGCCTGATAATAACACTGCTCTTATCTTTGAGCAAAAACTCTTTTGGATACACTGTCATAGTTGATAATTGACTTGCAAGGGGCATACCAAGTGAAAAGTCGGCCACTACAAGTGTGCAGATGCGGTCTCCGGCTCACTTATGCTGATTGGAGTATCCACGGATATTACAGAATAATTCGATGTCAGACCCATATTAGAAACGCATTAGCGTAGATGAGAGACCCGATTGCATTTTGGCGTATTCTAACAGAATTGTCGTAATATAAGACACACGACATCCTGTGTCCGAGCAGAGTCCGAGAGACAGGCACGATAAGGCTCACACGGCCTTTAAATCAGTCGGGTTTTATAGGAGCCGGAGCGGCCGGCTTGCCCTGTTTTCTCCCGGCGCTCATGGCTTTGATGAACTCGATGACCTCAGCGCCGTTCTCCCCTGCCCACTCCCAGTCAAAGAAATCGAGCTCGTTGAGCGTAACCGGATCATCGCCGAAGACGAATACGGCCCGGTATCCGTCGGTCCACCAGGACTGCTTCATAAAATTCCTGTGCGGGTCATCCGGCGTCGAGGGTCTTATACCCGTAATATATCCGAATTTCTCGACGCCTCCCGAAAAAAGAAGGTCCTGCACGAGGTACGTCCTCGCTTCATCCAGATCGGGGTCTATGGCGTGAGCCGACAACCACGGCGTCCTGAAAGTGAAGTAGGAGCCTACGTCCCGGCTCACCGACCCTATCCATACGTCCATGCCTTTATACCGGACGGGCATGAGCCAGAGGCGGAGGTGGTTCCGCTCGTGTATGGTCGACCGCGCCTTCTGAAGCCCGATGTCCTGGGCCCGCTTGTATACGAACACGCTGCTCATTGGGGAGGTCCTGTATCTCGCTCCGGAGAAATAAGCCTTGAACGCTCTCAAGCCGGAGCTGACTGAAATAGGCTCGGTGACGTCCCATCCCCTCCTGATGAACGCGGAGATTATATTGTCCGTATCCCCGATGACGAAGAAGTTGAGCGCGTCGTTCTCTCCGGTGCCGTCCTTTCGCGTGGCACAGCAGGGGACGGCCTCGAGCACGCGGCGAAGCTCCTCTTCGGTCTCGTAATTAACGTATTCGTCCTCCTTGTACAATTTGTCAAAGTCGACCCTCTGGTAGTCGAGCTTTATTCCGGGTATTACGAAATAGAACACGAAGTTTGTTTCCTGCTCCTCTCCGTAGATGCTTACGTTCAGGTACTTAATGCCCGGGTCCCAGTTCGTGTAAAAGAATCCCGAGAGGACCCCTCCGGCCGGTATCTCCCTCTTGATGCTGTGCTTGTTGAAGTACTCGTTCATTTCCTCATTGACGGGACTCGCATAGCTGTAGTTCGTATACGCAGCCTCGTTCGGGGAATAGTATCCGGGGTCAGTCGTGACATAGATCAGGGTGACGGGCTTGTCCGTCGTGTTGCCGATTTCAAGCCATACGGGCTGAATACCGTTCCGGGCAAGGTTGACTCCGAATATCCTCTCGCTCTCATAATCGCTCAGCACGACCGCCGTGACCGATATCCCGTCTTCCGACTGGGTCTCCGCCCTGACTTTAAAAGGCACATCCTTAGCGGGGTCGGAAGACGGCGCATATACCTTACACCCCTTCGCAGGGGGTGTGCCGAACATGCTTGCGTCCCGCGGGTCCTGGTTAGCGCAGTAAGAGGCGCATCCCCATAATCCCGGCATGAGGCACAATGAAATCACGAGGAATATCCGGAACCGCATACTTAACCCTTTCCGTACAGGCGTCATTTGAGTTATTTCCCCTGCGCTCCTTCGTCTATAGCCCCGGTCCCGTCCGTACCCCCGTCGTAGATGTCATCCACATCCTCCCAATCGAAATACTCGAGGTCTCCGAGAGTTTTCTGTTCTTTCCCGAAGAGGAGCACAGCCCTGTAGCCGTCAGACCACCATGGGAGTTTGCCCAGGTTGTACCTTGGGTCCCCGGACGCCGACTCCCCGACGCCGATTACGTATCCGAGCTTGTCCACATTCTGCGATAGTATTATGTCTTCCACCAGATAGTCTCTCGTTTCGTCGATATCGGGGTCTATCTCCTGTGCCGCGAACCAGTATTTCCTGATTCTGAGGTCGGACCCTATGTCCCTGCTCACGGCACCCGCCCACACAGTCTTACCCCTATACCTGACCGGTGTGAGCCAGAGCCTGAGCGTATTCCTCTGACGGTAGGCCGCGTCCGTCTCACGCCTCGATTTCTGGAGGCTCACGTCCTGCCTCCTGCCGAACAGATAAAGGCTTGCCATCGGGAACGTCCTGTAGCTTTCCGGAGAGAAAGCCCGGCCGAGGTCGAATTTGAACTTTCCCGTATCGGCTTCCGTAACGTCCCATTTCCTCCGTACCACGGCCGATGATATATCGTCCGGGTCTCCGATGAGGACTATGTTTATGGGCTCTCCTCCGCCCCCGCCGTCGCTCCCCGTCGTACAGCACGGGAGTGCTTCCAGGGCCTTCCGAAGCTCAGCCTCGTCGTCTATTTGAACCAGCTCGTCCTTGGTATATAACGTAGTGAAATCGACGTTCTCGTAATCGGGCTGAATCCCGGGCACTTCGAAATAAAAGAAGAAATTCTCTGTGCCGTCTATCTCGTAAAGTGTCACGTTAACGAACTTCAACCCCGGGTCGAGGTTTGTATAAACGAACCCCTTATCCCTTTCGCCCGGCATGATGAACTCTATCTGAATGCCGTATTTCGAGAAATGTTCGTCCATCTCCCTGTTGGCCTTGCGGTTGAACTTCAAGTGGTTCATAAAAGCGACTTCGTTGGGCGAAAAATAATCGGGATCGAGGGCGATCGGCATAAAGAAGTAAGGCTTTCCGGTATTGTTCTCGATGTCGAGCCAGACGGGCTGGACCCCGTTAGCGGAGAGGTCGACTCCGAAGACCTCCTCGCTCTCCTCCCGGCTGAGCACCGCCACGGTAACCGTTACACCGTTACGGGTTTGGGTCTCCGCCCTGTCCAGGAAAGAGACTTCCTCGGGCGGTTTCGGGGAATAGCTCCCGCCGCAGCCGGATGCAGCCGCGAGGATAATCCAGATTGCGATCGGTAGTAATTTGTTCCGCATCACTATGGGGCTTTGATTTTATCTTATCGATTTCAAAAAATTATACAATATGAAGAGGGAACGACATCGAAAAAGGCCTGTTATTCGACCCGGGCCCAATCGATCTTCTTCGACCCCAATCCGGCCTTAACGGTCAGGGTAAAGTTATCACCGCTGTCCATCCGGATTTTGGCATTGAAGTCTTTACTCTTCTTTATCGAGTAGACGGTGCCATTCCACACACTGTCCGCGGCGTCGTAAACCAGATTCTTGAAGACAATAGTTGAAACCACGTCAGGGTTCTCCGCGTCCTCCACGACCACGCCTTCGTAGTATCCGCCTTTGCTCTCTATCTGCACAATAGCCGTTCCGTCCGGGTCCTTCCATTTTCCGACTATGCCGTCGGCATTGATGTCTCCCGCGTTTGCAATTGTAAGATTTATTGCCGTTAGCGCCGCCACCGTAAGCGCGATTACAAAAAAGTTCTTCAGCATATTCATGATCATCTCCCTGATCTTTTACCGGATACTTAAATCAAGCAGCTATTGATTCGCCGTCAGGATTATTATGTCGTCGTATTTATCGTCGACCGCCGCGGTCCCGCAAGCAGTAGGATTGCCTGCCGCATCGAACCTGCAGCCCCAGAGCCCGGCTTCCTCGGCCCCGCACTCGTCCTTATCGAGGGACACGGCGTAGAATCCGGATCCGGCCGGTTTGTTCCGGGGATTGTTCTTGCCGTTCACGCCTATAAGCACCGCGCCCGTCCCCGTGCTTCCGTTCTTGCACTTGAAGCCGCCCTCGTAATAGAAGTAGAGCATCTTGTCCTCGTCGTCCCAGATGAGGTCGGCGGATTCCAGGGACCCGTCGCCGTTTACGTCTATCTGCTGGATCCAGACGGAATCAGTATCGCCCGGGGAGTTCGCCGTGCTTACCGAAAGAACTTCCTCACCTACCGAGTCGGACTTTTGGGCGTCCGCGGGAGGCGAAGGATCCTGTGCACTGCTTATTACATCAGGAGAAGGTTTTAACTCGACTCCTGTCTCGTTCCCGCCCTGAGTCATTCCAGGTAAGGCGTAGAGCATGGCAGTGATAATTAACACTAATACGATACATATCCGTGATTGTAAATTCATATCTAGCTCCTTTGCCCAAATTGTAATGCCGCTCCGAGATTTATCAACATTGCGCCGACAGAAGCAGGGTAAGGAATTCGATGTCTCTTTACGCAACTACATATATTTCATTGGGAAACCCCCGTCATGAAATCTTTATAAGAGTCCCCGCGATGTGCGGTTCGAGCCCTATGCTCCTGTCAATGAACCGACCGATGACCCAGATATTCGTAGTCGTGTGCTTGCGGATTTCAGAGACCGTGAATAACGACTCTCCC
>JAHKKQ010000101.1 GCA_020027805.1 Candidatus Dadabacteria bacterium
GAGCAGCCGGGGAGCAAAAGGCTTGGTCCTAGCCGATTTGGGCTTATCAAGGGCCCGTAAAAACAATCACTTATCCTTCTTCCTTCTCTTCTTCCACTTCTGCTCGAGGTACTTTTTAATATTGGCCTCCCGCCCTATCTCGGTAGGGTCGTAGAAGATCTTTTCCTTGAGCTCTTCGGGCAGAAAATTCTGCTCGATGAAATGGTCCTCGGAGTCGTGCGAGTATTTATAGTCCTTACCGTAGCCGATTTCCTTCATGAGCTTCGTCGGGGCGTTTCTGAGATGCATCGGTATCGCGACCCCCGGCCTCCTCCTCACCTCGGAGAGGGCGGCGTTTATGGCCATATAAGATGCGTTGCTCTTCGGACAGCCCGAGAGGTAGGTAGCCGCCTGAGCGAGTATAAGGCTCGCCTCCGGCATGCCGACGTAATCAACGGCCGTGAAAGCCGCAGTAGCCAGCGTGAGCGCGTAGGGCTCGGCGTTCCCTATGTCCTCGGACGCGAGCACGATGAGCCTGCGGGCGATGAACTTCGGGTCCTCGCCCGCTTCGAGCATCCTCGCGAGATAATAAACCGCGGCGTCGGGGTCGCTGCCCCTCACGCTCTTTATAAACGCCGATATTGTATTGTAATGCTCTTCCCCTCCCCTGTCATACCTGTAGTGGTGAGTCTGATAGGCCTCGCGGACAATATCCCGCGTAATCTCGACCGGGCCGTCGCCGCCCGTAATCTCGACCGCTATCTCGAGCGCGTTCAGCATTATCCGGGCGTCGCCGCCGCTCTGGAGTATAAGCTCTTCCCTGGCTTCGGGAGTCAGCGTTGCTTCCTTGATTATATCGTCTTCATTGAGCGCCCTGTCGAGGAGCGATTCGAGGTCTTCTTTCGCTAACGATTCCAGCACGTAAACGCTCGAGCGTGAGAGGAGCGGTGATATCACCTCGAACGAAGGGTTCTCCGTGGTCGCTCCGATCAGGACGAGCGTGCCGTTCTCGACGCTCTTCAGGAGCGCCGCCTGCTGGGATTTATTGAACCTGTGTATCTCGTCTATGAAGAGTACCGTCCTTCTTCCCATATCGAGGGACTTTTCAGCGCCGTCTATTATCTCTCTAAGCTCTTTCACCCCTGAGGAGATAGCGTTAATCTGGATGAACTCGGCGTTGAGCTTGGTGGCGAGGAGCCTTGCGAGTGTGGTCTTGCCGCTCCCCGGCGGTCCCCAGAAAATCATGGAGCGTATGTTCTTGCCCCGGAGCATCTTACGAATCACGCCCTCGGGACCGACGAGGTGGGCCTGACCCGCGAATTCTTCGAAGCTCGCGGGGCGCATCCTTTCCGCCAGGGGCGCCGCCTCCCTGGGCGGTTTGAAGAGGGATTGCTCACCGCCTTCTTTGTATTTCTTATTCGCCATGAAAAAAGGGTAGTGGGTGCGGGTTGAGAAATCAATAGCAATAATATCGGGAATTACTTAAGATATACAGTTATTAACCTGGACGGGGGATTTAAAGGATGACCAAACCTAAAAGCAGCATGTATGAATTAGGACTCGAAAAAAACAATGCCAACTATACGCAGCTTTCGCCCCTGACGTTTATAGAGCGGGCTGCCGCAGTCTTTCCCCGGCGCACATCCCTGATCCATGGAGACAGACGATACACCTGGAAAGAGACCTGCGAGCGCTCGCGCCTGCTCGCCTCGGCGCTTATAAAGCTGGGGATTGAAAAGGGAGACACGGTAGCCGTAATGGCGCCCAATATACCGGCCCATTACGAGGCGCACTTCGGGGTGCCCGCGGCGGGCGGCGTGCTCAACTCGCTCAACATCAGGCAGGACCCGGGCAGCATCGCATTCATACTGGAACACGGGGAGGCGAAGGCCCTTATCGCCGACAGGGAGTACTCGGAGGTAATACGGAAGGCGCTCAACATGCTCGACCGGAAAATTCCGGTCATAGATATAGACGATCCCGAGGGACGGCGGGGAGAGCCCATAGGCGGAACTACATACGAAGAATTCTTAAATACCGGCGACGCGGATTTTACATGGCTGGGCCCGGAGGATGAATGGGACGCGATCTCCCTTAACTACACCTCGGGCACTACGGGCAACCCCAAGGGCGTCGTATATCACCACAGAGGGGCCTACCTGAACGCCCTCGGAAATATATTGGCCTGGGGTATGACCGGATGCCCGGTATATCTCTGGACGCTCCCGATGTTCCACTGTAACGGGTGGTGCTTCACGTGGTCTATGGCTGCACTCGCGGGGACGTCCGTATGCCTGAGGCATTTCGATGCGAACAAGATTTTTAACTCCATCGCGGAACACAGGGTTACGCATCTCTCCGGGGCCCCGGTCGTGATGAACATGATAATAAATTCGAATGCCGAAGAAAGGCGCGCATTCGGCCACAGGGTCAATTTCATGACCGCGGCGGCCGCCCCGCCGGCAGCGGTTCTGGAGAAGATCGAGAAGATGGGCTTCGACGTGACCCACGTCTACGGCCTCACCGAGACATACGGGCCCGCCGCGATATGCGAATGGCATAGCGAGTGGGACGGGCTCCCCTCCGCCGAGCGGTCTCTCATGAAAGCGCGTCAGGGAGTGAGATATACTGTGGAAGAGGGCCTCGCGATCGGCGACCCCGAAACATGCGAGCCGGTCCCGGCGGACGCGGAGACAATCGGGGAAGCGCTCTTCCGGGGGAACATCGTGATGAAGGGGTATCTCAAGAACCCCACTGCGACAGAGGAGGCTTTTTCCGGAGGGTGGTTCCACACGGGAGACTTGGGAGTGATGCACCCCGACGGATATATCGAGCTAAAAGACCGTTCGAAGGATATTATTATTTCGGGCGGTGAGAATATTTCGACGCTCGAAGTCGAGTCCGTCCTCTATCAGCACCCCGGGGTCCTCGAAGCCGCAGTAGTGGCCCGCCCGGACGCCGAGTGGGGAGAGACCCCGTGCGCGTTCGTCACGCTCAAGCGGGAAGCGGAGGATACGAAAGAAGGGGAAATAATAGAATTCTGCAGGGCCCGCCTCGCTCATTTCAAATGCCCGAAGACGGTGGTCTTCACGGAGCTACCGAAGACCTCGACCGGGAAGATCCAGAAATACGTGCTCAGGGACATGGTGAGGAAGCTCTGAATACAAAAAGGGCTTTCCCCGACATTACAGAATTTGTGGCGAGTGAGCACCCGCATATTTATTTCCCTCTCCCTTGAGGGGAGAGGGTGAAGGGTGAGGGTGTACATTAAAAGGAATCTGTCATTTCGAGGCGAAGCCGAGAAATCTATCTTTCGCTTTTCCTTCCCGACATTACAGAATTTGCGTTAAGAAAATCGCGTGTTGAAGCGTAAAAAAATCTTTTAGCAGTCCAATTGAAAGATTTGAGCTTAAACACAAGATTTTTAGCAAATTATGTAATGTCTTTTCATAAACCACACTACGTGTGTGCTTCTTTTCATCACCTTTCTTTGCCTTTTCGAGAACCACACTGCGTGTGTTCATCAAGGAAAAGTAGAAAATATATATGCCTTCTTTATGCATTCCAAGTCCTTGAGCATTGACACGAGTATTATCCCCCCGCTTCCGCAATCCTGTAAATAGCCCCCTTGCCGAAATCGATAATGTACAGATCCCCGGCCTCGTCCTCCCCGAAGCTGCTCACGGAAAGGCCTGTTTCAAGAAACTCCGCCCATTCCCAGGAATCCCCCGTCTTTTTCCTGAGACCCCAGAGCCGCCCCGCACAATAGTCCGAGAAAAAGTACGTGCCGTTAATTCCGGGGGACGCTTTACCCCTGTACACGTACCCGCCCGTAACCGAGCACCCCTCGTCGTGGCTGTATTCGACGACGGGGGGCGTGAGTCCTCTCGTATCATAACCGTCGTGGAGTTTAAATTCGTAGGAACCCTCGAGGAGATTCCACCCGTAGTTCTGCCCTCCACCGCTGCCCCCTGGCTGAACATCCACCTCCTCCCACCTTCCCTCTCCTACGTCGGCGATATACATATCCCCCGTCTCCGAGTCGAACGAAAAGCGCCACGGGTTTCTCCACCCGTACGACCAAATCTCGGGGCGCGCGCCGGATATGCCCTTGAACGGATTACCCGCGGGTATCCGGTACGGCCTGCCTCCGTCCACATCAATCCTCAGCATTTTCCCGAGCAGGGTGTCCATATTCTGGCCGTTTCCGGACGGATCGCCAAAGAATCCGCCGTCCCCCATAGCGATATAGAGATAACCGTCAGGGCCGAACTGGATCTGTCCGCCGTTGTGGTTCCGGGCCGGCTGTTTTATTTTCAGAATAATCCTCTCACCGGCGCTGTCGGTCCGGTCAGGGTCTTGACCGGCATGAAATTCCGAAATTATGGTATCGCCTTCGAGGTCCGTATAGTTTACGAAGAACCTGCCGTTCTCCTTGTAGCGGGGATGGAAGGCGACGCTCAGAAGACCGCACTCGCTGTCCTTTGAGCGCACTTTATGAACGATGTCGAGAAAGGGTTCTTCCAGGGTTTCGCCGTCCTTAATAACCTTGATGCGCCCCGCCTTTTCCACGACGAAAATTCTTCCCGAGCCGTCACCGGCGTTCGTAAGATAGACAGGGAGCTCGAATCCTGACTCAAACGGGATCAATTTTACTTTTGCCCAGGGATTGATATATGCGGCATTCCGGGAGCCGGCTGCGGACGTATCCGGCATCATCCTCGACCTCGCGTACCCGAACCCAACACCGAGCTCGCTGCGGTAATAATACGCCAGCACCGATAATAAGATTATCAAGAGCAATAACAGCCTTATTCTTCTATACAATATTCCCTCGACGCAGGACCGGGCCGAAGCCCTCGAGTCCATCTAATATTTTACTTGATATGTAGTCTTCCCGGCTCTATCTTTAAGCTGAAATCAGGAGCCCCAATAAATTATCCGCTCCTGCGGAACATGCAATTCAGACTGAACCGCTCATGAATAAATCGAACGATAACCTGAGAGACCTGGAGCTGCTCATACGCTCCCATTACAGCATCATATTCATGGAATCCGCCGAAGATGAGCGCGCGGAAACCCTGCTCAAGCTGCTTGCCGGCCGTCTGAGAATCCCCTATTTCTTCTGGACCAGGACGAAGGGACTCAGCCGCGGGGACGTAGGATCGAAGGGGCCTGTCTACGGAACCGCGGACCTCCCGCTGGCTTTGAAACACATAGAAGCAGCGGGGTTTCAGGCAATATACCACCTGAAGGACGCGGGAGACCTGCTCGAGGACAAGACCGTTTCTGAAATGCTTAAGGACGCAGCGGCCCCATATACCAAGAACTACGGCTCTATAGTCATAACCGGGCAGAACCTTAAAATCCCGGACAGCGTCAAACAATCGAGCGCTTTCTTCGAGCTGACCGGCCCCGGACGGGACGAATACAAACAACTGCTCGGCCGCGTAGTGAGCGACCTCCGCTCCAGAATAAAAGCTGACGTGAGGCTCTCCGGGGAAGATACCAACAGGCTCCTCAATAACCTGAAAGGACTCACGCTGACCGAGGCCGAGAAAATAATTACCAGGATCATCGTCGAAGACGGGACTCTCGACCCGGAAGACATCGGGAAGGTCATAGAGGCAAAGAAAGAAATCGTAGAGCGCGACGGGGTGCTCGAATACTACCCCGCCGAAGAAGGGATGTCCGGCATCGCCGACCTGAGGACGCTCAAGTCCTGGCTCTCGAAGAGAAAAGAGTCTTTCGCAGATCCCGAAAAAGCCGCGCGGTTCGGGCTCTCATTCCCAAAGGGTGTATTGCTTCTGGGCGTGCCGGGATGCGGGAAGAGCCTGTCGGCAAAGGCCGTTGCAAAGGAATGGGGGCTCCCGCTCCTCAAGATGGACCCTTCGAGCCTCTACAACAAGTACATCGGTGAGAGCGAAAAGAATTTCAGGATGGCGATGGAAACGGCTGAGAAGATGTCCCCGGTCGTGTTGTGGATCGACGAGATCGAAAAGGCTTTCTCGGCAGGGGGCGAAACCGAGGACGGGGGGGTATCGGCGAGGATTTTCGGGACATTCCTCTCGTGGCTCCAGGAGAGGAGCGGGGACGTCTTCATCGTCGCAACCGCAAATGACGTGGAAAAGCTCCCCCCCGAATTTCTGAGGAAAGGACGCTTCGACGAGATATTCTTCATCGACCTGCCCGACGGAGAAACAAGGAAATCTATATTCGAGATACACCTCAAAAAACGGGGCAAGGACGTTTCCCTGTTCGACCTCTCCCAACTCGTTCAGATGACGGAAGGGTTCAGCGGGGCCGAGATCGAGCAGGTCATCGTTTCGGGACTCTATACCTCTTACTCCGCAAAGAAAGAGCTCGACACCGGCACGCTCGCGGGCGAGATATCCGCCACCCAGCCGCTGTCCGGGATTATGGCGGAAAAGATATCCCGGTTAAGGGAGTGGGCAGCCGGGAGGACTGTGAGCGCACACTGAAATTCGATGCGCCCGCTTCCTTCATTCCTTATTTACTTTTCAGCGCGAACGAGAACATAACCATCGTCAGGCCGTTGATGAGGAAATAAATTCCGACGAGGAGGCCGATAATAAAGGCGCCGCTCTCGGGGAATTCCCCCCATATCATGATCCCGAGGATGACCGAAGCCACCCCGCTCACGAGGAGCCATACCCAGTTGGGCGCCGGCTTCATCTGAAACGCGTGGATTATCTTGAAAAATCCCTCGACGAGTAAAAAAGCTGCGAGGAGTATGGTTAGGGTGAGGACGCCCGCCATCGGGTTCTTGAGAAGAAGCACGCCCACGACGAGATACAGGATGCCGCTAAGGAGTATGAGCAATAGCCTTTTCCAGTCCCCGGTAAAAAATGCGCCTATTATAGAAATCACGCCGCCGATTATCAGGACGAACCCGATTAATATATCTACCGCGATTGTGGCTGCCATCGGGGACCCGGTTATCACGAGACCCATAATTATATACGCTATGCCCAGGGCGAACAGCCAGCCCCAGTTCCGTCTGATGCTCTCCGCTATGGATGTGCCGTTCATGTATTGTTCCTCCTTGTGATCGTATGGGTGTCTGTGACGTTCTGCAAATTATATGCTCATTTCGCAATTAATAAAAATCGACCGACTGAACTCATTGATTCGGAATATATCTTATCCATGCGCCGGAGCAATTGCGAATTGATTACATACACCCGGAATCGAACCGATCCGGCAAGCACGCCCACCTCCACAAAAGGGAGCGTATCGGGCTCGCGGAGCTCGGACGCGGCCTTGCTCGCGAATATGCTGAGGAGAATCGGTACCGACGCTCCCAGTAGAACGTACCCTACAGGATAGTTCAATTCGCCGGCCTGCTCCTGCAGGTCATATGAGTTTCGACTTAAGATGTTACTATCCGTCCGTGATTCATGATAGAATGTCGGCATACATCAAATACACAATGTAAATTCAACATTCCCGGGGGTCGAAAAAAATCAATGCCAAAATCATCACTTATCGTATTAATCGCGGTATCAATTATCGTACAAGCTATTCCATCGGTTTTTGGCAGCTCCAATGCATATGCGGAGGATTCGGCAAAACCCGGGACCAAACCCGACAGCATATTCACCCCTGTCGTCGTTTCCGTCATCAGCGCGCCCGACCCGGTCAAAGGCTCGGACGGTATGCACCATTTCGTCTATGAGCTCGAAGCCCTGAACGCGACGGGTCTCGCGTGGACAATCGACTCGATCGATGTATTGGGTGACGGCAAATCCGTCGCATCGTTTAAGGGCGAGGAGCTCGGCAGCCGCATGGAGCTGATAAAGGACAGATCGCCCTCGACCACGCTTCAGCCTGGTGAAGCGGGAATAGTCTTCGTCCACTTTCCACTTGAAGAAAGCAAGATCCCCGCTCATATAGAGCACAGCATTACATTCTCAGTCCCGAACGGCATCCCGGAAGGCTTCAAGAATTTCGCGGGAATACCCGCCGACTCAGAATCCTACGCCTATATGACCGGCATTACCGTAGTCGGCTCCCCCGACGCGATAGTTATCGGCCCCCCGCTCGAAGGCAAAGGCTGGGTTGCGGCTGACGGGTGCTGCGATTCGACGAGGCACATCCGGGCCCTGATGCCCATCGACGACAGACTCGTAGTCGCGCAGCGTTTCGCGATCGACTGGGAGATGATAAACGCGGACAGATTTCTTTTTACCGGGGATCCCAAAGACGTAAAAAGTTATTTCGCGTACGGAAAAAACGTGCTCGCAGTGGCTGATGCAAAGGTAATTACAGCGGTGGACAAATATAAAGACCAGGTACCGGGCGAGCTTCCCCCCGGCATGACGCTTGAGGAAGCGGACGGCAACCACATAGTGCTCGACCTGGGGGACGGGAAGTACGCATTATACGCGCATCTAAAGCCCGGGACCGTAAAAGTTAAAGCGGGCGACACGGTAAAGCGCGGACAGGTCATGGGAATAGTCGGGAACACTGGAAACACTTCCGCCCCGCACCTCCACTTCCACGTAATGGACGGCCCGTCCACGCTCGGCTCAAACGGCCTGCCATACTTGATTGACGAATTCGAGAGCAGGGAAAAAGCCCCCTCGACAGAGGCATTCGACAAGTCAGAGATAGAGGGTATTCCGCTCGAAGTGGTGCCGGTGGATAAGCCGGGGATACATAAAAACGAGCTCCCGCTCGATCAGAGCGTGGTCGTATTCCCTGAATCGGGCGAGTGATCCGCTTCAATAGGTGTGAGATAAACGGAGAACCAGCCCCGTTAATATGGGATCGGATGACGGTTATTAACCTTCAATTCAGGTCATAGATGATAGCCGATATTTCTCCCTCGTCGCTAAAAACCGCAATTGCCTCGGCTATGCTCTGCAGCTGGCCTATATTGTTCACGTATAAACCGTAAGCGAGACGCTTGCCGCTCTTCGCGTCTATATAACCGGCAAAGACCTGCGCCTTGAAAAACCCGTCGAGAACTGTTGTTCCCGTCTTGGCAAATACTTTTCCTATCGCGGGCTCGATAACCGGATTGGGCGGGTTAACACCCACTGCCGCGAGAGAGCCGTCTACGCCCAATATCGGGAACGAATCGAAATAAGGGATGAAAACGCCCCGTTTACTCATCTCTATCAAAAGTTTTACCGTCGCGCTCGGAGCAGCCTGGCTGTCAGGGCTCCCGCTCCCGTTCGTGGGGAAATTGAACTCCGACCCTTTCAGACCGAAATCATTGATCAGGGTCTCTCTTTCCACCGCCAGGGCGTCCCCTATCGTCCTCACTCCCTTGGCGAGACCGAAAAGCATGAGACTCAAATTAGCCCCCAAATTGTGGCTTACTTTCAATATAAGCTTTGTATATTGTGAATAGGGAAGCGATACGAGCTCGGCAGCCTTGGCGTCTTCCGTGTATGAATTCCGGGGGGGCAGATTATCAGACTGGTTCTTTGCAATCGTGGCCGCAGTGACTTCGACCCCGGCCCTCTCCAAAGCTTCGATGAACACTATCCGTGCATAGGACGCAGGGTCTTCCACTTTGAAAGTTTGCACGAGCGTCTCCACACCCGGGAGGCCGGGCTTAAAACCGACCGGTATCTGCCCCTGCACCTTACCGATGCAGCCCGCAAAACCTATGCAGGTCGGATTGAAAGAGAAAAGAGTTATTTCCTTTGTCTCTCCTTCCGGAACGGTTATAACGTCGGCTTCTACATCGAAAGCAGCGGATTTGGGACGCCAGTCGACTATCGCAGGCCGACCGGGCTCCGTGGGGATTATGGTCACGTCCACAAGATTGTCATTGATGATAATAGGAGTTATTAATACGTTACCGTTCGGCACCCTGAAGTGGTCAAAGAGCCTGGCGTCGATAACAACGTCCCCTTCGACCTTCTTTATACCAGATGCCGCCACCTGCGCGGCCAGCTCATCGATACCTGCAAGCGGGTCGGGCTTCGTCAGGATCGCGCTGCCGAGTGAATTGGCCTCCGTATGATCGAAGCTCGTAAACGCCACCGTGCCCTCGGGCGTATTCCTCCCCCCCATCGTGAGGTCGCCTTTCGCCACGAGGATTAAATCCCCGGTCAGAGTACCGTCCTTGCTGACATCCCCCCGCCGATAGACGGGGGTTTTAAATCTGTGTTCAGGCCCTAATTCATTTAACGCAAGCCCGACTGAATATAGCTTCCTCACAGAACCCGTAAACGCGAGAACGTTCGGTTTAAGATCATAGATTGCTTCCCCGGTATCCAGATCGACCACCCTCAGGCTCCAGGCGGCGTTCGCGTATAGGGGCTTTTGCATTACTTCTAAAATTCCATCGGGGATTGGCGAGCCCTGTGTATTATTACCGTCACAACCCCCGATAGAGAAGAAGGACAGAAGCAGAATAATGGATATTGGAGCTAAAACTGTTTTATTTCTTTTCATTGCTCCTCCCAATATAATCTAATGTCTATTCAAACCCGAATTTGTCACTCGTGAACGGCAATTCTTCGTTCCTCATAACCCCCCTGCCCGCTTCGTCGATCTCGGCAGGCGTATGAATTTATTCCGCGAGTTCCGGATTCAATATCACCGCGAACTCCTTGAAAATCTTGGTCGGCACGTGCTCCGCTACGCCGAATATGTTCGTCACAATGACGACGACGGAGCCGCTTTTCGGCTCATACATCACGAGGGCTGTATAGCCTACGTATTCTCCCGTGTGCCCTATCCAACCGCTGATCTCGCCCAGACCGAGACCGTACTTGTCGTATTCAGGGCAGCTCCTCTTGGGTCTGTCCGGGTCGTCATCATCGCAGGGATCGAAGACTATCGGCATGAGGCTGTCTATACGCTCGGCCTGCAGCTCCGCGCTCAGGAGCGTTCCCTTGCCGAGGGCCTCCCCCCATTTCCTGAGATCATCGAGCCTCGATATAATGGCGCCCGAGCCCGAGGACGACGAAGGGTCCGTGAAGCTTATATCCTCTAAAGGGTCGAACCCATAACCGTGCGCAAACGGCTCCGGCATATCGGGTGTCGTAGGGTATGTGGTGCCGTCGAGACCGAGGGGTTCTATTATTCTTTTCCTTATCTCTTCACCGAGCGGGTGCCCCGTCACCTGC
>JAHKKQ010000102.1 GCA_020027805.1 Candidatus Dadabacteria bacterium
AAATCTCTTTCCGGTATGACGGGCGTGGAGGCCTATCCGAGCGACGCCAATTTTATACTCTTCAAGGTCGGGGATGCCGACTCCGTCTTCAAGGCCCTGATCGACCGGGACGTGCTCATAAGGAATTTCAACAAGCCCGGCAGGCTCGGGAACTGTATGCGCGTAACGATCGGGACGCCCTATGAGAACGACTCATTCCTGAACGCCCTAACGGGTATTCTTTCGCCTTAGCCTTGTAACGGCTGCAAACCCTGCCCAGAATAGGAGGCATGCCGCGGGGAAGACGTCTCCCACTCTCGTGTAGAGCGTCGGCGCCCCGTTCATGAGTCCCACTTCGCTTTCGAGGTTGGTCTTCACGAAAATAGGCGTTTTCGCGACCACCCTTCCCACGGGGTCTATAACGGCGCTTATCCCCGTGTTGGTAGACCTCAGGAGGTACCTCCTCGTCTCGACCGTCCTTGGAATGGATACTATCAGGTGCTGATAAGGTGCGACCGTCCTCCCGAACCAGGCGTCGTTCGTGATGTTGACTATCAGGTTTGCGCCCTTCTCGACGAACCTCCTGCTGAATGACGGGATGATGTCCTCGTAACAGATTATAGGGGCTATCCTCGCCCCCTTGTCCTCGATCTCGAACAGGTTCAATTCTCCGCCTGGCGTGAAGTTGCCTGAAGCGGGGCTTATATTCCTGAGCGCGGGTATCAGGTTCGTGAACGGCAGGTACTCCCCGAATAGCAGGAGCTTGATCTTATGATACCTTCCGATGATCACTCCGTTCGAATCGGAGAGGAAAGCGGTGTTGTACATGGTGAGGTCCTCGTCCGTCAGGACCTCGGCGTCCGGATCTTTGGGCGTAAACGACATGCCGCCAACTATGAAAAACTTCCCGTCCATCTGAGGCACGCCCATCTTGTCCCCTACCAACAGATAATCGGATTCTGTCGGAAACCATGCCTGGATCGCCGTCTCCGGCCATATGATGAGGTCCGCCGACTTGAGGGCAAGAGACATCTCCTTATGCCTCTCCGTCACCACTTCTTCCTGGCTCTCCGACTTTTCGAGGAAGTCGAAATTCGCCTGCACCATCCCTATCCTGAGCTTGGGGGCCTCGGCGATCTCCCTGTCGACCGCGTCTATCCTGATGTACCCGTATACAAGGGTCGAGACAACGAGCGCGAGCGCGAGCGCTATCTCTCCTGCCGGAAGGGGGGATTCCCCTGTCGCCTTTTTCAATACCCTCATAAGGGCGACGTTGACGACGACGATTATAAAGCTCAGGGCATAGACCCCGAAGAGGTCGAAGACCTGAATGACCGGTATATAGTCCGCCTGCGAGTTGGCGATGCCGTAAGGGAAGAGGAACGGGAAAAGGTATTCGACCGATGTCCAGACGGCGGCGACGAGAAGGGCGGACACGACGCCCGGCTTCCTCAGGAACCCGAGCTTCGTGACGATGTATGAAAATAGCGCGTAAGAGAGACCCGAAAACGCGCTCAGAACTATAATGAAAAGGACGCTTACGATAATGGGGAACCCGCCGAACCTGCTGAGGGTCCCTATGAGCCAGTATGTGCCGGCGAGATTGGATACGAGCCCGGCGAGCAGCCCGAGCTTGAATGCATCCGGCGCGGACTTACTCTCTATCGCCCAAAAAAGAGGGATGAGCAGCACCCAGGCGAGTATCCCGGTGTAGGGGATCATGAACGTGAGCGGATACAGCACGCCCGTGAGGGCCGCTAAGACTAGGTCATTACTGCTTATCTTGTTCATGGTGCATAAAAGATACCCAACGTGGGTTCAATAGAAAGGAAGAGATGGTTTGATGGTAACGAGTGGTGCTTATTTCCTGAATTATGCCTTTTTCTTCTTCCCGAATTTTTTCCGGCTCGCGGGCTCGGGTGCTTTTTCACCCGCCGAATGCAGGGCGTAGAGCTTATATGCGCCTATAACTATCAGGAGGACCGCCATAAGCTGAGCGACGGAGATGCCCGGTATCGGGCTCGGCGTCGTGCTCCTCAGGAATTCGATCAGGAACCTCTCGAGCCCCGCTATGATGAGGTAAATGGAAAAGAGCCATCCGGCGGGCTTTTCCAGCTTTCTTATCTTCCATATGAATACGAATGCGACGGACATGAGTACGATTTCGTATAACTGGGTCGGGTGCACGGGGACGTTCGTCGGCGGGAGCCCCTTCGGGAAGGCCATTGCCCAGGGCAGGTCGGACGGGACTCCGTAATCGTCCCCCACGAGAAAACAACCGACGCGCCCGATGGCGTATGCGAGCGCGAGTGCCGGTGCAGCCAGGTCGCCCACGACCCACATGCTGAGCTGGTTTCTATGGGCGATAATCCAGGTAAGGATTATCGCTCCGAAAAACCCGCCGTAATATGTGAGCCCGCCCCGCGAGAGCAGGTTGTCGAGGGGGTGGCTCAGTATCTCCGACAGTGGCACGTTCTCGAATACGTATAACAGCTTCGCGCCGATGATCCCGCCCGCCATCGTCGCGAGGAACAGGTTCCCGACGAGCTTCTCGTTTAGCCCTTTTCTTTTGGTTTCGAGGGTTATCACCCAGTACCCGGCGATGAAGCAGAGAGCGATCATTACGCCGAACGAGGATATGGAGAAGTTCCCGATTTTAATCAGTTCCGGATACATTCGTTAAACCTTCGTAGTGTCTTTTCGTCTGACGGTTTCGGACTCGATCTCTTTTTTAATCTTCGCGTTTGCCGTTATTAAATAGAAAAGCATCGCAAAGAGTATTGCGCAGAGGACGAGCTGAATTAAAAAAGCGGATGTGAGTGTATTCATTGGCTTCCTTTAATACTTTGAACTGAAGAGCCTATAAGTCAAGTAATTTCTATTTTTCACCGTTATTCTAAAATAGTTATATCTTAACGCGACTTTAACACATTTTTACTTGAATAGCACTATAAAAAAGTGTACATTTTCTTACCGTATGCTGACCGCCCCCGTGTTAGTCCTGAACCGCTACTTCGTACCCGTCACGATCACAAGCGTAAAAAGGGCATTCGTGCTTATGTACAGCGGAGTGGCCAAGGCTGTCGGCTCCGATTACGAGACCTTCGATTTCGAGTCCTGGTCGCAGATATCCGCGATGAAGGGGAGCCTGGACGTAATCAGGACCGTAAATACCGTCATACTCACCCCCCGCGTGATAGTGCTCGTCAGATACGAAGGCGTCATCAGGAAAGAGGCCAAGTTCAACCGTATCAACATATTCAGGCGGGACGGCGGCGCCTGCCAGTATTGCACGAAAAAGTTTTCCCGTTCGGAGCTCACTATCGATCACGTCGTTCCCCGCTCACAGGGCGGGAGGAGCGTTTGGGACAACGTCGTTTGCTGCTGCGTCGACTGCAACAGGAAAAAAGGCGGCAAGACCCCCGATCAGGCGAGGATGAGGCTCAAAAGGAGACCCAAGAAACCCCTCTGGGATCCATTTTCCAATATATATATAAAAGCGGTAATGTATAAGGAATGGGAGCCGTTTCTGAACTTCGTCGATATCTCGTACTGGAACGTGGAGCTCGAGGAATAAATTCCCTGTTTTTACCCGATATTCGCAATTAAGCTGGCATTTCATTCTCCCATAGGCTAAATTTATTTTCGGTTATCATCATTCGAATAATCTATATACAGATTTAGAGGGAGGACCATGATGGCTTTTAGAATTCTCTTAATGTCGGTTTCTATTTTCTTTACGATCGCTACGGGAGCTTATTCCCAAATTAAACTGCCGGATGTCACGGGTCCGATTATTCAGCGGATACCGATATTCATCCCCGATCTCTCGAGCATTGGGTCTGCCGATCCGAAAGGGCGCGAGTTCGCCGAAGTCCTGAGGAACGACCTCGAGAACGCTGCCCTTTTTGAGGTGAGCGCGGGCGGCCAGGTAATAGGCGACGTCAATAACATCAGCTTCCAGGCGTTTTTCGACGCAGGCGCGGACTACTTAATAGCTGGGCAATACCAGTCGAGCGGCGGAAAATTAAAGTATGCCGTCCAGCTCTTCAACGTAAGGGAAGAGCGTCCCATACTCGGAAGGTCGTACGAGGCAACGCCGGGCAAGGTCAGGGAGGCGGCGCACAGGTTCGCCGACCTCGTAATGAAGCAGATCACCGGCAACGACGGCTTCTTTACGTCCAGGATCGCATTCGTGCTCGGCGGCACAAGGAGCAGGAACCTCTTTATTATGGACTACGACGGCGCCAATATGAAACAGCTCACGAGACACAGCTCGCTCATTATGTCCCCCGACTGCTCCCCTAACGGCAACGAAATAATATTCAACTCCGACAAGGTTTGGGATCAGGACCTCTACATCATGACACTGAGCCCGTCTGTTTCGGAGCGGAGGCTGACCCGCGCATTCAAGCTCGAACAGACCGGCGCATGGTCCCCGAGCGGCAGCCGGATTGCCTTCAGCGCGAACGGAGACATATACGTTTCGGATGCGAGCGGGAAAAAACCGATAAACATCACCAGAAGCAACTCGATAGACGTATCGCCCACGTGGTCTCCCGACGGCGGCAGGATAGCGTTCGTGTCCGACAGGGGCGGCAACCCGGGGATTTACGTAATGAGCGCAAGCGGGAGCGGCGTAAGGAAGATAAGCTCGGGAGGATACAGCACCGACCCGTCGTGGTCGCCGAATGCGCAGGTCAACAAGATAGCCTTCGTAAAGGTCGAGGGAGGAGGCGCCAGCATCTTCACTGTAAATCCCGACGGCTCAGGCGAGCAGCGTCTCACTTCGGGTTCGAGGAACGAGAACCCCGGATGGTCGCCAGACGGTCATTACATCGCCTTCAGCTCCACGCGGAACGCCGCGAAGGACATATACATTATGTACGTGAAC
Organism: Candidatus Dadabacteria bacterium; assembly: GCA_020027805.1. Classification (GTDB taxonomy): domain Bacteria; phylum Desulfobacterota_D; class UBA1144; order Nemesobacterales; family UBA2774; genus 2-12-FULL-53-21. The sequence goes on from JAHKKQ010000102.1 coordinate 4,874, forward strand.
GGGGAGAACCAGAGGCGGCTCAGCCAGGGCGGGGGAAAATCCTTTCCCACATGGTGCAGGTCACAATAGGGCAATTGCGCCCCCCGGTTCGGAATTATCGTAACGACGTCACTCAGCGGGTGAATTATTGAGACTCTTTATTGCCGCGCTCCTTCCGGATGAGACAAGGGCCCGGATGGACGAGTATATCGGGGCACTGAAGTCCCGGTGCGAAGGCGTCAAGTGGGCGGAGAGAGACAAGCTCCACGTCACTCTAAAGTTCCTGGGCAGCGTCGAGGATTCGAAAGTGCCTGATGTGTCTTCTATTATAGGCGGCCTCGTCCGAAAATATTCCCCGTTCGAAACTGATATAACCGGCTTCGGCGGGTTCCCCGACATGAAGCTTCCCCGGATACTGTATATAGGGTTATCCGAAAACCCGGAGCTTTCCTCGCTTCAGGGCAGGATCGACGAAGCGTTCGAGCCCCTCGGGTTCCCGGGGGAGACGCGCGGGTTCCTCCCGCATGTGACCATAGGCAGGATCAAGAACAGGCTCAGGATAAAAGAAACCCTGCCGATACCCGAAAAATATAGATTCACGATAGATGAAATCGGCGTCGTCAAGAGCGAGACCAGGCGGGACGGCTCGGTTTATACCCCTATCAATATATTCCGTCTCCGCTGATTTTCTCTTTTAAAAATGAAACAAGACAACCTTGTCATTTCGAGCAACAGTTCTGAGCGAGCGTTAGAACTGGTCACTCTTGGTTGATTGCAAACAACTTACAACGACGTAGCATACAATCTTCACAAACCAAAACCAGAAATCTATCTTTATGTCATTGTCTTCAATTCCCTCCTTTGTAAAGAACTAATGCGAGCGAGTGAGCATTAGGATGCCCTACCCCAAAGAGCAAATAAGGAACTTAACTTCCGGCTCAATGCCTCTGAAGTCCAAGTAGGTTAGGGTGGATTTACGATTTTCCATCACCCAACAAATCTGCGGGAGCGGCTTCCAGCCGCGACACATACATTGTGCGTATCTACGATCTTTGCCAACTCCTCATAGCAGCCGACAATCAAATCCCATCCCGTTCGTCCTGAGCCTATCGAAGGGTCGACGGGCGTATTGTTTCCTTCCCCGACATTACAGAATTTGCGTTGAGAAAATCGCGTGTTGAAGCGTGAAAATCTTTCAGGGGATGAATGCAAGCATTCGTTCACTTTCTTAACTACGGCAGTCAAGCTCCTGCTCTTCCATCACAACGATGCCTAAATCAAAACAGTTTGGGTGGGGGTGTACCTTGTCCCTATAATCATATTCACGCACATAGTTATATTCGTGAGATTGCTGGCGGGCAGGAAGCGCGGCTATAACGTTATCTGATGCCGATACGTCATTGAAGTTATTTATTCGGATTCCCTCTTGAGAAGGCTCCGCTTCCGCTCGATGCCCCAGCGATAGCCGGAGAGAGAGCCGTCCTTGCGTACAACGCGGTGGCAGGGGATGGCGACCGCGATGTTGTTGGACGCACAGGCCTTGGCCACTGCGCGCGCTGTTTTCGGTGCCCCGATCCTCTCCGCGATATCCGTATAACTGGCCGTGGAGCCCGGAGGGATTTGGCGGAGCGCCTGCCACACACGCGTCTGAAAGGACGTCCCTATCACGTCGAGGGGTAAATCGAGGCCTATCTTCGGGGCTTCGACAAACCCTGCGACGCGCGCGACGAGCTTCTCGAACTCTGTATCGCCTGCGATCAGCTCCGCGTTATGGAACCGGTCTTGGAAGTCGCGGACAAGAGCGTCCGGTTCGTCTCCGAGCGTGATAGTGCAGACTCCCTTCTTCGTAGCCGCGACGAGGATCGCGCCCAAAGAGCATTCACCGACTGCGAAGCGAATAGATTCGCCCCTCCCTCCCGAGCGGAATACGGTGGGCGTCATGCCGAGCATATACGTTGCCGCCGAGTAGAATCGTCCGCTTGAATTGAAACCCGCGCCGTAGATCGCACCCGTCACGCTATCCCTCCGGGACAGTTCTTCCTTTACGCGCCTCGCGCGAATGGCCGCGCCGTAAGCTTTCGGAGTGAGACCGGTTGAAGCTTTGAAAACGCGGTGGAAATGAAAACGGCTCATGCCGAGTGTATTCGCAAGCGTATCGAGACCCGGCATATCGTCTGACTCTTCCATCAGGCGGCAGGCTTTCACCACAAGGGCGGTTCGCTCGTCATGGAAAGCCGCCTCATTCGGGCGGCACCTCCTGCACGGACGGAAGCCTTTCCTTTCGGCCTCTTCGCGTGTCGAATGGAAACGGACATTTTCCCGCCTAGGCAGCCGTGACCAGCACGAAGGCCGGCAGTAGACCCCGGTCGTCAGCACGGAATAGTAAAATATACCGTCCGCGCCCCGGTCGCGCCGCTCCAGGGCCTCCCAGCGGTCATCGTCGTTTAGAAACAGCGTCATCGTAGAATAGTTTATCGTCATTGTCGAAGACATTACAGGCCTCCATATTCATGTGTATTAATAAAGTGCCGGTTTTGCAATTACGCCGCACTCCGCTTCTTGCCCCCTAATTCAATATCTTCACGCTTGAAATCCGGCATCAAACCTGTGAGGATGATTGTATGGATGGCGACGGTGAATTCGGCGGGTTCTCGAAAGAAACGTTTGATTTTTTAAGGGACCTCGAGCTCAACAACAGCAGAGAGTGGTTCGAGTCCAACCGGGGCGTTTTCGAAGACCGTGTGCTCAGGCCCGCCCAGGATTTCGTAGTCGAAATGGGGGAACGTCTCAAAACAATTTCCCCCCGCGTATCGGCTATCCCCCTGATCGATAAATCGATATTCCGGATCTACAGAGACACGAGGTTTTCCACGGACAAGACCCCCT
>JAHKKQ010000103.1 GCA_020027805.1 Candidatus Dadabacteria bacterium
CTCAATATAAGAAAACGGAAAAGACGCTCGGGCCCGGAAAGAAGGGCTGGGAAAAAAGAAAGCTCGTGCTCTGGACGGAGGACGGAAAGCCCGTGAGACTCACGTTCACCGAGCCCGACGACGCCGGGAGGATGAAGTGGGAGACGGCGGTATATTACCTCGGCGGGCAGATTAATTATTATAAGGGTCCTTTCTCGGGGTATATATTTAAAAACGGCCGCCTCGTGCTCGGGGTGGACGGGGATATGAAACCCTTGAGCGGCATCACGGGCGAGGACATGAAGAAGACTGTAAGCGCCATAGAGGAAAGATCAGGGCAGTACCTCGCGCTCTTTGATTCAGGGAACTGACGACTTGCCTTTTCTCCGTCATTGCGAGTGCAGTGAAACGTAGCGCGGCAATCTCGTCCTTTTTTTATTTCCCTCCCCCTCTACAGGAGGGGGGAGGGTGCGGGTGGGGGGTGTACCTTATAATCAGTCATTTTGAACCATGTCCCCGCCTGTCCTGAACTTGATTCAGGATCATTTCAGGATCTCGTCTTTTTCCTTAATTCCCTCCTTAGAAAAAGAACGAATGTGAGCGAGTACTGTTTCGAGCGTGCAACGGTTGTGAACAAGCGAACAATCGGACGTCCTATGCTGAATACATCAATGTAAATGTCTCGCCCAATCTTCGTGGAAAACAAAACAAATAGGTCGATCCACGCTGATTTCTCGACTATTCATAATCCATGGAAAAACCGCTTGAAAACAAATACATTCGGACGCCCTATCTCAAAGAGCACAGAAGGAACTTAACTTCCAGCTCCATCCTTCTGAAGTCCAAATAGGTCAGGGTGGATTTTTCCTTTCCGCCATTCCGCCGCCTTCGCGGGGGTATATAACCGGCGGACATGGCGGAGTGGCGGAAACTTTTCCGGGGGATGGCGGGAAGATATGAGATGCAAGAAAGCTCATTGACAATTGTCAGATGCATATTAACCTAGAATTGAACAACGTTAATCAATATTGTTCAATCGGGATGTAAAGGAGAACCCGTTGCCCGCAGATAAAAAGCGTATCGTAAAACGCCTTCCCCTGACCGACGCGCGCCGGCATCTGGGCGAGGTTATAAGGAAAGTCAGAATTGACAAGGATTATTTCATTCTGGAAAAGGACGGGATACCCGTTGCCGGAATCATGGACATCGACGAGTTCGAGGACTACCTGGAGGTCAGGGATATTGGCATAAAAAAACAGATACGAAAAAGCTATGATGAGTATAGAAGAGGTAAAGCCCGTCCCGCCCGCGATTTTCTAAGAAAGATAAAAGGATAGAATCGCGAACCAAATTTTATGCCAAGCACGTGCCAGGTACTCACTACACCGGCATTCGAGAGGGAATTCAGAAAGCTGGTCAGAAAAAATCCAGAGATTAAGAAGTACCTTGAGCAGACGGTAGAAATCCTCGAGACCGATCCTCAAAACGTAACTCGCTCTCACGATATAAAGCAGCTAAAGGACGTTAAGCCGGGAGACGGTCAATTCAGAATACGTAAAGGCGAATGGAGACTAAGATATGATATTTCCAGCCGTGATGTCGTCCTCCACTCCTTCCGACACAGAAGGGAAGCATATAGATAGAACCCAAACCAGGACTTTCGATATCCGCGAACTTTTGCTTACTAAGGGGGAAAATGATATTCCGCAACTAATTAGCCGAGCGTATCTTCCCGGGCTTCAATGAATCACGTTGCTGAGGGTCTGGAGAAGCGTCTCGGCGTTAAAGGGCTTCGGAAGGAACGCGTCCACGTCGGATTCTTTCAGGTCGACCAGCTCGTGCTCCCTCTGGTATCCGCTCATGGCTATAATCTTCAGGGAAGGACTCTCTTTTTTCAGGATGCGTATCGTCGTCTTCCCACCCATGACGGGCATCATCATGTCAATGATCGCGGCGTAAATTTCGTCCTTATGAGTGAGGAATATCTTCGTCGCTTCCTCGCCGTTATGGGCGACCAGCACCTTATAGTCGTATTCCTCGAGTATCGTCTTCGTCATGTCCGTTATCGTGCTCTCGTCATCGACTATCAGTATCAGCTCCCTGTTCCCGGCGGGCGCGTTCGGATAAAGCTCGTCCTCCTTCTGGCCGGCGGGCGGCGAATCGATTACAGGCAGGTATACGGAGAACGTCGTCCCCTTTCCGACCCGGCTCTCGACGTTGATGAAGCCGTCGTGGTCCTTGACTATACCGTAGACGGTCGAGAGCCCGAGGCCCGTGCCCTTGTCGGATTCCTTGGTCGTGAAGAACGGGTCGAATATATCGTTCATGACCTCGGGCGGGATGCCAGTCCCAGTGTCGGAAACCTCGATAGCCGTATAATGGCTGTGTTCGGGCTTCAGAAACGCCGGGCTCCCTTCGTCGCCTGACTTAATGTTCTTGACCGAGATTATGAGGTCGCCTCCTTCGGGCATGGCGTCCCGTGCGTTCACGCAGAGGTTCATGAGCACTTGGTTCAGCTGCGTGTAGTCTGCGAAGACCGGCGGAACGTCGTCCTCGATTTCCGTACGGAGGCTGATGAGCTTCGGGAAGGTCTCGTCGATTATCTTCTGCACGTCCTTGACGAGGTACTTGATGTCGAAGGGCTGCTTCTTTATTTCGAGGCCCCTCGCGAATGAGAGTATCTGCCTTATGAGGTCTGCCCCCCTCTGGGCGCTCCGGTCGAGTATCTCCAGCCAGTTCCGGCTCTTCTCGTCCGTATTCCTGGCGTTCAAGAGCTGTATCGACATCAATATGGGCTGGAGGATGTTGTTCAGGTCGTGCGCGATGCCGCCCGCGAGCTTCCCCACGCTCTCGAGCCTCTGCGAGCGGAGGAGCTGCGTTTCGAGGGCCTTGCTCTCGGTGATGTCCCTCGCGAGCATGGACACGGTCCTGGGCTCGCTGCCCGAGGCGAGGATCGGGTTGATGCGCGCCCTGAAGCACCTCTCCCTGCCCCTGAGTGTAGTGTTGAATTCCACGACTTCCGATTTCCGGTTCCTGAGGACCCGTTTTATGGCATCCGTCACTGAATTCGAGAACCCCTCGTCGAAGAAGTCCGAGATACGCCTGCCTAGGAGCTCCTCCTTCCGCCTCACGAGAAGGTCTTCGTTCTCCGTCCAGACGCCCAGGTACGTCCCCTGGTCGTCGAATTCAAATACTATTTCGTCTATCGAGCCGACCAGCGCCTTGAGCCGCCTCTCGTTGGATTCAATCTCCGTCACGTATTTGGCGTTGAGGAGCGCGATCCCTATCTGCTCCGCTATGGATTCGAGGAGCGTGAGCTCGTCGCGGTCGAAGGCGTTTACGCTCCGCGACGCTATCGTGATGCATCCGATGGTGTTGCCGACGGACTTTATCGGCATCGAGATATAGCTCCTCACGCCCGTCTGTCTCCCCGCGGGGCCTATCGCGTCGTCGTCCGCGGTATCCGGGACGAAACGGGTCTTGCCCTCGATGATGGTCCTCCACGTCAATCCCCTCGGGTACGGTATCCTTCCGATCTTCTTTCTAAAATTGTCGTCGTATCCGTGCACCGCTTTCAGGACGGCCTCGTTCCCCTCGACGAAGTACACTGCGGTGAAATCAGCGTTCTTGATGTTCTGCCTGAGGCTGTTGATGGCGAGGCTCAAGACTTCGCCGAAATCGACGGAGCCGTGGACCCTCCCCGCGATCGTATTAACTATCTTCTCATAGCTTTCCTTCTTTGAGAGCGTTTTTATTTTCTCCTCCAGCGCCCTCTCCGAATTAATCAGCGATTCCGCGAACCTGGCGTTGTTTATCGCGATCTCTATCTGCCTCGATACGATATCGAGGAGCCTGAGCTCGTCCGCCCTGAATGAGTTCTTCACGTCGTTGGATATGTTTATAACGCCCACGACCCTCCCGTCGTTTTTAAGCGGTATCGAGACATAGCTCCTTATGCCGAGGTCCACGCCCGCCAGTCCCAGGCTCTCGTCTCCTTCCGTGTCGGGCACGTACGCGGTCTTCCCTTGTATTATGGCCCTCCAGGTGGCGCCCCTCGGGAACTGTATCCTCTCTACCCTCGAGGCGAACCATTCGGGCAGTCCCCTTTGGGCCTGGAGCACGGCCTCCGCGCCTTCGACGAGATATATCGACACGTGTCTCGCGGCCTCCATGTTCCGGCGGAGCGCCTCGACCGCGTTCTCCATGACCGTCTTGAGGTTGATGGAGTTGTGCACTGTCCGCGTGACTATCCCTATTACCGTCTCGTATCTGTTGATCTTCGAGAGCTGGCCGAGGGTCTCCTTGAGCCTTTCCTCGGCCTGGGTCCGCTTCGTAATGTCGAGTATGATTACGGCCAGAACCGGCGCTCCGTCAAGGGTCGAGTTCTGGACGTGGACCTCGACCGGATAAGGGGTCCCGCCTTTCCTCCCGTGGAGCGAGGTGTATTCGGCCCTTTCCGAGGCTCCTTCTCTGAGCGGCTCGATCATTTTAAAGAAACGGTCGTCGAGGAATTCCTTTCCGAGGTCGAACGCGGTCAGTCCGGAGAGCTCCTTCATGCCGTATCCGAGGGCTTCTCTCGCTCTTTTGTTGGCGTGTACGAATCCGAGCGTCGCGCTGTCGAGGACGATTATCTCGAACATCGACTCCTCGAGTATAGATCCCAGTTGTTCCAGGCTATCTCTATGCACGTCCCCGTCGGCGCGAGCCGGCTGCGCCCCGGAGCCGGCCGCGTTCAAGGGCACTTTGTCAGCGGCGGGCCTTTTCCGGGTCTTTTTCTTTGATACGCCGGGGCCCGGTGTTTTCGTCCTACGGTCGTCGGTGTCCATTTCTCGTCTCCGGGGAAAAATTTCGGGTTACTCGGGCGTCGTCACGGCTTTTGCCAAAAGGCTGCGCCGCGCGAATCGTCGTTCCCGCATTTACTCTTCACACCCCTGCGGGAAGGGATTTAAAGCGCTCTCAGCCGGCAAATGACCGGGGCGTTCCCGGTCATACGGATGATGCCGCTGATTAAGGCGTATAAAGGCAAGTATCGAGCCGTTTCCGGTATCTGTCAATGATACGTATCACCGGGCGCGGAGCAGATTCGGACGGGCGGTATTTTCGCGGAAAATAGCCGTATAAAGGAGACAAACATTGATGAGCGGGGATAATTTAACCCGTCTATTTGAACCCTTGCGGTTCTATGTTAGGAATAAAGATTTTAATTTGCGGCGGGAGGAAATTATACGCCGCGCATGGACAGCGGGGCGGAAGTCCGCTCAGCTGAGGTTCTTGGTCACGCTCACGACGTCCCGGAGCTCGTTCTGAATATCCCTCCAGCGCTCAGCCCCGATACCGCCCACGAGACGGTCCTGCGCCTTTTTCCAGAGCGGAAAGGACTTCTCGACCCTGTGCTCGCCTTTCTTCGTAAGGGTTATGAGCTTTTCCCTCCGGTTATTTCCGGTCCTTACGCTTACGAGCTTCTGTTTCTCGACCGTAATGAGGTTGCGCGCGAGAGTGCTCTGGTCTATCCCGACGAAAGCGGCGAGTTTCGTGAAATTAGGCGATTCCAGATACGCGACCGCCACCAGGATTATGAACTGGTTGCTCTTCAGCTCGGCGTCCCTGAGCGCGGCGTCGTAATAATTTATGACGAAACGCGCGGCCTTCCTGACTTCGTAGCATACGCAGTCGAGACATTCTGTGAGCTTGAGGCTCTCGAATTTGGCGTGTCCGTTCCCCTTCTTCGGATCCGTTCTTTTCTTCATCGTTCATAATATACTACATTCTCAATCTATGTAAACGAAAACGGGGCGTCATATCTTAATGTCAAACCGGTCGTCCTGCCGCCCCCCCCTCACTCCCCCCGGGAGGCCCCGATTTCCGCCCCCTCGAGCCTCACTCCGAAAGACCCGCCCCTCCCGCCCGGGAAGACGCTCACGTTCTGGTACGGTATCTCTATCCCCTTGTCGATGAAACCGCTGACTATCCTCTTCCTTAGCTCCCTCCCCGCGCCCCACTGCTTCTGGGGGAGGGTTTTTAAAAGGCATCTTATGACCACTTCCGAGGGCCCGAAGCTGTCCACTCCCTGGACATCGAGCGGCTCCAGTATGAGCGTCTCGAACCTCTTGTCCCCGGAAAGCACCTCTCCGATCCCCCGGAGCGTCTCGATCGCGTAATCGAGGTTTTCCCCGTAGGCGACCCTCACGTCCACTATGTATTTCGACCAGTCCCTGCTCTGGTTAGAGAGCTGAGTGATGGAGCCGTTCGGGAATATGTGGAGCGTCCCGTCCAGGTCCCTTATCGCGATTGTGCGGAACTTTATCTCCTCGACCGTGCCGCTCTTCCCGTTTATGACGGCCGAGTCCCCGGCCCTCACCTGGTCCTCGAATATGATGAAGAACCCGCTTATGATGTCGCGGACGAGGTTCTGCGCGCCGAAGCTCACGGCCAGGCCCAATATGCCGGCCCCCGCTATTATGGGCGCGATGTCCATCCCGAGCTCTTTCAGCGCCATGACGACTGCGACCCCGATGAGGAGCACGAACACGACGCTCCGGAGGAGCGCGGTCAGGGTTCTGACGCGCTTTTCCGTCTCGACCGCGCTCACGTACCCGGCGCTACGGCCCGCGACGATCCTCTCGAACCTTCCGAATGCGCCGTTTACGATCCTTACGAGCACGTAGGTCCCGACGGCTATTATCAGTATCCTGAGTCCCGACGTAACGAGCCAGTCGAATACCCTTTGGGCGAACGCCGGGTCGTAGAACCTGTTCACGATATTTGAGAACATAAATCACCTCCGGAATATTTTGATAACGGCTCCGCCCGTGCGTTAACCGGCCCGTGCGGCTGTTTTAGTTTTATAAAAGGTATTTGATATAACTACTATAACATAAGGAGCGGGCACGGATTTTGCCTCGACACACACAATGTGTGTTTTAAGATTCTTTAGTGAATCCTCGCCACGGCCAACAAACTAAGCCTGCACACGCTGTCCTATATTATTTCCTTCCCCCTTGAGGGGGGAAGGAGAAGGATGGGGGTGTACATTAATCGAATAAACCATAAACCCGTTCGTCCTGAGCCTGCCTGTCCTGAGCTCGTCGAAGGGTCGAAGGACGTAGACCGCCGTAATAAGATCTTATTGCGGATTAATTACAATACGGTTTATAATCAATGGAACGCGCGGGGAACGCACTTGATCCGGAAAATGGCGCGCATCGAAAGGAGAATAACAGGAGATGAAAAAATTTATCACCATCTTGATTCTTATATTAGCGTCGGCTTCTGTTTCCCATGCGGGAGACACTCCCGAGAGCACAGTGAGCGGGTTCTATAACGCGTACATAAAGCTAAAGACGCGGGGCATACCCGCGGCGAAGGACCTCGCCGAATATAAGCCCTACATTACCCCGGAGCTCGCGGCCCTTCTGAAATCCGCCGGCGACGCCGAGATAAAGTACAAGGCGGATACGAAGGGGGACGTGCCGCCGCTCGTCGAAGGGGACATATTCACGTCCCTCTTCGAGGGCGCCGAT
>JAHKKQ010000012.1 GCA_020027805.1 Candidatus Dadabacteria bacterium
GTCACGGCAGTCGGTCTTGGCGCAAACCTGCCTCAAGATGCCGTTTATCCCAAAGCTCAACTGGACGGCGACGGCAATAAACTCAATGGGGCAAATAATTATGTTCTCACTTTTCCGAAAGGGCAGACCCCGCCCGTAAAGGGCTTCTGGTCTCTGACTATGTACGACGCCCAGTATTTTTTCGTGGATAATCCGCTCAATCGTTACACTCTCAGTCCCAGGAACGATCTCAAATACAACGCTGACGGCTCGCTCGATCTCTATATACAGAACACATCCCCCGGCGCGGACAAGCAATCCAACTGGCTTCCCGCGCCGAAAGACGATTTCATACTCATGCTGAGGCTCTACTGGCCGAACGAGACGCCTCCTTCGATCCTGGACGGGACCTGGGAACCGCCGGCAGTGACCAAGGCAGAATAGCTCTCTTTTATTGACTGGTTGACGACTCCAGTTATGGGGGGATGGAGCGGGCGACGGGATTCGAACCCGCGACCCTAAGCTTGGGAAGGGGTTTATGCGGATTAAGACGAATTAAGACGAATTAAGACCTACTGTAATGTCTTGTCTGGCTTAGCATATAAGCTCAATGCGTATTAGGGTTATATTATGCCAATAGTGCTTAAATGGACACCTATATGGACACCTCTTTATTTAGATATCATATCCCGCACACAGGAAAAAATAGGGGTCTATGATTTATTGCTTCTAGAAATCCCTAAGAGCGACGATTTACTATTTACAAGTTGCCTATATTTATAGTATAATGGTTTCTATAGGTATAGACAGAATTCGTTCAATTAATCTTAACAGGAGGAAGTTAGATGAGAGTAATCATAGCGTCAATAACAGCTATACTTGTGTCCTCGGTAAGTGCTTTTGCTGGCATGAAACCCATTATAACCAATATCCCCACCCTATCTGAATGGGGTATGATTGCAATGGTAGGTGCAATTGGGGTTATCGGAGCAATTGCGCTCAGAAAACGCTTAGCCACTAAGGTAAGATAAGGTTAACCTCACAACTGAGCGGGCGACGGGATTCGAACCCGCGACCCTAAGCTTGGGAAGCTTATGCTCTACCAGCTGAGCTACACCCGCTTTTAACTGAAAATCTATTATATGAGCGGGGGATTGTCAATAAGTATATCCCCCCGGTGTTAATAATCTGCCCTCTTCGGGATATAATTATCCCCGTGACGAAAAGCCGAAGTACCGGACACCTCCTTACCGAAAAAATAAACCCCCGTACCGCGCGCCTCGACGAATGTTCCGCCGGCGAGATAGTCGGGCTCATCCTCGCGGAAGACAGCTCGATCGCTGGGGCGGTAAAAAAAGAAAAGGCCCGTATCGCGGCGGCCGTGGAATTGATAGTCGAGAGGATGAGCCGCGGCGGCCGCCTCATATTCATCGGCGCAGGGACGAGCGGGCGGCTGGGCGTGATGGAAGCGGCCGAATGCCCCCCGACTTTCGGAACGGACCCGTCACTCATAAGGGCGATAATAGCGGGGGGCAGAAAGGCGGTGTGGAAATCTGTCGAAGGGGCCGAAGACTCCGCCCGGGAACCCAGAGCGGAGCTTAAAAAAATAGGTCTCGACGAAAATGACGTCCTCGTCGGTATAGCCGCGAGCGCGACTACCCCTTATGTCGAGAGCGCCCTCTCTTATGCACAAAAGAAGGGGAGCGGAAGGATTCTCGTCACGTGTAACACGGCCGATACCCCTGTCCCCGATATCATCATCTCTCTCCTTGTAGGGCCCGAAGCCATTGTGGGCTCGACGCGTATGAAGGCGGGCACAGCGACTAAAATGGTTTTAAACATGCTCACGACGGGGGCCATGGTTAAGCTCGGAAAGACCTACGGGAATCTGATGGTCGACGTGCTGCCGAGGTCCTCAAAGCTGAGGGACAGGGCGAAGAGGATAGTAATGGAGATCGCGGGCGTGGACGAGCTTGAGGCGGGGAGGCTGCTCAAGAGGTCCGGCTGGGACGTTAAGACGTCAGTCGTGATGGCGAAAAAGGGTCTCAGCTATAAAAAAGCGAAGGATCTGCTGCTGAAAAATAACGGTTTTTTACGAAGGGCGCTTGGTTAATTCTCACTCTGAATAATTGTTCTGAAAATAGTCTCGGGAAGAAACCGGAGCGCCGCTCTATATGCCGGACAAACTGAAATCACTCTTCGATAAAAAGGAAAAGCTCGTAGTCGGTCTCATGTCCGGCACGTCGAGGGACGGCATAGACGCGGCCCTCGTTAAAATCCTGGGGAGCGGCGGAGACACGCGGATCGAGCTGATTAAATTCATCTGCGTCCCCTACGAAGATGCTATAAGAGAAGGACTCGAAGCTTTGACGCCCCTATGCTCCGTGGCTGAAATTTCGAGGCTCAATTTTCTCATAGGCGGCGCGTTCGCGAACGCGGCCCTGAGCGTGATCGATGAGTCCGGGACAGATAGGAAGCTGATCGATTTGATAGGCTCCCACGGGCAGACCGTCTATCACAACCCCCCGTCCCGGGATGACGGGATTCCCTCTACGCTCCAGCTGGGGGAGCTCGACGTAATCGCCGAGGCGACAGGCGTAACAACCGTCGGGGATTTCAGGACGCGCGATATAGCCGCCGGGGGCGAGGGGGCCCCGCTCGTGCCCTATGCTGATTACATACTGTTCATGAAGCCCGGCGAGGTGCGCATAGCCCAGAATATAGGCGGGATAGCGAACGCGACAGTAATTACGGAGAGCCTTGAAGACGTTACCGCGTTCGATACGGGTCCCGGAAATATGCTCATGGACAGGGTCATGAGCATCTCTACAAGTGGACGGAAGCAATTCGATAAAGACGGCGAATACGCATCGCGGGGCAAAGCGGATGAAAAACTCCTTAACGAGCTCCTGGCCGACCCTTATTTCATGAAGCCTCCCCCCAAATCGACCGGAGAGGAGTTATTCGGTGTGGAGCGTGCGGAGGCGCTCGTTTCCCGTGTAAGATCGGGAGAGATTTCGCTCGATGACCTGATCGCGACACTCCTCGAACTTACTGTAAAGTCGATCTCGCTTTCTTACGAGAGGTTTATTTTCCCCCGCTTCCGGGCAAGCGAGATAATATTCAGCGGCGGCGGGTGCAGGAACCCCGTCCTGATGGAGAGGCTCAGGACTGAATTTAATGAGATAAAATGCTCGGCGACCGACGATTACGGGATCCCCGCCGACGCTAAAGAGTCCGTGGCTTTCGCTATACTGGCTAACGAGCTAGTTTCCGGGAACCCGGGGAACCTCACACGAGTCACAGGGGCTTCGCACAGGGTCCCGATGGGAAAGATAGTTTTGGCGAGATTATAATTACCGGGCTTTATGTGATAAAGACCGGTTTCCGAATCGTATGAATAACAAACACGTAAAAATATCTGATCTTGGCACGACCGAAAAAGCGGGTCAGGTCGTAATGCCCAGGCTCGACTTCAGGGAGTCCGACCCGGTTCGGCTCGCGAAGATGCTCGTGAGTGAATACGGAGCGGGCGGCTTCATCATTTTCGGAGGGGACAAGCGGTCCGTATCCGATGCGACGGAAGAACTCAATTCGATTTCCTCTATTCCATTGCTTTTCGGTATCGACGCCGAGCGCGGGGTAGGGCAGATATTGTCTGATGCCGTGCGCTTTCCATTCGCTATGTCGCTCGGGGCCGCAGGGGATGAACCTCTCGTATATGAGGAAGCGCGGTTCATAGCCGATGAAATGAAAGAGTGTGGATTGAACCTGATATTCGCTCCGGTGCTCGACATGAACACAAACCCTCAAAACCCTATAATCAACATCCGCGCGTACGGGGACGATCCCGGACTTGTATCCCGCCTGGGAGCGGCTTTTATCAGGGGCGCCCAGGATGCGGGCGTTCTCGCCTGTGGGAAGCACTTTCCCGGGCACGGCGGCACGGGCGTGGATTCCCATGAGGATATGCCGGTCGTTGGTACGACCCCTGAACAGCTGAATTCCTGTAACCTCGTTCCGTTTAAATATGCGGTGGAATCGGATGTCGCCGCGTTCATGACCGCCCACGTAGCCTTCCCCGGAATCGGAAACGGGCATATTCCCGCGACTATCTCCGGAAATATCATAGACGGGATTCTGAGAAGAGATTTGGGGTACACGGGCCTTGTCATAACCGATTCCTTCCATATGTCCGGAATAAACAGGATCGGGGACGAATGGGATAACGCCCACCTCGCTCTCGATGCGGGCTGCGACATTATACTCGACCCCAGGGACCCGATAAAGCTCTTGAGCAGGCTCGTCGATATGGCAGCCACGGGAGAGCTGAACCTCAATACCCTCGGGAGGTCGGCGGGCCGTATAATTACCGCTAAAAACAACCGGCTGACTACACCGGCCGCGCACGCTTCCGCATCGCCGCCCGACGGCCCCGGGATTACACGCCGCATTGCGGAAGGCTCGATATGCAGGCTCAAGGGCGGGAGCCTCCGCTCCCGGAAGGCCATTGTCTTCGTATTCGACGTAACCCGGTCGGACGTGGACATAGCGGCGGGTTTCACGGCACAGCTCGCCAGAGCCGGGGCGGAATTCAAATCGGTCCCCGTTACCATACCCACGGATCTAGTTAAATTAACGGCTCAATCGGGAGATTACGGCGCCGTCATATGTCTGATCTATACGACTGTCGGGGCCTGGAAAAAGCAGTCCTCGCTGCCCGAGTTCTTCAGTGGGATATTGAACGAAATAGCCGCGCTTCCCGCGGAGAAGGTTCTCGTATCCTTCGGCTCTCCATACGTGGTCAGGGGATTCGATAAATTCGATACCGTCGTATGCGCCTTCGATTCCATGGACGTATGCCAGTCCTCTGCCGCCCGCGTGCTCCTAGGTGACATGGAAGCGAGAGGGAGAATGCCCGTCGATTTAGGATTGTAGTTTTACTATCACCTTAATTCCGTATCAGGTAGATTACCCCGCAATGGGATCGGCCTTGACCTCAGCGTTATCCACCTTGAGCCCGCTCGATTGGGCTATTGTCGCGGCATACATGATTGCGTCCCTCGTGCTCGGCGTTTATTTCACGAAGCGGGCCAGCGGCAGCATGTCCTCCTACTTCGTATCCGACAGGAACATGTCCTGGTGGCTTCTCGGCACGTCGATGGTGGCGACAACTTTTGCCGCGGATACCCCGCTCGCCGTAACCGGCTGGATCAGGACCGAGGGAATATGGAAGAACTGGTTCTGGTGGAATTACGTATTCAGCCACGTCTTCATAGTCCTCGTCTTCGCGAGGCTCTGGAGAAGGGCGGAAGTGATCACGGACAACGAGTTGAACGAGATCCGCTACAGCGGAAAGCCCGCCGCTTTTTTGAGGGGGTTTAAAGCTTTTTATTATTCCACGCTTTTCAATTTCATTGTGATGGGCTGGGTTATTAGCGCGATGGCTAAGGTGCTGAAAATATTTTTCGGCGTCGATACTACAGTAGCGATCGTGATATGCATATCCATAGCATTTTTCTACACGATGATGTCCGGGCTCTGGGGGGTTGCGCTGACGGACTTCCTGCAATATTTCATGGCGCTTACGGGCACGATCATTCTCGCCTACGTGGTTATAAATTCGCCCGAAATCGGAGGGTTCTCAGGGTTCCTCGATAAGCTGAATACCATAGACGCTAGGCATTTAGCGTTCATTATGACCCCATCGGGAGGCAGCCCGGTAAGCGACGGGTTCTTGTCATCCAGCTTTTTTACCTTTCTCGTTTATGTCACCGTCATCTGGTGGTCTTCTCACAATACGGACGGCGGCGGGTATTTCATTCAGAGGATGTGCTCGGCTAAGAACGAGCGCCATTCGGTTGCCGGAACGGCTTGGTTCGCGGTCAACCATTATATCATCCGCTTGTGGCCATGGGTTCTCGTCGCTTTGGCATCACTGATAATTTATCCGAGTGCCGATGCCGCGAGGGGCGATGACGAGGCGATGTACGTCGTGGTTATAAAGAATTTTTTAGGACCCGGGCTCAAGGGACTTTTATTCGTAACATTTCTGGCGGCTTTTATGTCTACGCTTTCGACCCATCTCAATTGGGGGGCTTCATATGTAATGAACGATATTTACAGGCGCTTCATCTATAAAGATGCGAGCGAGCGGCACTATATACGGGTTTCAAGGATTTGCACCCTCGTACTGACAGTGCTTGCCGGTTATTTTGCATACCATATTGATAATATAGGGAAGGCGTGGATTTTCCTCTGGGCAATGAGCGCGGGCATAGGCTTGGTGATATTATTGAGGTGGTTCTGGTGGAGGATAAACGCATGGTCCGAGATCTCGGCGCTCACCTCATCTCTTTTGGCTATCCTGGCCCTGGTCATATATACCAGGTCCAAGGGCATACCTCTTGAGCTCAAGCACCAGATATTGGTGATCCCCGTGTCTTTGATCATCTGGATAGCCGTGACTTTCATTACACGCCCGGAGCCGCTCGAAACCCTCTCGGACTTCTACAAAAGGGTGCGTCCTTGGGGGTGGTGGAAGCCCGTAAGCGATCTGAACCCCGAGATAGAAAGACCCCGGTTCACTCCCGTCGTAATAAATTGGGTATTCGGGGTCTGTTGTATACTCTTCGGGATGACCGGGGTCGGAAAGGTTCTTTTAGGTTCATTTTTCTTGGGGGCCGCCATGATCGCCGTCTCGCTCGTATCCGGGTTGATCGTATACTCAAGGCTGAGGAGAGAGCTCGCCGACTGAAAGCGCGCATAAATACCCGCGGCTTTAAAAACCGCCGATTTATGTTATAAATTATATGTCGTTACAAGCAGGGAACATTATATGGCAATAAAGATAAAACTGCTGAAACATCCTGAGCTTACCTGGTATGAGAAGCTCTATCTGCCCCAGATCGTAGGCGGACTGATGATTACGCTCAGGCATTTAATACATTTCAAGCCCATTACCATTCAGTACCCCGAAGAGGTAAAGGAGCTCCCGCCCAGGTACAGGGGACTCCATATACTGCCCGCCGACGATGACGGCGAGATAAGATGTGTCGCATGCAAGCTCTGCGAGGTCGCGTGCCCCACTCAGGCTATATCCATAGTTGCCGAGCCCGCCGACGATTACGGTATCGAGCGGAGGCCGAAGGTCTATAATATCGACTTCATGAGGTGCGTATTTTGCGGTTTTTGCGTCGAGGCGTGTCCCTGCGATGCCCTCAGGATGGGTATGAAATACGAGCTCTCATCATACAACAGGGCGGGGCTCGTGCACACGAAAGAGGTCTTCTTCGACCCGAACGTGAGGAGCCATGCGCCCAGGGACAACGCCAATTTCCTTTACGAGATGGGTAAGGGAGAGATTCTCGACAAGCCCGAAGAGGTCGAGAATGTAAAAAAGCTCACCGGAACCTACACTTCCTCCGGGTCCTGAATCTTCCAGATTTGTTTTATATGGCCGCGTATATTCCTAGGGGATCCTGTTTTGTATCCAGCATACCGCGAAAGAAGCGCCGCAGTAGAGGTAATATAGGAAATGCATGGGTATCGCGAGAAGCGTGAATCTTAGTCCCCTCTTCCTGAGAAAAAATCCGTATAGACCCCTGTTAAGCGTGAGGAGCGCCGTAACAATCGCGAGAGCGGCAATAACGAGTACGAACGTTATCCCTGAACCGTAGGGTCTCAACAGCCCTAAAATTATCGCCAGCAGGATCAGGGAAAGTAATCCCGCAAGCACTGTGCTCATCCTGTCCGATATGCTGAGGTTCATGTCACTCGGCATCATCCCTGTCTCTATTATGAGCTTCGACCACGGCAGGGCGCGGTTGAAGATATCGGTCCTTATCATGGAGCGCCAGTGCCAATGCTTTAAGTGCTTTACCTCTATGCCCTTATCGAGCGTAATCCTATACCCTTTCTGCCTCATTCTGTAGCCGAGCTCTATATCCTCGATGGACGGGAACGGATACTTATCCCCGTCGAACCCGCCGAGCTCCGAAAAGACCTTGCGTCTCACGGCGCCGCATCCGGCCCAAAAGGTATCCGCATCACCGTATGACCTCTGGTGGACGAAATGGTGGAGCAGGTTTCTGTACTGTGATATGAAATCGGGGGCCCTGGGGCTGTCGTCGTAAGACCCGAACGCGGCAGAGATATCCGGAGCGCCGATGAAAATGTCCGCGAACTGCCCCAGCGTGTTCCCGGTCACGACTACGTCGGCGTCGACGAAAAGGAGTATTTCCCCCGCGGCCCTCTTCGCCCCTTCGTTACGCGCCGCCGCCGGACCCGACTGCCGCTCGAGCCCGATAACCGCAGCGCCGAAGCCCCTGCAAATTTCAGCCGAGTTATCCGTGGACGCGTCGTCGACTACGATGGTCTCAAAAGATCTGTAGAGAGAGCTTCCGAGCTCCCTCAGACATTCCTCGATATAGCCGCTCCCGTTATGCACGGGGATGATTACCGAGATGAAAGGATTCGCTGAATTCATATCGCCCTGATTCGAATGAGCTTTATCTTCTGCTTGCACGGCCTTCTGCCTCGCCCGTATATCAAGCCGTGATCATTTGCCCGAAGTGGCCAGTTCGTAGTATTCCCCCCTCCGCCCCATTAGCTCCGTTTCTGACCCGGTCTCCGAGACCCTTCCGTCCTTAAGCACTATAAGCTGGTCCGCGTTCTTGATCGTGGAAAGCCTGTGGGCGATTATTACGACCGTCCTGTTTCTGCTGAGTTCTGTGATCGCCCTGTGAATAAGCTCCTCGGTCCTCGTATCGAGAGAGCTCGTCGCTTCGTCGAGGATGAGTATCTCCGGGTTTTTCAATATGGCCCGCGCGATGGATATCCTCTGGCGCTGGCCCCCGGAGAGCCTGATACCCCTCTCTCCGAGGATCGTGTCGTATCCCTCAGGCAGCCCGGATATGAATTCGTCCGCGCCCGCCCTCTTCGCGGCATCCGTGATTATCTCGTCCGACGGCTCGCCGATGAGGCCGATAGCGATGTTGTTCCTGACCGTGTCGTTGAATATGAACGTATCCTGGCTGACAATGCCGATATTACGGCGGTATGATTCGACCGCCATGTTCCTGAGAGGCTCGTCGTCGATAAAAATGTCCCCTGTCTGCGGATCGTAAAACCTCAGCAGCAGGTTGATTATGGTTGATTTCCCGGCTCCGGATTTGCCTACGATAGCGGTAGTTTTACCCTTGGGAATAAAGAAGCCCGCGTCGGTCAGGGCCGCTTTTTCGCCGACGCCGTATGAAAAAGTGACGGACTCGAGCCTGATGCCGCTCTTTAAACCCGTATACGGCTTATCTCCGTCCCTGAGGACGGGCTTATCATCGAGCCTTATGAGTTCGTAGGCGGCGTCTAACGCGGGGAGCCTGCTTACGATGATCCCCCTCGCCTGGTTTATCTGTTTTATCACCGGGAGCAAGCGCGCGAGTATGTATACGAAGGGGAGCATCTGGGTGAGAACGAGCCTGTAGTCCATATCCGCGCTCTTGATGGCTATCAGGAAAAGGATTCCGATTGCCAGGACCCCTAAAGCCTCGGTGATGACGTGGACCATGAACGTTGAAAAATTGAGATTCAACTGGTTGGCCGCGTGCCTTTCGATTCGGTTCCTCAGCTTGATTGTCTGCTCTCTTTCTTTCGTGAAAGACTTTATAACCTGTATTCCGGATAGAGTCTCGTGAAGTGACGCTGTAAGCTCCCTCCCGCTGTCGATCATTTTGAACCCGTAGAGGGATATCCTTTTGATATATATAGACACCCCGAACGCGATGATCGCCGATAGAACGATGGTTACGGCGGTAAGCTTCCAGGAGAAAACGACCAGGAGGGCGAGGAATAGAAGGAAGGACATAATGAGGTTAATCATCTCCGACGACTTCTTGAATATCTCGTCCGTGTGGACGGTGTTATAGATAATGTTTTCAACGAGCTCGCCTGTCTTTACGTCGTTGTAGAATCCGATACCGACTGCCATGAGCGTATTTACTACGCGTACCCTGAGGTTTTGGATCAATCTTGCTGTGAGCCAGTATGTGAGGTAATAGAACACGGCCAATACGAGATTCTTCAGTACCAGCGTGAGGACGACCAGAATAAGCGACAGGAGTATCTGTTTCTCAATCGGATAACCGGAGAAGATTTTTATGAGCGATTGGAGGACTTCCGGGAGCTGGCTGTAATTCGTGATTTGCTGGATTCCGCCCAGGAGCGGGACCAGCATCCCTATGGAAATACCGTCGAAAGCGGCCGCTAAGAACGACAACACGAATATAAGTGCGATGTGCTTTTTATAAGGGCTCAGTAAATCGAGCACGAATTTTCTTTTGAGCTTTCTTTCGTCAGTCAACTCTTCATTCCCTGCTTGCGGATATTTTTACTCCGGCGAAATGATATTTTACTCAAATCCTGACATTTGTAACAGTTTTCGGTGGGTTGACGGCAGTTTGGTCGCGATGGACGGTCTGCGTGATACGCCGTTAATACCTCTGCCTCAAAAGAACGATTCGGTTATATATCCAGCCTATCAGGGTGCCGCCTATCGTGCCGACGGCGAATCCGTATATAAACCCGATAATACTTCCCAGAAACGATACGCTGTAACCGATAAAGAACTGACTCAGGAGCTCCAGGTGAGGGCCCAGGACATACTGCCCCGAAGGGCCGGGCTGAGGTCCTTTCAGCAGAAGCCAGTTCGTGGCTATGAATATAACCAGCCCGATAATGATGCCGAGTATTAATCCCAGCACCTTCGCGTTCAGTATCACCACTGCCCGAAGGAGTTTCTCTTCTTCTCTATCCCTGTTCATAATCCAGACCTTTAAATATAATCGATAAAATTCTTAAAAGTCGAGAGCTCTCTTCCCTTGCTGATCCTGAAGACATAAATACCCGTCAGGAGGTTTCTCAAGTACGCGAACAGCCACCCAAAGAGGAACCCCCATAAGAATGAATACCCGAACCCGATGACGGCGCCCTTCAGCGTTACCGAGTACCCGGCGAAGTATTGACCGAGGAGGCTGAGTGTGGGGCCCACGATATGCCCTCCTTTTAATATGAGTACGAGTGTGGCGAGGAAGACCGCAAGGCCGCAAACTGTCCCCACGGAAACGGCGAAAGCGAGCTTGTCCATCCGCGCAAAGGCCTTTATAATCGCCTCGTCCAGTGCCGAGGCCCTTTGCGTCGCCACTAGTTCAGGCACAATCGGCTGTGTCCCGGCGAGGTCTTGAAAGCCGTAAAGGTCTTCTTCTCCGGTCTCTGCGGCCTCCTCGTGGTATTCCTGATCGGCGTTTACCTTCCACAGGTCGTAGTCGGCCCCGAGGATGTTCTTCACAGCGAGCATCGCGGTCAGCATGGAATGGTCCTGATTGTTGTATTTATGCATACCGTTACGGCCCACAAGCTGTAAATTACGTATACCGCCCAGGTATTCGCGTATGATCCTCAGGGACTCGCGGTAGCCCGAGTCGTAAACGGGATAGGCTTTCGGCATTCTCACAACCGAGCCGTCCTCGACGAGCGACGTGTTGACGAGGTTCATCTTTTCGAGCTCCTTTTTCGCGAACTCTATCAGCTCCGGGTCGCTCATCGACCACAGCCCGTCACCCTCGAAGCAGAAGTACTCGAGGCCGAGACAGGTTTTTCCCGGGTCGGGCACCATGTCCCCGCTCCAGTTCTTGAAGTTCTGGATCCTCCCCAGTTTTACGCCGGGTTCGTGTATGTATATCCAGTTGTCGGGAAAGACATCCGGCTGGTCTATCACGAGGGAAACAGTAAGGAAATCCCTGTAATTAAGGCGGGCGGCGGCCTCGAGGACTTCCTCGGGCGGCGCGGGATCGAGCTTCTGAATGAGCTCCCTTATCGGCATTGTGCTTATGTAGTCCGTGCCGTGAACGGACTCGACCGCTTCGTTCCCGCTAATTTCGATCCTTTCCACCCTGCCGTTTCCGACGTGTATTTTTTTCACGTCCGAGTTCAGCAGTAACTCGCATCCGACCCGGGTGATTTTATCGGCCACGGCCTCCCACATCATACCGGGCCCGAGCCTCGGATAATCGAAGCTGTCTATCAGGGTTTTAATGGTCTCTTTCTTCTCGGAGCCGTTATCCTTAAGGAGTGCGTTTTTCAGGGCCTGCATAAGGGAGAGTCCCTTTATCCTCTGTGCGGCCCATTCGGCGCTTATCTCGCTGCAGGGTATCCCCCATACCTTCTCCGTATAGGTCTTGAAAAAGAGGCTGTAAAGACGGCTTCCGAAGCGGTTCGAAACCCATCTGTCGAACGTATCCTCCGGCAGCTCCGGGGAGAGCTGTGATTTCAGATAGCTCGCCGCGATAAGGAAGCTGTTCCAGACTCCGAGACCGAAGAGCGCGTTAGTCACGCGGAAAGGGTAATAAAAAAACCTCTTATTGTAGTATATCCGCGAGAGTCTTTGTCTTTTGAGAAAATCATTCCCGAGTACCTCCCGCCACATGTTTTCGACGGCGCGCACCTTGGTGAAAAAGCGGTGCCCTCCTATGTCGAAGCGGTAGCCCCGGTAATTGACAGTTCTGGCCAGCCCTCCGACGACGCCGTCCTTCTCGATTACCGTTGATTTTATCCCGGCCTTGGAGAGCTCGTAGGCGGCCGTCAGTCCCGCGGGACCGGCTCCTATTATCACAGCCTTTTTATCGTTATTTCTGTCTTCAGTCTCGGAGTCGCGGTTCATATTATTATCATATCGGAAACGTCCGGTATTGTCGCCGGAACGAGGCCTCCGGCCCGAAGCCCCCCGGTCCTGATCCGCGCGGCTCAATCGGCCGGGGATTGACTAGTTTTCAGCCTGCTGTGCCAGGGTGTGAGTCTCAGCACGCCAGAGATAGACGATTTAAGCTGGCTCCGCTCGGTCACGAGGTGGATGCCGCCCCTTTTCGAGAAGAACTCTGAAGTCATTGTGTTCGGGTCCACCCCTCTTCCGCCGCTCGTCAGCTTTACGACCCTGTCGCCTGCGAATGCGATAGTCGCCTTCTTCTCCGAGATTATGAAATCCCCCTGAACGGCATAGCTCGCAAGCGCGCCGCCTGTTGTAGGGTGGCCGAGGACAGAAATAAAAGGCAGGCCCGCTTCCTTCAATTTCAGGATGGCCGAGATCGTCTTCGCCATCTGATAAAGGGCGACGGTCCCCTCCTGCATCCTGGCCCCTCCCGAAGCGGTTACGCATATTAGAGGCAGGTTTTCCCTTACTGCGTAATTCGCAATGAGCTTCATCTTCTCGCCGAAGACAGCCCCCATCGAACCGCCCATGAACCTGAACTCGCTTACGGCGACCGCGACAGGCAGTTCGAAAATCTCACCGTACCCGACTACGAGAGAGTCCTTCGATTCGATACGGCCGGCGTTCTTCCTGCGCGTATCGCTGTAGTCGTGAAAGCTGAACCTCAAATCGATATCGTCGACGCTCAAATCCGTATGGAGCTCGTGGAAGGAGTCGCTGTTAAGCAGCAGGTCGAGGTAGTCATGAGAACCTATGGGGTTCGGCTTCTCGCAATATGGGCATGTGTAGTAGTTCTTCTGGAATTCCTCTTTAGCGAAGTGCTTGCGGCACCCCGCCCGCACGATCTTTCCGTCCTGGTCCTTTTCGTCGTTGCAGAAGTGGGGCTCGGCTCCGTAAAGCGCGATCTGCATATGGGATACCTCGGGAGTCGTGGTCCTGGAGAAAGAATAATGGGGGAGCCAGCTCTTGATTCTCTTCGTAATAGCGTGGTATGTGTGCTCCTGTTTTTCCACCTCTCCGCACTCCTGAATCCTGTTCACAAGGTTGTTGTGCAGGTACCTCATATCGGACTTCTCCAGTTCATCCGTCCCGGCCAGCAGCATTTTCTCGATATTTATCAGCACCTTCCTTTTGTAGTCCGAGCTGTCGAGCGCGGGCTCCTTTATGACTTTATCCACGATGCCGTATTTCAGCATGAAATCGGAAGTCGGCTGCAGTACCTCGAGAGCCTCCTCGATCTTGTCGGCGCTCCTGAAAAGGATTGCCGAGCAGCCTTCCGCGGTTATTACCGAGTATTCGGCGCGGGAGAGCATATATCTCTTATGCGCGAGCTGCAAAGCTATGGCGCCACCACTGCCACCGCTGCCAATGACGGTAGACATCGATTTGGTCCTGAGGGAGATCATCTTGGCCTGGCAGTTGGAGATGAGCCACGACTGCAGCTTCCCGGCTGAGTATTCGAACGGGTCTCCGCCTATCGTGTCTATATACGTATGGAGCATGAGGCCGCTCTCCTCCGCGTAGCTCATCATGTTATATGAAAGGGCGTAACCGTCCGCTTTCACAAGCCCGTAATTGAGTCTCGCCCTCTCCGCGTCGCCCGACGGCATTTGCTGCGCTATAACCGCGACCCGTTTATTCGTCTTGTTCAGCACAGCGGTTCCGACAATTACGGCGGGGTCGTCCACGATCTCAATTTCTATCCCGGAGGGCGCCGTAATCTTCATGGGAAAGTCCGGGATCTCATAATAAGGCACGAAATCTCTATAGACGTAATCGATTATGTCTTTCGATTTTACCTTCTTATACGATCTCGATTGCTCGTGAATCGACGTCAGTTTGGAAGGACGGCTCATTTATCTCATTCTCCGTGGATATTGAAACAATTTACCTGTCATCGCCCTTAAAAGGGAGATATTATAACCATAGACAATCCGGTTGGATATAAGTTGTGGCGGAAACGATAAACACCCCTCAAAGCTATGGCTTGAGCGCGAGCCGTATCTCCTGGGACTTATCACGGCGTCAAGAAACGGCCGGCAGCACCTTTTCCACGAACAGCTTCATGGACCTAACGGCTTCTTCGTGGCTTATTCCGGGGAATTTAAAACGGCAGATGAGGTTATTCACGGGCAGCTCGTCCAGGTAGCGCTTAATCGTCTCGATGCATTCTTCAGGTGTGCCTATTATCGACTGCTCTCTCGCTAAATCGTACAGAATAGGGGCGTTCGGGTCGGAAAGCAGGTTTCCCTCACGGTCTACCATGGAGCCCCAGGACGCATACCCCTTGGCCGTATAGGTGACGTTTTCTTTTATTTTTTCCCATATTTTGTCGCTCTTCTGATCGGATATGTAGATTTCCCTGACCAGGGGCTTTTCAAAGTCTTCAGGGTTCCTGCCGTACTCTTTAAGAAGCGAGCTATGCATATCGAAAAGATATTTCACGATCGGTATTATGCCTATCGCGGGCACATAAAGGGGCGCCCCGATCCTTGCCGCCCTCCTGATCGCGGGCTCCGTAAATGCCCCTATCCAGATGGGAATCGGCCTCTGTACAGGCTTGGGCGTGACGCTGACGTTCTGGAGCTTATAGTATTTTCCATTGAAGGTAAACGGTTCATCGAGCCAGCTCTTGTTCAGTATCTCGATGCTCTCCTCCATCCGCCCCCTCCTTTCACTGAGCGATCTCCCGAATCCCCCGAATTCCTCCGGGCGATAACCGAGTCCGATGCCGAGTATCAGCCTCCCTCCGGATATGAGGTCGACGACTGCGGCGTCCTCCGCCACGCGCACCGGGTCGTGCAGCGGCATGAGGAGAACCCCTGTTCCGATGCGTATGTTTTTAGTCCTGGCGGCGATGGCGGCGGCGGTGACAAGGAGTGACGGGCAGTAGCCGTCTTTTAGAAAGTGGTGCTCTGTCAGCCATGCCGAATCGAAACCCATCTGGTCGGCCATGCTTATTTCGTCAAGCATCTCGGCATATAGCTCCTTGTGGACCCTCGGGCTGAACGGGGGTGACTGAAGGCTGTAATAACCTATTCCGAATTTCATAATGGAATCTCCCTTTAAATCTCGCGCAGTATGGATTTATATCTTCCCGCAGGTACGCGCGGTCGGATTATTATAACCTGAAAGGTCTTGTATTGGTAAGATTAACAAAGAAAAAGGCCGGATTGACGCCCTGTCGGATCCGGCCCCGTAGTTTTATGATTTATTCTCAGGCGTTGAAGGACTGTCCGCAGCCGCAGGACCCTTTTGCGTTCGGATTATTGATCGAAAAACCGGTCCCGTTGAGGCCGTCCTTATAATCGAGCACCGAGCCTTCCAGGTAGGGTAAACTCAGCTCGTCGATTGCGACTTTGACACCGCCGTTTTCGAACAGCTGGTCGGAATCCCCGGTCTCGTCGTCGAATCCCATCTCATATGAAAAACCGGAACAGCCGCCCGGAATGACCCTGACCCTCAAAACTGCGTTCGGAATGTTCTCTTCCGATAAAAGCTTCTTTATCTCTTCAGCAGCTTTTTCAGTTACGCTGAACATTAATAACCGCCTCCCTTTTTAAATTAAAACCTATTCTTCATTAGTATATGCATTGATAAACAATATGGCAATTCCCAATATAAAGACAGCGGAGTTTATTACCGCCGAGCGGGCGTGTAGCTTTCTGAATTTATCCTGTGATACTAAATAGTTAGGCGATTTCTCGGTAAGGCTTCTCATCTCCGCCCTGGCCTCGGCCGCTTTGGGCCTCAATACCTCCCCTGCGTAAACGGCGAGCGCCACCATGATTAGCAGGGCGCCCAGCCTGAGTCCGAACAATATGCCCGCCTTATTCTCATAGAATATCCGGAGAAATATTGTGGTAATGACCGCTGCCCCCCCACATATATATGCGACGAGGTAGTATTTTGGGAATATATCCGATACGACGTTTCCGGCCGTTTCCCTCGGGAGCACTTTGAAAATGCTCGGGGCGGCGAAGAACGAAAAGAAGAATATGCTCCCTATCCAGAAACATACCGACAGAATATATATAAATTTAAATGCCGTCTGCATTGTTATTTAAAGCTGCAGTTATGCATTGTCACCTTGCACTGTTCTTCCTCGCTGTCGCTCTGGGAGAAAGATCCCGACATCGACTTGTACGTGCCTGTGACTGTCAGGCTGCTCCCTTGAGGCGTATTTTCGAGGGTGGTTATAGAAGCCGGCGGGTTGCAGTAGCATTCGAGTACCGGCCCGTGCTTCGTAACGATTTCCATTGTAAAGCTCCCTTCGGGGAATCCCGCGCACATTAAAGGAATCTTCCTCACGACCGAGACCTCGACCGCGGTTTTCACCGTCTTATCGTGATACATCTGGTCTGCTGTCATCGGGTAATCCAGATATAGCTCGCAAATCTGGTCGAGAGAGATTGTCTTGGTCTCCCCTCCGTTCTGAGCGAGAGAGGATCTCCCGCCCGCGGTTGTTAAACAAATTATCAGTAAAAGAACCTGCAATAAGGCCGTATTTTTGTAGCTCATCATAACCCCTCTTCCATTTTTAATTTATTCCCCTATCGCCGCACATAATTATAACACGCGCCCGGAGGATTATAATAAAGCCCCCGCGATTCATCTGCTGAACGATTCTGCGAGGACGGCCTCGCTTACTATTTCACTTGATATGGATTAGCCTTGAGGTATAGTGTCAATTCAATGAAAAAAGATACGTATCTTATTATAGACACGAGCGAGGATAACGCCGATCTATATTACAGGACCGGTTTTTTTGTTCCCGACCCGGTCATTTATATAGAGCATCAGGGGAAGAAAATACTCGTGCTGAGCGACCTCGAAATAGACAGGGGCAGGGTAGAAGCTACAGTCGATCGGGTCCTCTCATTAACCGAATACCAGAAGAGAGTGCTTGCTCAAAAGGTTAAGAAAGTGAAGCTCCTTGACGTCGTGGATCTGGTCCTCAGAGATCTGAAAATCAAAAAGGTCATTGTCCCCGGCAGATTTTCGGTAAAATACGCGGACGGGCTGAGAGAGAGAGGCTGCAAAGTCATACCGAGAGACGAGGAGCCCTTTTTTAAGGAAAGACTCAGGAAGACGCCCCGGGAAATCGGGATGATAAGGGATGCCATGAAAGAAACCGTCAGGGCCATGGACTTGGCGGTAAAAATGATCGCCGCTTCCGAGATTCGCAGGAACAGGCTCTATTTAAACGGCGGCCTCCTCACTTCCGAGAGGGTGAAGGGAGAGATAAACGCCTGGCTCTCGAGAAAGGGTTTGACGGCCTCGCATACGATCGTAGCGTGCGGGGCGCATTCATTCATGCCCCATCACAGGGGCGAAGGCCCAATATATGCCGATAAGCCCGTCGTCATCGATATTTTTCCCAGGTCGCAGACGAGCGGGTACTTCGGCGATATGACGAGGACGGTCGTCAGGGGCGAGCCCTCCTCCGGGCTTGTAAAGATGTACGACACCGTGCTCAGGGGCCAGAAGCTCGCAATAGGAATGGTCAAGGCCGGCGTCAGGGTAAGAGACGTCCACTCGGCAGTGGTAGACTATTTCAGAAGCCGGGGGTTCGAGACGGGGGTGATAGGGGGCAAGGCCCAAGGCTTCATACATTCCACGGGACACGGTCTCGGACTTGAGATCCACGAGCCGCCTCGGATCAGTCTCGGTGACGAGGTTCTCGAGGCCGGGAATGTGATAACTGTGGAGCCGGGGCTTTATTACGAGAAGACCGGAGGCGTCAGGATCGAAGACGTCGTGGTCGTCGAGAAGAACGGCTCCACTAACCTGACCAGGTATCCGAAGAAGCTATTAGCGAAGATATGACATTCCACCCGCAATCGCGAATTAGCGACTATTCCCACCATACCTCGAACCTGCATACGTCCGAGTTCTTGTAACGGCAGCCTGTCTGAACGATTTCCGCAGATTTGGCCCCCGCCATTGTCAGTCCCGTTTTGAACCATTCCGGGACTGCGAAATTACAGACGGCAACGCCGGACGCACTGTTTTCATCCGCTATCTCGTCGAGGTAGAGCACTGAATATCTTTTCTCCAGGTCGAGCAGCTCCAGCTCCATAATACCGCTGTCGAAATACCTGCTCCATAATGACGGCGTGCTCTTCAGTATCACAGGCGGCGTTTTAAAATTCACGAGGGCCTCCAGCATCGGGCCCAGGTCCTTTCTGGCTATATATTCGGCAACCGGTATGACCGATAAGAAGTCCCCGTTTCCGTGCACCATGTCGTACGTATTGAGCAGTCGGTTAAGCAGCGGCGCGGGGTACCATTCCGTATGTATCAGATCGCTTTCTAATATCTCCGTATCAGAGTCGGGTAGATTGCTTATAATGTTCTTCCACACGTCCTCGCCTTGCGAGCTGATAATATATTCTTTCGCGTTGAATAAAATCGAGCCTTTCGCGTTGCCCTTTCTTTCGGTCATATTAAATTCGCGGTAATGATAAATAATACTCATTATGTATGCTCATTAGGTAGTTCAATTTTAGTGTTATGGCCGATCGTTGATTATTTCACTTTCAAGTATGTATGATAAAGGAGAGATTATGAAGAAGTCTTTTGAGGACTTGGTAAATTTATCGATTCACCTGCGGAGCCCCGAGGGCTGCCCCTGGGACAGGGAGCAGACGCTGGACACATTGCAATCATATATAATCGAGGAAGCTTATGAGGTTATACAGGCGATCGAATCCGGGGACAGGGACGAGCTCGCCGAGGAGCTCGGCGACCTTTTATTCGAGGTGCTTTTCGCGTCCGGGATCGCCGAAGAGGACGGGGGTTTCGGTATATACGACGTCATCGACAGGCTCCACGCCAAGCTCGTGAGGAGGCACCCCCACGTGTTCGGCGAGGAGAAGGCAGCCAACGCCGAAGAGGCCGTAAAGAGATGGCATTCCCAGAAGCTCAAGGAGAAATCGAGGAAGAGGCGGCTCCTCCACATCCCCCGCACTATGCCTTCCCTTCTCAGAGCGCAGAGGGTCGGGGAGAAGGCGTCCCAGGTGGGCTTCGACTGGAGCGGTGCTGACGAGGTCATAGCCAAGGTGAGAGAGGAGCTGTCGGAGCTCGAGGAAGAAATGAAAAACGCAGACGCAGTAGGGATCGAGAAAGAGTGGGGGGACCTCGTTTTTTCTCTCGTCAATCTGGGGAGGCATCTGAAGATAGACGCGGAGGGCGCCGCCCATAAGGCGATCGACAGCTTCATAGAGAGGTTCGGAGGAATAGAGGACAAGGCGGAAGCCCGCGGCAAGGAGCTCTACGGGTTATCACTTGCGGAGATAGACGAGCTCTGGGAAGAGGTGAAGCGCGAACGCACATAGTGCGGCGCAGAACCTGTGCTCGTATACGATTCACCCGAACCTCCTCAACTTAAATCAGCGGCGTACCGCGCCCCGTTCGTCCTGAGCCCGTCGAAGGACGCTTTATTTATTTCCTTCCCCCGAGGCGGGGGGAAGGTGTGGATGGGGGTCATTAATTTTATAAACCTGTTAGTCCTTGAGCGCAGAACCTGCGCTCGTATACGATCGGTCCGTTAACTAGCAACGAATCCAAACCCGTTTATCCTTTATTTCAATTCCCTCCTTTTGTAAAGGAGGGTCAGGGTGGGTTTTGGTCGATTGTCATTCCCGAACGCCTTTATCGGGAATCCAGTGTTTTGTCACTTTCTTATCTGAACTTGATTCAGGGTTTGTTGTTTAATGTTGACCTTTCGAGTAGCGGCCGCGAATCGCCGCTTTGGTCAAGTAAGAGGTTGGAAAGGGTTGCTGACTCTTAAATCTCTCTTCCCACCAGCATCCCGAGGAGCTTCCACCCTTCGTATATGAATACGGGGGAGGTGCTCGCCGATTTCTCGGTATAAACGTAGGAGTCGTTTTTTACGCTCTCGTCCTCCGAGCTATATATCGCGAAGGGCACAGGCTCGTTCACGTGCGTTCTCAGGTCAATGGGCGTCGGGTGGTCCGACATGACGAGTACCCTGTAGTCCCCGAACCTCTTTATCCCTTCGAGCACGCGTCCCACGACGCGCCCGTCGAAGTCCTCTATCGCCTGAATCTTGAGCTCCGCCTTTCCCATGTGACCCGTCTCGTCCGTGGATTCTATGTGTATCATTGTCAGGTCGACTTCTTCTAACGAATTTAGGGCGTAATCGACCTTGCCTTCGTAGTTCGTATCCAGATATCCTGTCGCCCCGGGAACGTCTATCACTTTCAGCTTCGCGTAGTGCCCGATCCCCTTTACCAGGTCTACCGCCGAAATGACCGAGCCCGTGAGACCGTAGAGCTCCTCGAAGGACGGCATATCGGGCGCCACCCCCTGTCCCCAGAGCCATATGCTCGTAGCCGGGTTCTTCCCTTCCGCCACCCTTCTTTTATTCACCGGGTGGTCTTTCAGTATCTCCCTCGACCGCTCGATCAATTCGTTAAGTTTATCAGTCCCCGCTCCGGACGGTACGAAAGGGCCTACTTCCTTCCCCGATATATCGTGCGGCGGGGTCGTATGGATGTCCGCGTTCCCGCCCGCCCATACCAGCAGGTGCCGGTAGCTCACCCCCGGAAAAAGCGTCAGGTTTTTCTCGTCCAGTTCTTTTTTCAGGTCGAGTATTAGCGCGCGCGCCTCTTTCGTGGTGATGTGGCCCGAGCTGTAGTCCTCCATTATCAAGCCGCCGTTCTGCGGGGCGAGGGTGACGAGGTTACACCTGAGCGTAACGTCTCCCTCATTTAAGGGCACGCCTATGCTCGCGGCCTCGAGAGGGGACCTGCCGGTGTAATAGAGGTTCGGGTTATATCCGAGGACGGTCAGGTTGCCGACGTCGCTTCCGGGAGGAAGGTTGTCTGGGATTGTCTTCACCATGCCGAATTTTATTGCGGACTTGGCTATCCTGTCGAGGTTTGGGGTCCTCGCCGCCTCGAGCGGGGTCTTTCCCCCGAGCTCCGGCAGAGGGTGGTCCGGCATCCCGTCGCCTTGGAGTATCACGTATTTCATGAGGATAAGATGTTAAATGCTTTTCGGGAATTATCAAGCGGTATCAATACCTTCGATTTTAAATGGTTGAAAATACACGAAGATAGTGTACACTACAACACGTGCTTATTTGAGGGGTATTGAGTATGCAAAAGAATGTTACCTTAAGTGCCGAGAAGGAGCTTATACGTAAAGCAAGGGAGAAAGCTCAAAGAGAGCATACTACTCTCAACGCCGAATTTCGCAAATGGTTACAGCGATACGTCAGCACCGATAAACGCTCAATTAATTTTGAAGCCCTTATGGGATCTTTAAGCTATGCGAATTCGGGTAGATCGTTTAACCGAGATGAAATGAATGAGCGATAAATATTTTATAGATACAAATATT
>JAHKKQ010000104.1 GCA_020027805.1 Candidatus Dadabacteria bacterium
CTGCCTCCGGGGAGCTATAAGGACACATGCAGGTCGATAAGCGTGCTGGGAGGGACACTCACCGCTCAGTGTCAGAAAGTGGACGGGGGCTGGAAGAATACGACCATTCAATATTACGACTGCGAGGGGGGGATAACGAACGAGAACGGCAATCTCACCTGCAGGCACAACCCCAAGCCCAAACCGGATAAACAACTGCCGAAAGGGAGCTATAAGCAGAGCTGCAAGGATTCTTATGTAGATGGAAAATGGCTCTATGCCAAATGCCAGAAAATGAACGGCAACTATAATAATTCATCGATCAAATACGCGGACTGCTATAAAGACATCTGGAATAACAACGGCATACTCACCTGCGGGGGCGGGAGTTCCGGCCTGCCTAAGGGCAGCTACAAGGAAACCTGCAAGGACGCCTATGTAGACGGAAAATGGCTATACGCCAAGTGCCAGAAAAAGAACGGCAGCTGGTACAGCACGTCTATCAAATATACGGACTGCTATAAAGACATCACGAACAACAACGGCGAGCTCACATGCGGCGGGGGCGGGGGCGGGAATCTTCCGAAGGGGAGCTACAAGGAAACCTGCAAGAACATTTATGTAGAGGGCAACGTCCTGGAAGCGGATTGTCTCAACAGGAACGGAAAATATTCGCATTCCAGCATAAAGTATAAGAACTGCAACAGGGGTATCTGGAATAACAAGGGCGTCCTCGAATGCAATTAACTGCGAAGAGGCCGGACACCAGGCCGGGAGATATACCGGGACAGGTGATTTAGCCCTCGCCGTATTGTTCGGACTGCACCAAATCTTTAAGCGACGTTTCGCCGAGCGCGGCGTTTATAGCGTTTTCCACCTTTCCGGTCACGAGGTCGACTTCGTGCATCGACAGGTACTTCTTTTCGACCAGGTCCGTCTCGTAATTCGTCCTCGTAGCGTCGACTATCTCTTTCAACGTTATCTTTTCGAGCGCCCTCGATGGGACGAAGCAGGGCGGTAGGTCGGCGGTCTCGATTATCAGATTATGCTGCGTGAGGTCGTTCACCGCTTCCTCGACGGGCTCGTGCGGCAGCCCGAGGCGCTCCGTGAGCGATTCCAGGGTCCACATGCTGAGGTCGTTATAGTAGTTATAGCCGATGAGATACATGATAATCAGCGACAGCTTTTCCTTGAGCTTCGTGCTCAGGTTAAACACCTCCTTCCTGAGCGTGAGGAACTTCAGGTTCTGGTGGCAGAACGTGAGCTCGGCGCCTACCAGGACTATGAGCCAGTTGAGATAGAGCCAGATCATGAAAATGACGAGCACCGCCAGGCTCGAATAAATTGCGGCGTATTTGGTGGAAGACGCGACGGCCAGGTGGAATACCCAGCTTACCGCGTGCCATGCTATGCCGGCGGCTATTCCCCCCGTCAGCGCCGACTTAATGTGCACTTTCGTATTCGGGATGATAATGTAGATAACGGTAAATACGATTATCACGAAGATAAACGGTATTACTTTGCCGAAGGTGAAGAACATCGTACCGAGAGGCTCTATATCGAGAATTTTGCTCACTACGGTGTTGCTCGAGAGCGTGGCGGTGATTCCGAACGCGGCGAACAGGAGCACGGGCCCGACTATGAGCGTCGTGATGTAATCGCTCAGCCTCCTGGCGATACTTCTCCCTTTACGGATCTTCCAGATTATGTTCATCGAATCTTCTATCTTGGTGATCACTGAGACAGCGGTATAAATGAGCATGACCAAGCCCGCTACTCCCAGGACCCCGAAGTTGATCTTCCCTATGAACTCCATGATTCTGTGCGTCACCTCTATACCCTTGTCCCCCAGGGGCTCGAGGAAGTTCAAAAGGAAGGGCTCGAGCTGGTTATCGACTACTCCGAAGGCTTTTAAGATTGATATTATGAATGCGAGCAGGGGCACCAGGGAAAGGAGGGTCGTGTAGACGAGGCTCATCGCCCTTAAAGCCAGCTCATTTACCCTGTATTCTCTAAGAGTTACATAAGCTAACCTAATAAACTTAATGAAGATCGAGTCTCTTTTGTTGAGCGAGCCGGTGTCTATGCGCCAGAGCTGCCGTGAAAAGAAATAGTTAATTTTTTTGACCAGTTCCGGCATATGCTTACACCATTACTATAATATCATTTTACACCCGAAATTTGTATCTAAACTTAAAGTTTAAACCGCATTAACTGGCGGAAAAGCAGTAATATAAGGCCGCGGACATTCGGAATCCCCTTAATCGAGCTCAAAGCAGATTTTCTTGAAGCCGCATGTTTCGCATACCTTGTCGTTACCGATTCTCGGAAAATCGGTCATGACAGCGGTGTTTTCATCCGGGTCTGCAAGCATGCCCTTCATCTCAGCGATGCTTCTGTTTATGTACTCTACGGCGTCGTTCAATTCGTGACCGCTGAACCTGTGCGCCCTGGGCCCGTCTCCGAGCAGGTTGTATTCGGTAAGCGTGATTTGCTCTAGCGGGACCTCCAGCTCTTCATAGGCGAATATGGTGTATACAAGGAATTGAAGCTTATCCGACTCCCCGGCGCCCGTTTTCCAATCGACGATTTCTACGCCGTCTCCGCTCTCATAAGCGAGGTCCAGTTTCACGAACACCTTTTCGGGGTTAAACGAAAAAGCAGAAGCGGTCATGCTTTCTATGGATATTATTTTCTCTTTCGGCAGCGTTTTTATCACCTCGGGGATTTGTGAATTATAGAAGCTTTCCAGACACTGTATTGCTTCGTCATAGTTCTTCTTCCACGCTTCGTCGGGTGTTCCGGATTTGTACTCGTGTTCGAAGAGCGCGGTCACGTTTCTCAGACTGCCGTCCTTCTGCCAGTAAAGTCCGTCCCTGGAGAATCTGAAATCGCTCCTCATCAGCTCCGTAACCCTGTTCTTCGATTTTTCAAACGGGATCAGATCGCCCGTGGAGACGAGCTCTTTAAGTACTTTCTCAATTTCGTGGTGCACTGTGGAGCCCTTCCACTGCCACCTGTTCTGGAGGTTCTTCAGCACGTACAGTATCCTGGCCGTCTTATCCCGGTGATTCTTGTCCCATCCGCCCCAGGAGCCGTAGTAGTTGTAGAAATACTTTCGCCGGCACTCCTTAAATAGTGAGTCCCTCGAGACCGACCAGCTGAATTCGTTCTTGAAATCGCTCATATCACTTTCCGCTCACGTCAGCATGAGCTCCATTATCAGTGACCCGGGGGCGGGCGCTGAAATGCCCTCCGCCGCGCGGCCGCCCGAGAATCTGAACCCGAATTTTTTGTATAGACCGATCGCCGGTTCGTTGCCCCCGTCTACCTCGAGTACTATGCTCTTGCAGCTCTTGATTCTCGCGGTTTCTATTGAGTGGCGGAGGAGCAGGGAGCCTATGCCTTTCCTCCTGTGCCTTTCTTCTACGGCCAATGCGCTTAAATAATATTCGTCGTCCTCTATGTCGGGAGTAAAGCTTCCGTGGAGGAGCCTTGCGGTAAGAGTGAGGTAGCTCAGGAACTCGTTCAGTCTCAGTGAAACGAGGAGCCTGAGCAATGTTAAGAGCTCGTCCTTCCCGCCTCCCCTGTATCCAATCGCCAGGCCCGTTATTTCATTCCCCTCGCACGATATGAGAATGTTCTCATGCCCGAGGAAATTGTTCCCGGCCCTGATGAGGTTCATGACCACCCCGCGCGACCTCCGGGTATCGGTGTCGCCGTCCCTCTGCGCGCTCACGATCATATCCGCTACTCTCCTTATATCGTGCGCTTTCAAATCGAATTGTGTGATCTCCATGTAATTTGGCCAATTATTATAATATTTGTTTTTGCAGCATTAACTCTAGGTTATAATAATTCTACTCGGGATTCAAAGCTCGGAAGGCTATGGCTCGGATAAAGGTAACGGAAATCAGATCGGGAAACGACTCGTTCGAATACGATGCGGAGATCGTTGAAAACGAAAGCAGCACTAGGCACAGGGTTCACCTCGGGAAAGGGGATTACGAAAAGCTGACCGGGGGGCGTATCACCCCGGGCGGGCTTGTCGAAAAGTCGTTCGAGTTCCTTCTCGAAAGGGAGCCCAAGGAATCCATACTGCGCAGTTTTGATCTGAATGTCATTTCGAAATATTTCAGGGATTATCCGAGACTCATACAGGAATATTTTTGACCGGGCGGGCATAATAACATAAAGGAGATTTGAACTAACGAAATGGGAAGGTTCTTTACTCTACTTTTTTTGATACTCATAATAGGCGGCGCGGTCTATATCTATCCCAAGGTAGAGTGGCACTCGCCCGGGATAGATATCAAGCTCGATTCAGACGACGTGGGCGTAAAACCCTTTGACGTCCTGGTGAGCGACATAGGCAAGGGCCTGAAGAACGTCTCCATTGTCCTAATCAACGAGAGTGGTGAAACCGTGATACTTAATAAGGATTACCCGGAAGGGGTCAAGGCGGACACGATCAACATCCAAATAGACGCGAAGAAGCTCGGCATCAAGAACGGCCCCGCCGAGCTACGTGTAACGGCAGTGGACGGCTCGCGTCTCAGGTTCTTTTCCGGTAACAGGACCGTCGCGAGCAGAAAAATAAACCTCGACCTTACCCCCCCGGCAGCCGACCTCCTCAGCACGGAGAACTACATCAACTACGGAGGCTCGGCCCTGGTTTTATACAAGACCTCGCCCGACGTAGTGAAGAGCGGAGTAACGATAGGGGACTATTTCTTTCCCGGATACAAGGGGAAATTTGCCGAAGACGACGTGTATCTCGTGTTTTTCGCCTATCCGTATAACGTCCCTGCGGGCGAGAGCATCGCACTTATTGCTGAAGACGGGGCGGGGAACAAGAAGAGCGCGAACGTACCCTACACGCTCAAGGATATCGCGTACAGGAAGAGCAATCTGAACATCAGCACCGATTTTATAGAGAACGTGATGCTCCCTCTTTCGGGCGAGAGCGGGGAGACCGATTACAAAAAGATATTTTTAAAGGTGAACAGCGACCTCAGGAAGAAGAACGACGCGAAGATAAAAGAGGTGAGCGCCGGCTCGAAGGACGAAATATTGTGGAAGGGACAGTTTCATCAGCTCTCCAATTCGCAGGTAGAGGCGAATTTCGCGGACGAGAGGACATACATATTCAACGAGGAGCCTATAGACAAGCAGTACCATCTCGGATACGACCTCGCAGTAACCAAGAGGTATCCGATAGAAGCGGCCAACAGCGGAATAGTGGCATACGCGGGCGAGCTGGGTATCTACGGGAACACGGTGATTATAGACCACGGCATGGGGGTAAGTACCCTCTACGGCCATATGAGCACTATTGACGTAAAGGTCGGGGACAAAGTAAAGGCGGACCAGATATTGGGCAAAACCGGTCAGACGGGACTCGCGGCGGGTGATCACCTCCACTACGGCGTTTATGTGAGCGGTGTCGCGGTACGTCCAGTGGAATGGTGGGACGACAAGTGGATAAAGGACAACGTGATGTTGAAGATAGAGCAGGCCAACGCCGAATTCGGGACCAAGGGCTCGGATAATGCCCAGAATTAACCCGGAGCGCATGTAGATTGATCATTTACGGTAGGAACCCCGTTAAGGAATTACTCTCCGATCCCGATTCCAAGATTGAAGAAATCCTCATCTTAAAAGACGGCAGGAAGGAAGGTACCACCGACATTTTTGCGCTCGCGAAGGAGAGGGGGATAAAAATACTCCTCCTTCCGAAGGACGCTATTTCAAGGGTGTCGGGGACGACGGCGCATCAGGGTGTGGCAGCCCGCATTTCGGACTTCGAGTACTCGGGCGTCGAGAGCATTCTCGGCCTCGCGGAGGGTAGGGGGGAGATGCTCCTCCTCGTGATACTCGACCATATAGAGGACCCCCAGAACCTGGGCGCGATAATCAGAACGGTAAACGTCTTGGGCGCGCACGGTGTGGTCATACCCAAGGACAGGGCCGCGTCCGTGACCCCTGCCGTAGTCAAGGCCTCCTCAGGGGCCGTGAATCACGTCCTTATCGCCAAAGTTGTCAATATCTCGACCGTTATCGAGGCGCTCAAGAAGAAGGGTGTCTGGATAGTAGGAGCCGATCCCACGGCACCCGTGCCCGTCTTCGGCGAGGATCTCGGAAAAGTAGATATCGCCCTCGTAATTGGCAACGAAGGCAAAGGGTTAGGGCAGAAACTTAAAGAACAATGCGACTTCCTCGTATCCATCCCACAGGCGGGAAAAGTGACTTCGCTTAACGCCTCCGTCTCCGCCGGGATACTCATTTACGAGATGATCAGGCAGAGAGGGAATCTTAAATCGCGGTAAGAATCATCCTGACAAGCAAGGTGGACGGGTTTTCTTTAATGGATGAGTGAAAGGTGACACCCCCACCTTAATCCTCCCCCTCAAGGGGGAGGAAATTTATTTGCAGGTGCTTACCTGCAGTTGGTTTTGCGTGTGTTGCGGAAAGGCTCCGCCCTTAGCCGAGCTCAGGACGAACGGGGGAAAATAGATATCTCGCCTGAGGCTCGAAATGGCAACAAATGACAGATCGCCATGTCGCATTGCTCCTCTCAGTTGAAATAATCGCGCCAGGATGGCGCTCCTACAAAATTGACCCTGAACCCTGTAGGAGCGAGTTCCCGGGTCAAGCCCGGGACAGGCCCGCCGCGATTCCCCTCCTTCCCGGTAAGATAGAACGAGATGTTAAATCGTAGTATATTCCATATATGGAACAAGAACCGAAAGACGAACACACGGAAGAAGACGTAAGCGAAGAATCCATAAACCACTTGATCGAGCACCGTATCCCCTGGCTCCTCATCGGGCTCCTTGGCGGGCTACTTGCCACCTTGATAGTTTCCAAATATGAGGAAATCCTCGCCTCCGATGTTAGGCTCGCCTTTTTCATCCCGATCATCGTCTATCTGAGCGACGCCGTCGGCACGCAGACAGAGACCATATACGTGCGGGCGCTTTCCAGTTCAAAGAAGAAGATTTCATTCATGAGATACATTTTAAAGGAAAGCCTCGTAGGCATGGGCCTGGGTTTGATTTCAGGGACGATTTTAGGGGTTTTCGCTACATACTGGCTTAAATCCTCCGCGATCGGTATCACGATTGGGCTGACGATGCTTATCAATCTTACCCTAGCGCCTATGCTGGCTGTGATAATTCCGAATCTCCTCTACAGGAGGCACGCAGACCCCGCCCTGGGCGCGGGTCCCGTCGCGACGATAATCCAGGACCTTATAAGCCTGCTCGTCTATTTCCTGATAGCCAGCGTTTTTCTTTTGTAAGTGGGTAGGTGTGCATTTTCTAGCGACAGCAATATATTCATTGGTTCGACAGGCTCGCTACTCAGGAAAGGCTCGGTGCAATCCCTTCAATTCCTTCCCCCTTAAGGGGGGAAGGTGAGGATGGGGGTGATAAAATGCAGCCA
>JAHKKQ010000013.1 GCA_020027805.1 Candidatus Dadabacteria bacterium
AAGAACCGGACTCCATTTACCGATTCCAAATCAGTCCATTGGTTCTTGCATATCAACAACACAAACCTAAGCGTGAGAAATCCATTATTATCTGTCTTTGCGAGGGAGTACTTTTCACGACCGCGGCAATCTCGTTTTTTTCTTTTTTTTGTTCCCTCCTTAGAAAAAGGGGGATTAAGGGGGATTTATTTGTGGCTACTCTTGTAGGAGCGGCTTCCAGCCGCGGTCCTCACCCCCCCACCCGCATCATCTCGCCCCCCCCCCGCGATGGCTCACGTATTCGAGCTTCATCGCCATACGATAGTTTCCGGTACTATGGAGAAACGCAGGATATTTTTCACCTTAATTCTCCCTCATTTGATTTTCTCTGCAATCAGAACCGGGATGAATTCGTTATATATGACAAATAACAAATTAACGGAGGTAAGTTCATATGAAAGGAATTATCAAGCGGTACATGATATTCTTTATCGTGGTATCTGCGTTTTCCGCCTCGGCTGCTGACGATCCTGGCATCCAGGGTGACTTGCGTGTAAATATAAATTCCGCGATGAGCAAGCATGTGGAGCAAAACACGCTGGACGGAGAGTACATTATCTACGATGCGGTGGATGGGAAATTATTAACTCTCGATTTCAAGGAGTTACATAGCGGGATAACGAAGAAGGGGGAGTTCTACGTGAGCTGCGCCGATTTCACGGACAACGGCGGCACCCCTTACGATATCGATTTCCTTGTCGCTGACAAAGACGGTCAGCTCAGGGTGTTTCAGGCTGTAGTGCACTCGGCGAACGGCAATAAGCGTCAGTACCAGCTAGAGGGAAATTAACAAAGCGGTATGGTTCACGAAATGAACAAGAGGGATTTGCTCCAGGCGGGATTCAGGTATGCGTATTCTCTCACGCATAATCACCACGACGCCGAAGATCTCGTACAGGAAGCCTGGCTCAAGATCTACGCGAAAAAAGGCCCAATTGAGAACAAATCTCTCTTGTTGCTGTCGATCAGGAACCTGTTTATAGACAG
Source organism: Candidatus Dadabacteria bacterium (assembly GCA_020027805.1). Classification (GTDB taxonomy): domain Bacteria; phylum Desulfobacterota_D; class UBA1144; order Nemesobacterales; family UBA2774; genus 2-12-FULL-53-21. The sequence goes on from JAHKKQ010000013.1 coordinate 1,027, forward strand.
GTACAGGCATAACAGACTCGTGCATTTCGTAGAGTACGACGAAGGGGTGATCGGGGATACGTCCTTTCGGGCGGGTGACGCGGATTTGTCGATGGAGGAGATAGACGGCTGCCTGAACGACCTGAGACCGGAGGAAAGAGAGGCGATATATCTCAAGTTCGTCGAGGAGTTCACTCTGAGCGAAATCGCGGAACTCACGGAGAGGCCCAGGGGAACGGTACTCAGTCTGATTTATCGCGGGAAGAGCAAACTGGTCAGGTCTATGACATATCTATTGAATAAGAAAAAAGAAATAGCAGGCTAGATACTATAGGGAATAATTATGCGGGACTTTGAGGAAATACTAAAAAAATACTACGAGAGCAAGTCGTTATCGGATGAGAAAATCGAGTATCTGCTTTCGGAAAGCGCAGGTCCGGCTAAAACTTCTATCGTGGAATACATTGCGTATGCGGCGATAGCGGCGGTTCTGGTCTTCTTTTCCATAAATATATACAACTCGGTACAAAACAGAGACTTGACCGACAGGGTCGTGGCCGAGATCGCTATGAACCATCAAAAGCATTTGGGCGTCGATGTCGCCGCGAATGACTATGAGACCCTGGGCGAGAAAATGGACAAGCTCGATTTTCCGATTCGGGTTCCAGATGAGATGTTCCTCGATAATTACGAGCTTTTAGGAGGGAGGTACTGCTCCATACTGGGTTATTTTGCGGCCCAGCTCAAGGTCAGAAATAAGAAGGACGGCCGCGTCCTCACTCTTTACGTGACAAAGATGAATCCGGAGCTGGAGAGGCTGTATCCGGATAGCTATTATCACGATAATACCGAAATCAGGCTATGGGCCGGGAAAGGCATACTGTATGGACTTGCGAGTGATGTGACATCCGACTAATGTGTGTTGACGCCCGGCCTGGGTACGTCCTCTAACTTCATCAAGACAAAAGACTTTCGCCGCGCGCGGAATATGCCGTAACGCCTTAATTAAAATGGGATTATCCGATACGGGACGGTATAATATTATCCGGGCCAGCGCCCTCATCATGAACCGCACCATCGCCATATCGGGTTTCGCTCTACTCCTCGCGGCAGTCCTGCTTATCTTTTTCGACGAGGGCTACATCCGGTTTAATTACCCGGACGAAGAGAAATACCCCGTCCGCGGCATAGACATTTCCCATCATCAGACGGATATAGACTGGGGCATACTCGAGCGCGCCCGGCTCGACTTCGTATTCATAAAGGCGACCGAAGGGGGCGACCACAAGGACTCGAAATTCGGCGAGTACTGGAAGAGGGCAGGGGAGCTAGGGCTCGCGAGGGGCGCATACCACTTCTTCACGTTCTGCAAGCCGGGCAGGGAGCAGGCCGAGAACTATATCGCGACCGTTCCCGCAGGCGATGGGCTCCTACCTCCGGTGATAGACGTCGAGTACGGCGGAAACTGCAGCGCCCGCCCCTCAAGGGAAGAGATATTGAGGGAGATCGACGAGTTTTCGGACATCGTCGAGCGCAAGTACGGCAGCCGCCCGCTCATCTACACGACGAACCAGTCTTACAGGGACTTCATTTCGGACGAGCTTCCGGGCTACCTTATATGGATAAGGGATATTTACAGGACGCCGCGGCTTCCCGACGGCAGGGAGTGGAGCTTCTGGCAGTACACCAACAGGGGGAGGCTCTGGGGAATAAAGGGGTTCGTCGATCTGAACGTTTACAACGGCACGCGCGGGGAGTTCTCGGCGCTGCTTACACCGAACTGATACGGTCTTCGGGATCCGTCTGGTATGTCCCGCAGGAATCGGGGATGGGAAAGTGAACATAGCATCCATTTCCCCCTTAGAAAAAGGGGGATTAAGAGGGATTTAAAATAAGGAAAGAAAAATCCTTCTTATTTTAGCTCGTGGTTCACTTGCGCAGATTGTGATAACCCGGTTGCAATCAACGCATTTCGTCTGTTTGCGCGCTTAATTGCAATCGTAACCTCGCTCAGACAGCCAGGTTCCCGCCCGTTGCCTTATCGCGCGAGGCCATATCTTTGGAGGCGTTGATTATCCTGCTTATCTTTCTGTACGCATGCGTTTCCGGGGAGACTTTGCATAGGAAGTCCTCGACTGTCTCGTCGTGCCCGCCCTTCTTCTTCCTGAACGACACGGTGCAGAGTATCTCTTTTCCGCCGGAGCCGTAGACCGTATGAGCCTCGGGCTCACTCACGTAATCGTCGTCCGGGGGTTCCGCCTGTTTCACATGTTTCCGGTCCCCGCTCGTCACGTTCCGGAGCCTGCTTATCCAGGCCTTCGAATATGGGGGCTCGACCGGGAGGTCGTGAGGGGTGAGGACGGTATTTATCTCTCCCGTATCGATGTCTATCTCCTGTACCGAATGCCACTCGCGGTCGGAGTCCCTGTTCCCTTTCCTCGTCACGCGGAAGACGTTCACCAATATTTTAGAGACGCGGGGGCAGAGGAGCACGTCCTCGTAGGAGAACTCGTCCGTCTCGGGCGTCAATCTCCTGTAGATGCCGTCCGTCATGTGCCTCGCGTATATGCTCTTCGGTCCGTAACCGTCTCCGAGGCATTTTTGAAAATGCGCGAGGAACTGCCCGCTCTCGGGCTCATAGTAGAGCCCCAGGAACCGGTTCTCGGACGGTATCCCGATTGTCTCCCACTGGTTAACCATGTGTTTTCCGACCTGCTGTGGATTTTTAGACACCGCCCGGCAAGACCCATTTCAGCCGGAGACGGCTCACATACGTAATGCGAATAAAAATGCTGATGACCCATTTCTATTATAATACAAAACGCCATTGAATGTGAAGGGGTGGTGTGAAATTACATAAAGACCCGAACCAACGATCTGAATACTAAAGTTTGAAGATTGTCCATTTATTAAGGTATGGCTTAGCATCTGTTAAATCGAATGAATACCAATTCGATTTTTGCAGTTCTTCTGTGGACATTTTTTTAGATACAATTTTGCTTGGAACGACAAAATATTCCGGTTTGTTTCCTTTGTCGTGAAGGTTTACAAATACATAGATGTGGGAACGAGATGTTAAATCCTTTGCACTTTTATTAAGAAGCCAAAACCCAAACGTCTTGGCGTTTGTCTTAACCTGAACAGAATACGCTTTATTACATGATTGATCTGTCACGAGAAGATCCGCACCGTGAGCGCTCCTGGATGTTGGTGAGACAACTAGTCCAAGCCGTGAGAGTTCAGCCGCGACCAGAAATACACCCCGCATTCCCGTTAGTTGACGTGACGTATCCATTAAACGATATTATAGGAAATATTAAATAATTATTCAAATACAACTCGGCCTTATTTCGGATCAGCTTTGTAGCTGCTGAATGAACAAAAATTCCTGCTGAAGAGGGTGCCGGAAGGCGGTATAATATTGCCGATGAAAGGAGAATCGTACCCATGACAGGGCAAATCGGATCTGTATTGCAGTACAATCGGATGTCTCTCAGTGCGCTCGTGCTGGGGACGCTCATGCTCTCGGCGTGCGCGGGGGCCGGGACGGGGGGTCCTGCGCGTAACAACGCGGCCGCGATCGGGGTGGACAGCGATTCCCGCCCGGAGGTCATAAACGACGAGGTCCTGGAGATGGAAAAGAAATACTACGTCGCGGGCGTAATCGACACGTACAACTCCCTCTCGTCCGAGCCCGCCCGGCAGAGGGTATACAGGGACGAGGTCATCGACGGGCGCATATACGTGATCGATTACTACTACAGTCAGTTCAGGAACGGGATGCGGGGCGTGAAGCCCAATTCCAACATCGTCACCGATATAGCGGTGCTCGGCTTGGACGCCGCAGACGCGATAAACCCGGCGAAGAGGGCGAAGGACGTGCTGCTCGCCATTTCGGGAGGGCTCACGGGCCCCGATACTTCGGTCGACAAAGAGGATTTTTACGAGGAGGCGCTCCCGGCCCTGGTATCCAAAATGGATTCACTCAGGCTCGAGAGGCTCGTGCTGATAAGGCAGAGGATGAGATACGGCACGCAGGGGGATGTCCCCTATACCCTGGGCGCTGCAATGATAGACGTGAACAACTACTTCCAGGCCGGGACTATATCGGGCGCGATACTCGGGATAACAAAATCATCGGGTGTGGCCGCCAACGAGGCGGAGAAGGAGCTTGGCGGGATGACGCGGTAAACTTCCCCCGTCATCCTTATCGCTGCGGCTCTTCTAAAGGCTCATCGTTACGGGTTCCGGCGGATTACCATGCCGCCTTCCGGTTGTATCGACGCAATAATCCGCTCACCCGCATCTATGACTAATAGAGCCTTGCCGGGATAAACAAACCTTGTTTACCACTACACTTTTACCATGAGATTATAAAACAAAAACTAAACCCTGCGAAACAGTAAAAAGGAATTAGTCCTAAGAGCCCCGGAAGATTTCGGATCCCTGCCAAGAGGACCCTAGTCTTCAGTTGACGGGGCTCAGGTTGTAACAACCGGTATGAATATGATTATAGCAAAGTTTGAAATCTTTTGCATCTTTTTTATCCACATTTTATTCACAAAGACCGGATACGTCGCCTGCGGACGTTCCGGGGAGCGCGGCCGCGGCTATGCGGCCAAAGTGCCGGGGCTCACCAATGGCTGTAAATTCATCATTGTATATGGCCGGTTGTGATGGTTTCTTCGGCGTGCACCGGGAGGAGTTACTTCCGGGTACCGGAGAGCATTAAAGCCGGATCTTATTTTCGTAACTGGAAGAAATTTTTTATTCCGGTCCTGTTTCCCCGAAATGCCGCCATACGAATCTTCCCCGGACACTCAATTCAGCACTGGCGTCGCGCCCAGCACCTGTATGGCGAGCGGGTTCATGAACTGCGAGCCCGCGCCGAAGGGGTAGCCTGCCTTGAGGTAGGTGTCCTTGCTCCTGGGCGGGAGCGTTATCGGGAGCACGCCGGATTCCTGGTTCACGACGCCCCCGCCCCCGCCCGCAGCGCTCGACGAGTATGTGACCCTTACCTTCACGCCCGTGTACGTAATGCCGGACGTGTTCTCTATGGTCAGGCCCTGGATTATGGCGACCCCTCCCCACGTGGCGTAGACCGACCAGTCGGTGATATTTATGTACCACTCCGGGTGGGTCTTCATGGAGTCGGGAAGGTATTCCTCCCCGCTCGCAAGCCCGGCAGCCAGGGGAATAATCAATAACGCGGCTAAAATAAGGGTTCTTTTCATAGCCTATAGTATATTCGTAGACGTGCTCCCGGGCAATTGTTAATAAGCCATTCGTTATGTAATATAACTCGGTCGCCATCTGGGCACGGGGGGTATGGGGCCCCGGGGTATGCACACACAAACGGATCAAGGAGACTATTAATGGCAGAACTGACGGAAAGGGAGAAGGAGTTCGAGCTTTTGGGCATGGGCGTTGAAGACCTCGAGAACCTGCTGCGGACGCGGTCCCGGCAGCAGAACATACCGATGACGAGCATATTGGTGGACTGGCTCGAGCTCGCCCAGTGCCAGCTCGAAGACAGGTACCGGAACGTCCACCACATAATCAACCGCCTCGTTTACGTGCTTCAGAGCGGCATGGTTGTCGATAACGTCAGCGCCGGGGAAAAGGAAGCTGCCGAAAAAGAAAAACCGTCAAAGAAGAACAAAGGCTGAAGGCTTAAGATATTCCACGCTCCCGCGTAAAACTTGCCCTGCTTATACCTGAGCGGCGATAGGCCCTCGATCGCTACCGCCCGCCCCGTCTCGTAATTCTCCTCTGACTCCATATACTTTTTATCATTCCATCACCCGGGCGTACGTACTTATGAAGCGTAAAAAAAATGCGGCTCTCAGCTTCGTCCTCCTTCTGGGAGCGGTCAGCCTGTTCGGGGACATGACGTACGAGGCAGCCCGCAGTATCTCCGGGCCGTACCTCGCCCTGCTAGGGGCGAGCGCCGCCGTGGTCGGGGTGGTCGCGGGCCTGGGCGAGTTCATCGGCTACGGGTTCAGGATAGTATCCGGCCTCGTGAGCGACCGCACCCACAGGTACTGGACGATTACGATCGCGGGCTACGTGATCAGCCTCGCCGCCGTCCCCGCCCTCGCCCTTACCGATAACTGGCCCGCCGCGGCGATACTCATGATGGCCGAGCGTTTCGGGAAGGCCGTCAGAAATCCCGCCCGTGACGCCATGCTATCCCACGCCGCGCACGAGATGGGCCGGGGTTGGGCTTTCGGAGTGCATGAGGCTATGGACCAGGTGGGGGCGATAATCGGCCCTATGATCGTCGCGGGCGTGCTCGCCTGGAAGGGCAGCTATCATTACGGCTTCGCGGTCCTGATAATCCCCGCTCTCCTTGCCCTGGCGGTGCTCGTCGTTGCGCGGGTCACGTATCCCGATCCCCGCGCCCTCGAGCCCGCTTTCAAGCCGGGGGAGGCCGGGAGGCTCCGCCCGGTATTCTGGCTCTACCTCGCCTCCGCCGCTTTTATAGCCCTTGGGTTCGCCGATTTCCCGCTCGCCGCGTTTCATATGAAGACGGCCGGGATACTGGCGGATAAGTGGATACCGCTCCTCTATGCGGGCGCGATGGGTGTGGACGCCCTGAGCGCGCTCCTCCTGGGACGCCTCTACGACAGGAAGGGGATGAGCGTCCTCTTTTTCGCCGTCGGAGCAACGGCCCTCTCGGCCCCGCTCGTCTTCCTCTCGGGAGGTGGGCTTTTAATCGCCGGCATGGCTCTCTGGGGCATCGGTATGGGCGCTCAGGAATCGATAGTCCGCGCCGTAGTTGCCGACATGACCCCTGCCGACAGGCGAGCGACCGCCTACGGACTTTTTAACGCGGGCTTCGGATTCGCGTGGTTCGCCGGGAGCTCTCTCATGGGGGTTTTATATGGGAAGAGCATCGGCGGAATGGTTGTATTCTCGGTCCTCGCGCAGTTATGCTCCCTGCCGCTTTTATTCACTGTGGGAAAGCGGCTCAAGTCCGGGGAGTGAGAGGACTTTCTATAGATTGTCCAGAAACCTTATCACCGCTTTTCTATCGGAAAGCCCTGGCTTCCTGAAGAATTCCTTCGCTCCCTCGGCCCCGCCCGGGTGAACCGTCACGGCTTCCGGGAGGGTTTTCGTATGTTTTCATACACCCGGTACCGTACGTATCCGTACTATTTTTCCCCCCTCCGGGCGCGTGATATTTCAACCGCTCCCGGAACACGCCGTTATAACACGAGATTGTTAATCACGCGCCCCTGGCACGTCCGATGCACATACAAATGTATAAAGGCCGTTTCAAATCCACAAAGGGAGGTGTTGAACTATGAAAAGGGTCTTGATTTATACGGTATCTGGTTTACTGCTTGCGGGCGCGGGACTCGGAACGCTGTCTATCGCCGGCGAGTCTGCGCCGGAGCAGGGGGTATACGAGGGCTCAGCCCCGCATACGCAATACGCGCAATACGAAAGTCAGGATACCGACTCCAAGGTAAGGGACTTCGAGATCGAGATGGAAAGGACACGCGCCGCGAATGACCCCGACGAAGTAAAACGGCGTGAGTATATTCCACAGTACATGGAAGGGTCTTCCGGCACAGTACTGGGGACGGTCACCCTTGTCGGGGACCGCGTCATGAGGATGGTCGAGAGCGGCACGCGTATCGAGCACGAGATCATGATCACGGAAGCCCAGCAGAAGGAGCTGACGACCGGATTTAACATCAGCGCCGAGCTCAGTAACGGATGGCTCGTGAGCTTCGTCGAAGAGGGGGTGCCGCCCGACGTGGAGAAGATAGTTTACTCTGCCGAGGACCTTCCGACGGACAACATACTGGATAAGCAAAAGGCGTTCTGAGGGAGAACATGACTGTTCGTCACTCGGGACAATGTAGCGCGCTGCAGGGTTCCATAACCCCGGGCAGGGGTCAGGGACCCGCGGCGCTTATTAAATTCGCATTTGTACTGAAAAGGTAAACCGGAATTGGAACAGGGAGCGCTTTATCAGGAAAGCCCGTATCTTCGTCGCCGAGGATACGGGCTTTGCATTTTTGTCGCTAATGGTTGAGGACTTGAGAGCAGATCGTATCCGGACCTTTCTTTAAGAAACCGAATAAACAAGAACCGTTCGTCCTGAGCGCACACGTAGTGTGCAGTCGAAGGACAACAATTAATTCCCTCTCCCCGTTTGGGAGGGAAACGATTCCGAGCAAGTAAGGAATCGGTCGCATTGACAACGAAGGCAGGGATGATGTTTAAATACGAATCTGTGATGCCTGAAACAAATTAGTTAGGGTGAGGGGTACGCTGTTTTACCCGTCATTCCCGAAAGTCTTTATCAGGAATCTAAAAATCCGGTCATTCTAAACTCCTGAATAGAACCTGAAAAAATTCAGGGCATGGTTCTCAACAGGCTTGTTTCAGAATCTTCATCTTTGGTTGTTATAAACCCAAGTTCATGGCTTGATACGAGCTCAGGTTACTCGATCTCGGATATGTAGGGTATATACGGGTAGGCGGGGTCCATGGGGTCCGTCCTCGGATGCGTCAGGTGGTTGATGAACGAGAACTTCGCTACGGGCTTCTCCTTATCCCCGCGCGTGAAGTCGAGCGTTATCTTGGTGAGGCCCATGAAGTCCTCTGTCGTTATGTGCACCGTGTCGCCGGGCTTGAGCGCGCCCTCATCGGTCCCGACGTCGCCTATTTCGCCCTCGAGCCTGCCGAGCTTCACCTTCAGCACCTCGGGGTCTATGTTCGACGCCTCGAACACGATGTACGTGCGGGCCTTGCTTATGGGTTTCGTTATTATGAGCACGTTGTAGTCCTCGGGGCCTATGCTCCCGGGCGGGCTGTACCAGCCGTACCTCCCCGTGACTATGTCCCCGTTCCCGACGTTAAACCTGTGGTGTCCCGGTTGGGAGGGCCAGTGCACATCCACGACGACGCCGTATCCCTCCGGCATCGGGGCGTCTGCCCCGCGGGCATAAACCGCGAATGCCAGGAATAGGACTAAAACCGGAAGGATCGGGCGTGCCATGGGTACATCCTCCTTTAAATTATCTCAAATTATAACCTGCTTTCACGCAAATGTTAATACTTTATTTTAAGTATTGTAATCGAGTGCTTTAATTTTTCAATGATAGCCTTGAATATTTCATAACCCCCTGCTGGAACTGAGAAATCTCAGTTCGCCCTTAGCAGGAGCCAGTCCTGAGTAGTGAGCTCGTCGAACTATCGAAGGGTCGAAGGACGTTATTAGCGCATAGACATTAAAGTATGCTCTTCCATTCTCCCGTAAGCATTGTAAAATGTGATTATCACCATAAGGAGGATGATCACATGCGTATTTTCACATCAGCGTTATTCCTGGCGTTAGCGTTAGCTTTATCTTTCTTTTATACAAGCGCCCACGCTCAGCTTGAGCTCGTCGAGAACGGAAGCTTCGAGACGGGCGACTTCGACGGATGGACCGTCGTTCAGGAGGTGGGTAGCGCTGGCGACTGGTTCGTTTACAGCGGCAATCTGTCTCCTTTGGGCGGTGCCCCCATTTTGTTGCCACCAGTCGGCGAATTTGCCGCGACAACTGACCAAGTCGAACCGAGCTCCCAGGTATTGTTTCAGGATATAGAGGTTCCGGCGGGATTCACGGACGAGTGCTCGGTTATTGTATATTACGAAAACGGCCCTGGTGAATTTGTGAATGGGCCCGATCTTTCTTTTGTCGGCAATCCCAATCAGCAGGCGAGGATAGACATAATGGACCCTTCCGCTGGGGATTTCGACGTAGGCGCGGGAGTGCTGTTAAATATCTTTCAGACGGAGCCCGGCGATCCGTCATCCCTCGGATATACGACAATCGGGTTCGATCTGACGCAGTTTGCGGGGACTACCGTCAGATTCAGGGCTGCGGAGGTGGACAATATGGGCAACTTTGAATTTTCAATCGACGATGTGAGATGCGGTGATCGCGTGGCTACAATCCCGACATTAGGCGAATGGGGCATGATAGCGATGGCGGGAGTGCTCGGCCTCGCGGGCCTCATTTTCGCATCCCGCAGACGGACTCTCGCGGCGTAGGCTTCAGTTCAATATCTGAAAAAAATGAAGGGGTAGTAAGCATAAAGCTTGCCGCCCCCCTTTTTTTAGTATGTCACCCTGAACTCGTTTCAGGGTCTGGTTTTTAACCTGTTCGTCCTTCGGCGCAGAATCTGCGCTCATGCCCGATTCTTCCATTACTCATCTGCCCAACCAACAAACGCAGCCCCTCCCGTTCGTCCTGAGCGCATACGTAGTGTGCTGTCGAAGGATGAGCGCCGTCTAACTTGCATTTACCCCCCCGCCGCGCATACTAACTAATATCCCCGAATCGCGGACAACCGCATGATAAACACAGTCGAAGAATTCATGGATGAGTTCCTGAAGCACAAGGACAAGGTCGAGTGGTTCCTCCACCGGCCTACCCCTACCGCCAACGTCACGGACATAAGGGGGAAGGAAGTCCTGTGCAGCCCGCTCACGGTTATGTGCACGCCGCCCGTCCATTACCATCTCGACTTCCTCGACCTCGACGCGGACATACACCACTCATTCGAGCTCGTAGTGAAGAACGCCTCCGAATACAGCCTCGCCTCCCTCGGGGAGGCGATAGAGAAATACCCTCCGGACAAGTTCCCCCAGAGCCGCGCCCGCGAGTCCTATGAGCTCCGGAAGAGGCTCCTCGGCGTGCTCGGCTTAACGGAGCCGGAAGTGTAGATGCGGTCCGGATTACATCAATTCAGCCGGGTCCGGCTCAGTCTTCCCCGTAAGAAAATCTGACATACTACACCTGCGGCGGTCATTATTCCGAAACGGTATCCGCAACGCTTAACAAACACTGTATTAATAAGCGCCCTGTTTACGGCACGCTCCGTGCATATATACTAATTTAAGAAAATGTTATGGAGGGGCAATATGAAAAGGAAAGCCGATACGGGACTCAAGGTTGTGGATGTCGAGGCCAAGGTTAAAGAACAGGCAGAGTTAGCGAAGGAACAGTATCTGGATTGGATGGAAACAAACAAGAAATTTCTGACCGAGTCTTTGAACGCAGTGGACATGCAGTTCGAGCTCTGGCTCGCGATGCAGCTCGGGGTTCTCGACTTCATGAAGAACGTATTCGAGATCAACCCTATGGTAAAGCCCTTCGAGCATCACCTGAGCCCGTACGCCGAGCATCTGCAGAACCTCGGCGAGTACAACAAGGAGTTCTTCGAAATGAAAAAGAGGAAGGCCGAGAAATTCGCCAGGAACCTGCAGAGATACCATAGAAAGACCGTCGAGAGCACGATCTCGGCGTTCGACAGGTACTGCGACATGCTGAGCACGGCATAACGGAAGCTGTGCGGTTTCATTTTTCTTCAATTCCATCCTTTTGCAAAGGAGGGTCAGGATGGATTTATGTTTTGAAACGTCAGGAAAGCTTGGAGTGGGGATTGATGAGCCCTCACTTCCCCCACCTGGTCGATATGAACTCGACCGCCTCCTGTATGTTGAGAGGGCGTGTGCTCATTCCCGCACGGATGTAGAACTTCGTGTCGCTCCCCTCTGTCAGGTAGACGGGCCTCGCCGAAGGGCTCGTTATTATCCTGCATATGTCCTTGCCCGCGGCCGAGTGAAATACTAAATGGATATACCGGCACGCGTCGGTGCCTAATTTCCGGGACACCGCGGTCATGACCTCCTGCGCGAAGCCGTCCCTGTCCTTCCTCATGAGTATGCCGTAATCGTGCCCGAGCCCGGTGATCTCCCCCGTGTCGGCGACGCCTACGATCAGCGTGCCCCCGTCCGAGTTCATGAACCCGGCAATGGACTTGAGCGCCGCGTCCTCGACCGCGCGGCTTGACCTCGATTCCCTCACGTCCCACTTGAACGTGGCCTTGAATTCTATCGTCTCCCCCTCGCCGTGCGCTATCAGCGCGAGCACGTCCTTCTCCAGCTCCTCACTGAGATGCTTTATCCTGACCGCGCTCTTATAGAGTGAGTTGTAGAATACTGCTGACGCAAGCCCGAGGAACGCGCCCACCGACGCGTAAAATAAGGTCTTGAGCGGCATGCCGCCCGTGAGCGCCCACATTAGCTCGGCCGCCGCGTAATCGAGGGCCGAGCCCCCGCCGGGCCTGTGCTCGAAGTAAAAGACGAGCGCATTCACCGGGATGAGGAACAGCACCCCGACGAGCGCCCCTATGAGCACCGGTATGAGGTAGAGAAGAAACGCGCTTCTCGTCAATATTCCGCTGTCACCCATGAGTCCTGTCTATCGTCTCCGGATGAATATTATAAAGCAGAGCGTACGGATTAAACAGCAGGGTGGATTTGAATGCATCGCGGCTGGAAGCCGCTCCTACTACGGGGATAGCATATCATTGTAGGAGCGAGTTCCCGGATCGAGTCCGGGACGGGCCTGGCGCGATTTCTTACACCCTCTCTCCCCGACAGGTTCAGGATAAATTCCAAGCGGCAGATTTTTACATTAAAATAGCTAAACCGCCTATTCCGTCGGAGATTTTAATTTCAGCCATGCGCGATCCCGATAAATTGTTCCAAAAACTCAAATCCTCCCCCTTCCGCTCCCGCTTCACTCTCCGGGGAAAGGAGCTTCTCTATCTCAGGGAGAAGGGCATAGACACGGTCATGGAGCACGCCCGTGTCTTCATCGACGAGCGTCTCGCCCCCGCCGATATTCCAAACGACGGCAGACAGACCCCGATGCGTAACCACCCCGCGTTCATCGCACAGCACGCGACGGCTTCATGCTGCAGGAAGTGCCTCATGAAATGGCACGGCATACCCGCCCATGCCCACGCGCTCACCGGGGAAGAAAAAGAATATGTGCTCTCCCTCCTCAGGCGCTGGATGGAGGGGTATTTATAATGGTTGACATGAAAGTTACCTCCATTACAATTAGAAAAATATCCCGATAGAAGGAGTGGATCCAATGGCTACAATGAGAGCGGCGCAGGTTACGGAGAAGGGAAAAGACTTCGATATGGTAGAGCGGGATATACCCGAACCCGGAGAGGGCCAAGTGAGGGTAAAGGTCGAAGCCTGCGGCATATGCCACGGCGACGCTGTCGCCAAGTACGGATGGTGGCCCGAGCCGATAGATTATCCCAGGGTCCCCGGCCACGAGGTCGTTGGGCGGATAGACAAGGTCGGCGCGGGCGTGGGCGTGTGGAAAGCCGGCGACAGGGTAGGCATAGGATGGCAGGGCGGGTATTGTTTCGAATGCAGCCCGTGCCGGAGCGGGGACTTCGCCAACTGCGTCAGGCCCGACATAACCGGGCTCACCTACGACGGCGGTTTCGCGGAGTACATGATTGCGTTCGAAGAGGGGCTCGCCGCTGTGCCCGAAGGCATGCCCGGTGTTCAGGCCGGGCCTCTAATGTGCGCGGGCCTCACGACGTTCAATTCCCTCCGCCATTCAGGGGCTGGGCCCGGCGATATCGTAGCCGTACAGGGAGTGGGCGGCCTCGGCCACCTTGCGATACAGTACGCGCACAAGCTCGGGTTCTATACGGTCGCGGTGTCGAGGGGGAAGGACGGTGAGGCGCTCGCGCTCGAGCTAGGGGCGGACCGCTACATTGACAGCGCCGCGGCTGATGCAGCGAAAGAGCTCCGGGCTTTAGGCGGCGCGAAAGCCATAATGGCGACCGCTCCCAACAGCAAGGCTATCTCGGCCATCCTCGACGGGCTCGGCCCGAACGGGAAGCTCGTTCTCATAGCGCAGACCGAAGAGCCTATCGAAGTAAATTCCCTCCATCTCCTCGTGGGAAGGAAGTCGATACTCGGCTGGTACTCCGGGTACGCGAAGGACTCCGAGGAGACCCTCGCTTTCACCAGACTCTCGGGCGTGAAAGTTATGGTCGAGGAATACCCGTTTGAGAAAGTGAACGAGGCGTTCGAAAAGATGCTGCACGGCAAGCCCAGGTTCAGGGTCGTGCTCCGCATGGGCCGGTAATATAATATTGTATATACAGCCGTATTCATTATCCTATAGGAAAAAAAGGAGGGTTCTCCATGAAAGCCACAGTCTATCACGGCGCGAGAGACGTAAGGGTCGAGACAGTGCCCGATCCCAAGATAAAGGACCAGAACGACGTAATACTCAGGATAACGAAGAGCGCGATTTGCGGCTCGGACCTCCATTTCTACAGGGGCAGTATACCGCTCGACGACGGATTCATAGTAGGGCACGAATTCATGGGGGTCGTGGAGGAGGTGGGCAAGGGAGTCAGGTACTTCAAGAAGGGCGATAAGGTTGTAGCCCCTTTCTGGGTCAGCTGCGGCCATTGCGGGAACTGCCTGAACGGTTACCCGACCTCATGCACGGGGGGGGGCGGATGCTTCGGATTCGGTGAGGCGCTAGGAGGCTTCTCCGGGGGCCAGGCGGAGTACGTGAGGGTCCCTCTCGCCGACACCACCCTCGAAAAGGTTTCGGAAGGCATAGCCGACGACAGAGTGTTGTTCCTCGGCGATATTCTATCGACGGCCTATTTCTGCGCCGAATGGGGGAGAATAAAACCCGGGGATACGGTGGTCGTTTTCGGCGACGGCCCGCTCGGGCTTCTCGCGACGGCTTCGGCAAGGCTTTTCGGCCCTGCCCGTATAATCACGGTCGGGCATCACGACTTCAGGCTCGATCTCGCTAAGAAGATGGGGTGCGATATCGCGATCAACGCGAAGAAAGAAGACGCGGTGGCAAAAATAATGGAAATCACTCACGGCCAGGGGGCCGATGTCTCCCTCGAATGCATAGGCTCGACGAACGCCGTGCTCGACGCGATCAAGATCGCGAGGCCCGGAGGCACTATCTCGTTCATCGGGTTCATGTTCCAGGAGCTCCCGATCCCCATGCTGGATTTCTATCTGAAGGACCTCACGTTCAGGGGCGGGGTCTGCCCGGCGAAAAACTACATCCGGAAGCTCATGCCCCTCATCGAGTCGGGCAAGATCGACCCGACGCTCGTCATAACGCACGACCTCCCTCTAATCGACACCCCCAGGGGTTACGAGCTCATGGACTCGAAGGCGGAAAACGCGATTAAGGTCGTGCTCACGCCTTAATGCGCACACACACATAGTGTGACTCTACGATCCTTCCGAATCCCCTCTGCATACGCCAAACGTAGCCAATCCAGTTCGCCCTGAGCCGCTGGATGGACGCATCTTTCAATCCCCTCTCCCTAATTTGAGGGCTAGGGCTAGGGCTAGGGTGAGGGCGTACCTTATTCTCCTTCCTCCATTTAGTCTCACTTTAACCGTGGAATTTCGCGGTTACACTTTAATTAATACTTTACAAAGCCTGTAAAATTGTTAATAATGTTGTGTTCCTTGCACGCACATGCAACAATTCGCCCATAATGCATCCATTGCGGGGACAGAGAAGCGCAAATCCTAACGACTATATAGAGAGGGTATAAATGCTCATCAATTGGGGCAATCTCGGTATATCCGGGGAAAGCAACTTCCTCCAGCTTTTCTTCGACCCGAATTCGGAAACGCTGCTCGCCCATTTCTACAGGGGCATCGGGAACGGCTACGGGTTGAGGAGCCTGTGGGCGCGCCGGGTTTCGGAAGACACATACACGAGGATCACTCCCCGCGACGAGTTCCTGAGCTTTGAGGACCCGGTGCTCTGCCCGTCCTCCCCCCACGTTTTCGCGAACGTGATGCGCGTCGAGAAGAAGAACGGCGGCTTCGACGGGTACGAATGGCACTCGATACAGCGCATCGATCTCAGGACGGGACAGGCCGACGTCATAGCGGTAAGCGGCGGAGCGGGTATTAACGGAGGGAGCGAGAAAACATGGATAAGCTCGCTCCACGGCGCGAGCGCCGACGGGAGCGATCTGTACTGCTCGGCGGCTTTCCAGAGGAGGGGAGGGGGAGCTGTCTCCCCGACCGAATATTATCTCTCCAGGTTCATTATCGGCGAGGGCAGGCTCGAGCGTATAACGAGACTCTCCGCGACGTTCCTGTAGGAAAAATATTTCTACACGGCCCGGTGCCGCAGGCGCTTCCGCTTACCGGCTCCCGGCTCCGATTGCGGGAATCGTTCAATTCCCCGACGGCAGGTATCTGCCCCCTCCGGTAGGACCCGTATGAAAATTACCGGCGAAAACTGCATCGACTTAGGTTACACTATATCGTCATATCACCGAACGGAGGTAGTTTTTAATGAAACTGGCAGTACTTACCTTAGTCATCGCATTACTCACGGCAGGCGTGTCGCTCCCCTCACTAGCCCAGAATAATCAGCAGCAGAACAGGACGAAAACGCGGAACTATTCCTTAAAGTCGAGCTCATACATGATGGGCAGGTACTCGAGGATGATGAACGACATGATCTCGGGTGCGCTTAGAATGGATTTAACCGAGGAGCAGAAAACCAGGGTATCCAGTCTCCGCGATGATTACCTGTATCCCATGACCAAGGACGAAAACGCTCTCAGGAACGCTAATATGGAAATCCTGAAGATGGTCGAAGACCCCACGTTCGATCCGGCGAAGGTGAAAGAGGAGATCGGGAAATCAAGCGAGATCGATAAGAAGATTGCCGACGCTTACGTCGACGGCCTCGTGTCTCTAAGGGACACGGTGGGCAAGGAAAAGTATGAAGAATTATCCAAGTCCGTCTCCAGATACAGGGACAACCTCGTACAGATGAGGAAGAACAAACAAACACGTCAGCAGACACGCGGCGTTATGAAAGGCGAGCCTGTAAGGACGAGCGCGCCCGCTTCGCCGAGCCCGGATAGTAAAAATTAAACTCCAATACGCCGATCGGCCGTGCGTAACGCCCGGACAGAAACGTTCGGGTGAATACCATGGTTATCAGGCCGGCTCCAAACGAGGATTACGCGGATGATCACACAACGCAAGCACATAACCGCGCTCCTGGCGGATACTATAACCGGGCGCCTCTCCAAATTCGGGCGGGTCGCGCCCCCGGCGCTAATCGCGGCTTTATTAATATCTTTCGCGATAGCCGCGTGCGCCGCGAGGGAAGCGGAGGAGTCCATGGTGAATACCGACGCCGTAACCCCTGGGGTGTCCGCCGCAGCGAACGAGAGGGAGCAAACCCGGGCTGCACCGTCCGCCTCCTCCCCCGAGCGCGGGAATGAAGAGGAGCTGTTACCGCCGGGCATGCACGTGGCCGCGGCGTCGCGCGACGAAGATACGTGGTTCCTCGTGACGGACGTGAACGCGGAGAGGGAGTACGCCGTATACGTCGACACCTCCACCATTCAGACAATCGATGGCGAAGTCTACTCGTGGAGCAGGCTCGTTTTCGATGCCGACCAGAAGGACTCGGACGGGCTCGTCTACAGGGAAGTCATAATCTCGTCCGCTATCGACTGCGGGAAAAAGACTTTTTCGTATAAATCCTCGAAGTTCTACGATACGCTGGGCAGGATGGTTTTTATGGAGAACATCGCGACGAATATGAGCAAGATCCCCGAGAGCTCGGTGAGCGGTCACATAGCGGATTTCGTCTGCGGATACGATCCGTCAGGGGCGAAGAAAGCAGGGCCCCCTCCCGTAGAGCCTCAGCAGAAATCAAAATAGGCCCGAGTGAGCCTCTGATTCCCTCTCGTCGTAGATGTGGAGGACGTCCCACCCGCGCGAGTGAAGGGCTTGCGAGACGAAGCCCCTGTGGCATCTCCTCCAGTCGAGCTCTGCGCACATGAACGCCGTCTTTTTCCCGGAGGCCATTGTGATGAGAGCATTAAGCCCCGCCTCGAATTCGGGCGTATTCATGTGCTCCTCGTATCCGCCCCCGCGCATCCCGCCGAGCTCCTTTATCCATGTGTACTCTAAGCCGCTTGCCGGAAGCTCCCTTTCGAGCGCCTCCCTGTCGAAATGCGTGTTCCGCTTCGAGCGCGGGTAGCTCCTTATGTCGGCCACCGCTTCAATGCCGTAGTGCTTGAGTATGTCGATGAGCTCAACGAGCGTCCTGTTCGAATGGCCGATCGAGAAGATTCGCCGTCCGGTTTTTTCCTGCACCATTCCTATTATGTTTCTCATTGCGAATAAGCGCAACCCGACCTTCTCATCCTTTTCTATATCTTCTAGTCTGTAGGAGCGGCTTCCAGCTGTACTGCTCCCCTTTTGTCAAACCCAGATTAAGTTGGAATTGTATAGAAGATGTAGTGTTTCATAACAATTCTCCTGACCTTCTAAACACTAGGTTGTCTGTCAAAATCTAACTTAAACTATGGACTTATTATAGGGGGGGCAGGTCAATAATGCCGGAGACGGAATAGAGAGTTCTATAAAAAAATTACTGAATTGAATTCAGCGAGTTATTAGATGTCCTGAATTATTCTCATAGTATTTCAAGATGGTTTGCCCGATATGATGTGCCAAAACATCGTTTCCCTTTTTGTTTAGATGACAACAATCATCGCGATAGATCGTTTCTTTTTCATACTTAAATATCATTGTAATGTCGTGAAATTCAATTCCTTCTTTTTTCAAATCCTTTGATAAAGCTAATAATAAAGGATATCCTCTCCTTATCCCCGCCCCCATTGTTTTTGGCTTATAGTATTTTGCTATTTCTTCATCAGAAAATGTCTTTGAATTCCGCACATATTGATTCGGCTGCAAAAAATGAAAATAGGTTGCACCATTACTTTTTGATAACTTATATAGTTGTATGGATGATCTCTTCCATATTTCGGCAAAATACTTATATGCATCTTCGTATGATGTAAATTTGCGCTTCGGGCCATACTTATAATATGGTCTAGCGTTTGCGTCAGGATCTTCTAATTTCTCAAGTAATATTCGCTTATTATTTAATATCGTGTCCAGATAATTATTATTCAGCTCCCAGAATACGGATGCCGTGACACTGAATTTAAATTTTGATAATAGATTAGCCCACCTGTATTTATCAATTTTTAGGCTATTCATGTCGCTAATCAAGCTCATCCTCTCCACTGTGAGTACATTTGATGCTAATTCATACCAATATTGAGGATAAGAAGGGTTGACATTCCTCCTCAAATTGGTACCAGTATCAACCACTTCATTATGACCATCTAGATTTATCAGAATATCAAGTCTACCACCCATTGAAAGGTAATAAGCTAGAGCTGTAAGCTGCTGGGGCTGCTTCCAAGCAAAAGAGCCAAGCATTATGATATAGACATTTTTAGAATTGAAGGCATCTATTTTTTCAATATAATCTTTTAAAACATCCTTGCTTTTTTTATATAAGTTCCACGAAACAGATCCACCAGTAATAACTACAATTACTCCATTAGGGTCATTCTGTATTATATCGTTTGGATTTTCTAGGAAATCGAAACCTGGAGGTGCAGGCTTCCCAAAACCAAAGTAAGGATGAAGAGATACATCCCAGGGCACTCTTGTATCATTTAGTTTAAGATCCTCTGAACTGGAATTAGCAAGTATCTCATTTTGATGCTGACGAACTTTTCGAAAAGAAAATATTTCATTGCGGATTATGGAAAAAAACAAAAAACTAGTTGCTTCCATCAAAATATAAGCCAAAAGAATTAAGATGCCATATTTTTTTAATTTACTCATTTTAATTTCTAGGTGTCTATCGATTATTATACAGAATTATATATTTTTTTGTCCCAAACAAAAAATTAAATGAGGGTAAAACTGTGTACTGCTGTACTGCTCCCTTTTAACCAAGCAGCCTTTAATTGTGAATCATGATTCCTATAATACTCCTTTTCCGCCTGTATCGGTGTGCGGTATCCGTGTGCTGAATGAAGGTAATTCCTGTTGTAATATTGAACCCACTTATCCAGTTCCAGGCTAAGCTCTCTTTCCCCCTCCCATTCCCTGAGCCAAATGAGCTCTTCCTTCATCGTTCTTATCATTCTTTCTGTATCCGAATTCCCTCTAGGGTTGTTATAGCTGGTAAATACTTGCTCTACTTCGAGATTTGAACAAGCTTTCATAAAACTGAGCGAAGTGGGCTGACTCCCGTTATCGCTCATGAGCTTTAGTCCATGCCCCCTTACTCCTCCGGGGAACTCCCTGTTAAGTCCCTTCTCTAAAGCTTGCAGCCATTCTCCGCTTGTAGCTCTTGTTCCGCTGTAGTGGCCTACTATCTTCTTCGTATACCAGTCCAGCACTATTACGACGTATACCCAGCCGCTGTCAGTCATAACCTTTGTCATATCTATACCCCACCACTCCTTAGGTCTGTCCGGGCGGGGCTTTGGCCTCTCTGATACCCTCTTTGCTATGAGCCTTTGATTCTGCTTCACTGTCAGATTATTTTCCTTCATAAGTCTGTATACACGCTTCTTATTAACTACTACCCCATCCACGTACCTGAGATATGCCCATACCCTTCTATAACCCCAGAAGGGATGTTCCGCTTTAATGTCTTTTATCTTGCTAACCAGATGTTCGTTACGCAGAGCTACAGAGTCAGACTGATTTCTCATATGAAGTCCTCCTCTGTTTTTTTTAATTCAACGGTGAGTGAGCCGATTATCTGCTTCAGCTCCTGATTCTTCTTACGAAGACGGTTTACTTCTCCACCGTCTTTTTTGGATTCAAACGCTCTATGGGCTTCAGACAAGAACTTGTCCCGCCAGGTGTAGTATTGGTTCTGATGTATTCCGTACTCGTTGCATATCTCAGAACCGGTCTTCCTGACAAACCTTCGAGTGCTATCTTGGTCTTGGTTTTAGAATCCCATCTCCTTCGTTTCATTGCTGCCCTCCCACGGTGTTTTGCAGATATTTTACTAGCTTAATTCTACTAGCTTCTTAATGGGGAGCAGTATAGGCTTTGTTCTCTATGATATCCTCTTTTCTATTAGCATTTGATTATGCTTAGCCGTCAAAATACATCCTTCATAAGTATCTACAGATACATCATATTAATTACTACCCCATCCGTGTATATTAAATATCCATACTCTCCGGAATTCCACTAATTCACGAATTATCACGAATTTAATACTTTATGTTTATTCTAATTAATAGAAATCATTATGCATAAATATTAAGCAATGATGCTTAGTTACTGTGCATTTCCTG
>JAHKKQ010000240.1 GCA_020027805.1 Candidatus Dadabacteria bacterium
TAGGTGTCCATTTAAGCACTATTGGCATAATATAACCCTAATACGCATTGAGCTTATATGCTAAGCCAGACAAGACATTACACAGTAGGTCTTAATTCGTCTTAATTCGTCTTAATCCGCATAAACCCCTTCCCAAGCTTAGGGTCGCGGGTTCGAATCCCGTCGCCCGCTCCAATTAAACAATAACCTAAAGGTTTCGAACCCGCTGAGATAATAGAACGCTAGTTGGCGGCGTTATCGGATTGGCCGGCCTTTTCCTGCTCGATGAAGTATTTCATGGCGGCGCGAACGAACCTGCTCCTTTCGGCCTCGCCCAAAATCCCCTTCAGGCTGTCATAAACGCTCGGATCGATGAGAAGCGCCCCGAGGGTGCCTTCCCCTCCCTTGAGCATCTCGGAAATCTCCCTGAAATTGGACATCGTTTCCTTGAGCTCGGTAATCACGCCGTCCTGCCCGTTTAGATTAGCCGTCGCGTTTTTCAGATTAGCCACGGTGGAGTTGATGTCGCTCGAGAGTTCTTTGTTATAAACGAGATCGTGCAGAGTGCCGTCCCCTTTGTCGATCTGGTTGAGCATGTTGTCGAGCTTGGTAACAGCCTTATTGAGTTTTATCAGGGCGTTCTCGTCCGACTTCCCGGACTTGTCCTTCTCCCCGTATATCATCGTATTCAGTATACCGTCATTATGCTCTATAGCCTCCAGGTTCTTTTGAACGGCTTCGGAGCTCGCCCTCAAGGAGGCGAGGGTCTTGCTGATATTATTAATATTCTCTTCCCGGCCGAACGCCTTGACTATCTTATCGAGGCTCTCCGAGATGCTTATGATGTTAGCCAGCAAATCGCCCGACTGGCCGATTATGCTTGCAAACTCGATGGGAGTCTGGCTCTCGATATCGAGGGAGTCAGGGAGCTTGGCCATCGGCTTTTCGACCCCGGGTATCACTTCGATGTACTTATCGCCCAAGAGGCCTTCCGTCCTGATGGTAGCCTTTGCATCCGGGTTCGTGAAGGACGTGGTGAGGGTGTAGCTCTTCTCATAGAAACGCTGCTCGCCCGTGAGGAAAAATAATATCAGGACGAATAAGCTCAGCGTTATCAATACGAAAAGACCGACCCTAAAATTCAGTACTCTCTGATTCCTCATGAACCCGATCTCCCGAGAACTAAATTAACCCGATTAAAGAGGCTGGTAATATTGAATAAATTTTAAACCGAATCAGGCTTATCGGTAAAATTATACGTCAGAAACAGAAAATTCTCAAAGCGTCCGATCCATGACCCGGGATATTCCCAAATCTATTTCAGATGACTTCCCGGGGTCTATTGGAATTTTGAAGCGTTCCGCTACAATATTACTTTCTCCTGAGCTCGGATGTATCTAACTTGCCAAAATCGCAGATGGCTTCAGGGAAGAGACGTTCCTAAAATCTCACCTTCTGCAGGAGTGTAAAGATGAACAAAATACGCAGAGCCATTATCAGCGTTTCCGATAAAGAGGGGATAGGCAATTTCGCCAAGGGCCTCAAGGAATTCGATATAGAGATTCTGTCAACCGGAGGCACCGCAAAAAGGCTCAGGGACGGGGGGATAGACGTGACGGATATATCGGAGTTTACCGGCTCCCCCGAAATACTGGGGGGGAGGGTCAAAACACTCCATCCGAAGATATACGGGGGAATTCTGGCGCTGAGGGGCGACAAGACGCATGAAGCGCAAATGAAGGAGAACGGAATTGAGCCTATAGACATGGTCATCGTCAATCTATACCCGTTCGAGGACGTCATTAAAAATGAAAAAGTCGAGCTCAGCGAAGCGATCGAGAATATAGACATAGGCGGCCCCACCCTTCTGAGGGCCTCCGCGAAGAATTATGAGCACGTGACGCTCGTCACCGACCCTGAGGACTATAAGGACCTGTTAAAAGAGCTCAAGAAAAATAAAGGGGCGATATCCCCGGAAATGAATTTCAAACTCGCCGTAAAGGCGTTCTCATATGTAGCGCGTTACGATGCCGCGATATCGAACTATCTGGGGGGGCTGGATAAGGACGGCGCAAGAAACAAATTCCCGGACGCCGTTACCATGCACTTCGAAAAGAAGATGAAGCTCAGGTACGGCGAGAACCCGCACCAGGAGGGATCTTTCTATGTGCTGCCGGAAATTGACGAGCCGTGCATTTCAAATTCTGTTCAGCTGCAGGGCAAGGAACTCTCTTTGAACAATATATATGATACGGACGCCGCGCTCGAGGCGGTAAAAGACTTTATCGAGACGGCCTGCGTTATCGTCAAGCATAATAACCCGTGCGGCGTCGCGACGGACGAGAGCGTGGTGGATGCGTTTCTCAAAGCCAAAGCGTGCGACCCGGTAAGCGCTTTCGGGGGAATAGTGGCGTTTAACAAAGAAGTGGACGAGGTAACCGCATCAGAGCTCGCGAATATGTTCCTCGAGGTAGTCATCGCCCCGGGGTATTCGGAGAAAGCCCTCGAAGTGTTGTCGAGCAAGGGGAATCTCCGGGTAATGAAGACCCCGCCTCTCAATAACAGCGCCAAGCCGGGACTTGATTTTAAGAAAGTGGCGGGAGGGGCGCTGATTCAGGACAGAGACACGGGAGTGAACGACGATTTCAGGGAGATGAAGGTCGAAACCAAGCGCAAGCCGACCGATGAAGAGCTGGAGGCCCTGAAATTCGCGTGGAAGGTGTGTAAACACGTGAAATCAAACGCCATAGTTTTTGCCCGCAGGGGCCAGACTGTCGGCATCGGAGCGGGACAGATGAGCAGGGTCGATTCGGTTAAGATCGCCACGTTTAAAGCCGCGATGCCGACTGCGGGAGCCGTTATGGCTTCAGACGCCTTTTTCCCCTTCAGGGACGGTATAGACGAGGCGGCGAAGGCGGGGATCACCGCAATAGTACAGCCCGGCGGGTCGATAAGGGACAAGGAAATAACCGCCGCCGCAGACGAACACGGCATGGCGATGGTATTTACAGGCGTGAGACATTTCAAACATTGAGGGGAAGCAGTGCTCTGCCCGAATCCCGCGTCCGTATGAAGGCGATGGGTATTTCGAGTGGAGAAAGCTAACATTTTCCGATTTCAGCATTTGCCGGCCAGCTAATAAATCCCGTATGTAGCTTATAATACTATATCGCTTTGACGGTAATTCCCGTGTGCACTATAATAAGTTTTAAATGAAACTGACTGTATTTTATGA
>JAHKKQ010000105.1 GCA_020027805.1 Candidatus Dadabacteria bacterium
CGAGGCCCCGCTCGACTCCGCCCTTCCCTGCGCTCATAAGCCTGAGCACCGAGAGCGAATGCGCGTGCTCCGGGTCCTTGTGCTCGAGCGCGAGGGAATAGAGGTCTTCGAGTATGCCCTCCAGACGGAGCCTCCCCCTCTGCCTTCTCTCGCGGAAGAACCTCCACAATATCCCTCTACGGGGTGCGAGCAGCATCGAGAAGATCACTATCGCACTCACGCATACGACGATCGTCGGCCCCGTGGGGAGGCGCGTAACGCTCGCGCTCAGCACCGCGCCGCTTATCCCGGCGATCGCCCCGAAGAGCGAAGAGAGGACTATCATGACGCCCAGGTTGTCCGTCCACTGCCTGGCTGAGGCCGCGGGGGCCACTATCATTGCGCTCATCAGCACGACACCGACCGTCTGGAGGCCGAGCACTATCGCTATCACTATCAAGGTCGTAAGCAGTACGTCGAGCACCCTCACCGGGAACCCCAGAGTCGAGGCGAAATCGGGGTCGAACGAGAGGAGCTTGAACTCCTTCCATAGGAGCATGGTAATTAATATTGCTGAAGCGCCCAGTACCCCCATCGTGACGACGTCCCTTTCCAGCAGCGCCGCCGCCTGCCCGAAGAGGAATTTATCGAGACCGGCCTGTGTCGCGTCGGGCCTCTTCTGAATAATTGTCAGCAGCACGAGCCCGAAGCCGAAGAATACGGACAGCACCATGCCGAGCGCCGTGTCGTACTTCACACGGGTCGAGTTCACGATGCTTATGATGAGCAGAGTTGCGATCCAGCCCGCGAGAGCGGCTCCTATTATCAATACGAGGGGCATCTTGCTGCCGGTAAGCAGGAACGCGAGAGCGATTCCGGGAAGAGCCGCATGGGACATCGCGTCCCCGAGCAAGCTCTGCTTCCTGAGGACGGCGTAGGAGCCGAGCGCGCCGCTCACTATCCCGATGACAGCCGAGCCGAGCGCAACGGTCCTGAGCGTATAATCCAGAAACAGATCGGAAAAAATCTGCGGGAAGTCCACGTCAGAGAACCCTTTCCCCGGCCCCTTTTTCGATATCGGAAACGCCGTTCCGCTCCCCGTGCCTCAGGAACGAGACGCGCCCGCCGTATGTGAGCCGGAGGTTCTCCTCGGTAAACACCTCGCTCACGGGCCCGCTCGCTATGAGACGCACGTTAAGGAGCGCGGTCCAGTCGAAATACTCCGGAACGGTCTGGAGGTCGTGGTGCACGACGACGACTGTCTTTCCCGCCGCGCGGAGCTCCTGCAGCAGAGTTACTATCGCCCTCTCGGTCGTAGCGTCCACGCCCTGAAAAGGCTCGTCCATAAGATAGACCTGCGCGTCCTGCACGAGAGCCCTCGCGAGGAAGACGCGCTGCTGCTGCCCGCCCGAGAGCTGGCTTATCTGACGCTCGGCGAAACGGGACATGCCGACTTTCTCGAGCGCGGCGAGGGCCATGTCGGCTTCTTTCTTTCCGGGCCTCCTGATCCACCCGAGGGCGCCGTACCTTCCCATCATCACGACGTCCTTCACGCTCGTCGGGAAGTCCCAGTCGACGCTCCCCCTCTGCGGCACGTAACCGACGATGCGGCGCTGCTTCGAATAGGGCTCGCCGTAAATGAGCACCCGGCCCGCAGCCGTGTTGACGAGGTTGAGCACCGCCTTAATGAGCGTGGTCTTTCCCGCTCCGTTGGGCCCTATTATCGCCATTAGCACGCCCGAGGGCACAGTGAGGTCAACGTCCCACAGTACCGGCTTCTCGCCGTAGGCGACCGTGAGGTCTTCCACCTTTATTGCTTCTTCCCCTTTCATGTCAGTTCTCTCTCGTCAGTTTTATAATCGCACATATCATTCCCTGTCAGTCCCGGACGCGTGTGATAAATCAGCCCCATGTCAGGACTGTCCACCGTCGAGGAGCGCGCCGACTATCGTATCTATATTGTGGCGGATCATCCCGATGTAGTTCCCGTCGGGTGTGCCGGGGTTGCCCATCGCATCCGAATACAGCGACCCCCCGACCTTCACGTCGAACCCCTTCGCCTGCACGGCCGCCTGAACGGCCTCGATGTATTTTGGCGGGACGGAGGATTCGACGAATACCGCGGGGATTTTGCGCTCGACTATGAACCCCGCGAGCGACTGCACGTCGGCCGTCCCGGCTTCTGAATCCGTGCTTATCCCCTGGAGCCCCCTAACCTCGAATCCGTAACGCCTCCCGAAATAATTAAACGCGTCGTGCGCCGTTATCAGGACCCTTTTATCCTCGGGGAGGAGATTCGCCTTCGACTTCACGTATTCGTTGAGCGCAGTAAGCTCGGTCAGGTATGCCACTGTATTCGCCCGGTAGTCGTCCGCGTTTGCGGGGTCGATCGTAACGAGCGTGTCCCTCACGGTCTCTACAGCCTTCATCCACATGGTTACGTCGAACCAGACGTGCGGGTCGTAGTTCCCCTCGAATTGAGGAGGGGTCTCGAGCAGGCTCCTGTCTATGCTGTCCGTTACAGCTACGGTCTCTATGCCCCGCTTTCTCATCTGCTCGAATATCTCCGTCATCTTGCCTTCGAGGTGGAGGCCGTTGTAGAAGATAAGGTCCGCTCCGGAAAGGAGAGCGACGTCGCCCGCGCTCGCCTTATAGAGGTGCGGGTCCACACCGGGACCCATGAGCCCCCTGACCTTCACATGCTCCCCGCCCACCACCTGCGCTATGTCCGTTATCATCCCCGTAGTGGCGACAATGTTTATCACGCCGCTTTCGGCGCCCCCGTCTCCTCCCTCCCGGGAGCACGAAACGAGTCCTGTCAGCAGCACTATGAATAAAAAGTATTTGGCGTAGTTCATTCAGCTCATCTCCCCCGGATTACCCTTGACGTCCGTTATAAATACGTGCTGGGCGGCTTCCGCCCCGAGCACGTGTCTCGCGTCCCCGACCTTGAGAGTGATCGGCCCGCTGAAAGGCTCGACCGAAACGACTTTAACCCTGGTCTTCGGATAGAGCCCCATTTTCCCGATGTAGCGGAGGAGCTTCGGGTCGTGGTCGCTGACCTCCGCGACTACACCGTGCTGTCCTGGTCTCATGTCGGCGAGCGGTATCGAATCGAGCTCGATTATCGTCCCGTCCCTGCTCGGTATGGGTGAGCCGTGGGGGTCCCTCGTCGGGTGCCCGAGGGCTGCGTCCATGCGGTCCTCGAGGTCTTCAGAAAGTACATGCTCCCATTTCTCGGCCTCCTCGTGCACCTGGTCCCAGGGCACGCCGAGCGCCTCCGCGAGGTAAAGCTCTATCAGCCTGTGGTGCCTGATTACTTCGAGGGCGATTTTCCGCCCGGACTGCGTGAGCTTCACACCCTGATAACGTTTGTGGGTGAGGAGCTTCTTCTCGGAAAGCTTCTTTATCATGCTTGTCACCGAAGCGGGCGCCACGCCGAGCTTCTCCGAGAGGGCGTTCGTCGAAACCTTCCCTTTCTCCCTCTGTATCTCGTAAATCGCCTTCAAATAGTTCTCTATGGATTCCGTATACATTTATTTTCTCCTAAAAGAGAATTTAGCCTGGTCTAAAAATATTTTATTGTAGCATGAGTCCCCTGTCAAGCTTTTCCGGCGTCAGAAGGCGAATGTGAAGGCGGATGAGATAAGCACCTGTCTGTCCGTATTTTCCACATAAAGGTCGGGGGTTACGCCGAGAGCCACGGAGAACCACCTGGTCGGGTCCCAGGTAAAACCGCCCGTGATGTTGAGCACAGACACACCCCCTCCCGCGCCCGGGTCTTCATAGGCGTACGCGGCTTCGATAACAGGCTGGAACTTCGAATCTATGTAGTACCCGAATCCCGCTTCTGTTACTATGCTCCACGAATCGTTTTCTAAGATTCCGAAAACGACATCGGCGTCCATCGAAAACTCTTCCGTAAAATCCCTGGTCAATATAAGCCCGCCCGGCTCCACTATCCACTGTGCTCCCTCCCCCACGGGTATAGTCAGGCCCGCCTCATAGGCGAGCGAAAGCGGATGACCCTCTTCCTGATCGAGAAACCTGAGCTTGAGTCCTGCATCTACGTCCCCGAAATTCGTTTCAGACCTTATCAGTCCCGAGTCTTCGTGGTCCAGATAATTGATATTAAACCCCGCCTCGAAGTCCTCGAACAAGCCCGCCGTCAGCCTGAACCCCCCTCCGAGCCTCATCGTATCGCCCGCGTCGTCGATTAACTCGAGCGAAAAAAAGGGCTCCGCTTCGATAACACCCCTTTCGAGAGGACCCGCTCCGGGTACCACGAGCTTCGTGCTGGAGATGCCTCCCACGGCGAGGGATCCATAGGTCGGAAGAAAAAAATAGACGAGCGCCGCCAGGAGAAATGCCTGAATACACCTGCAGCGGAATTTCAGCTTCCGCACCCTTGTCTTGTATGCGAACCCCAGTGAGCGGTGCAGGCGCGCATATATATTATTACAATTACCCTCCATCATTATACCAATTTTACGAAAGAAGCGCATTATCGGGTCTCAAAATATAATTTTTACTATCTACTAATATGATATTTAGACTTGTCTAAAATATCTATCCCGGCAAAAGAAGTCAATAGCGGGGATAATAAAGGGCAGGAAATTCCGGGAGAAACCGGATAATATATTCCGAAACCTGACAGCGACAAGAGCAATGAAACGTTATATGATACGCACCCGCATTCAACGCGCGACATTTCGACAGCTAGACGCGATCCTGATCATTGCGCTCCTATTCGGAGCGGCATACGCAACGCAGCCCACGTTGCGAGTGAACGCTTCCGCTGTAGCCCAAGAAACCGGCGTTTCCGTATTCGGCTACGAGATAGTAAAAACGTATCCCCACGATCCGGACGCTTTCACGCAGGGCCTCTTTATCCGTGACGGATTACTGTACGAGGGGACCGGGATAAAAGGCAGGTCTTCCCTCAGGAAAGTGGACATGGAGACGGGAAAAGTGCTCGAAGAGCGCAAGCTACCGGGCGTATATTTCGGAGAGGGAATCGCAACCGACGGGAAGCGGATAGTCCAGCTCACCTGGCAGTCGCACAAGGGTTTTGTTTACGACAAGGATACGTTCAGGCTCATAAAGAAGTTCAGCTACCCGACCGAAGGATGGGGCATCACCTATGACGGAAGGAGCTTCATCATGAGCGACGGGAGCGCGACGCTATACTACCTCGACCCCGAGACCTTCAAGGAAATCGGCAGGCTCGAGGTCTATGACCGGGAGGGCCCTGTCGTGCGGCTGAACGAGCTCGAATACGTCAAGGGAGAAATATTCGCAAACGTCTGGGGGGAGGACCGTGTAGCCAGGATCGACTCCGGCACGGGACGCGTTACGGGGTGGATCGACCTCCGCGGACTGCTCGGAGAGGAGGACAGGAAAAGACGCGTCGACGTGTTAAACGGCATAGCCTACGACAGCGAGACCGGTAAGTTTTACGTGACGGGAAAGCTATGGCCCAAACTGTTCGAGATAAAAATCACACCCGGGAAATGAATCATCGGGGGCCGGACACTGTCACGATTTCCACTTTTATGATATAGCGTCTGAACGTGCGTCTATTTAAAGAGGGGCTTGTCTTCCATCTCCTCTGTCGCGAGCGGGGCTTCGTCCGATTCGATCTCTTCCTCGACCTCGGGGTCGTACTTGTTTTCGAGATAAGCTGGCTCGGCCCTGTCCTCGAGGGTATCCGTCGACGCGGGCTCGGACGGGGCGTCGAGAGTCGCGCAGGACGAGACCCATACAGGGCAAGTCAGGAGCAGGAGCGCAAAAAGAATTTCTTTCATAATCCGTTTGACCTCGTTCTCTGATTTTTAAACTTAAAAACATCCACCGCATAATATACCACTTTTCTCCGGGGCCGTACCCTTTATTTATTCCCCTCCGCACTTTGAATGCCCGACATGCTCTCGAGGGCCAGCAGGAGCGCCTGGGTGCCCTTCCTTCCGTGGCCCTGCGCCCTGGCCGCAACGTAGAGCTGCCTCACGAGCGAAAGCCCCGGCAGTACGAGGTTCATCCTGTCGGCCTCCTTGAGCGCGATCCCCATGTCTTTTATGAAGTGCTCGACGTAGAAGCCGGGGCTGAAGTCCCTTTTCAAGACCCGCGGCGCGAGGTTGTCGAGCATCCAGCACGCGGCCGCCCCCCTGCTCACCGACTTGAGCATCGTCTCGGGGTCGAGTCCGGATTTATGAGCGTAGAGCAGAGTCTCACACATCCCTATCATGAGCGAAGCGGCCATGATCTGGTTGCACATCTTCGCGTGCTGCCCCGACCCGGCCCCTCCCTGATACACTATGTTCTTCCCCATGAGCCCCAAGAGCGGCATTACGGCGTCGAACGTCTTTTTGTCCCCTCCGGCCATTATGGAGAGCTTCCCCTCCCTGGCCCCTATATCCCCCCCCGAGACGGGCGCGTCTATCGCCGAAGCCCCGGCCTTCTTCGCGGCCGCATATATCTCCTCCGCGAGCAAAGGCTCGGCGGTGGTCATATCCACGAGTATGCCCCCCTTCCGGAGCCCCACGATGATACCGTCTTTACCGAAATAGACCTCCCTCACGTCATGAGGGAAACCGACGATCGTGAACAGGACGTCGGATTTCGAGGCCGCGTCCTTTGGCGACTTCGCCCACGCCGCTCCCGCCTCGATCAACCCCTCCGCCTTATTCCTCGTCCTGGTATATACAGTCGTTTTATAGCCCCCCTTCACGAGATGCATGCACATGGACGCCCCCATCACGCCTGTACCGATCCAGCCTATCCTCGTCTTCCTCGGACTAACATTGATTTGGGCCACGCAGATCACCTCCTCACGCCTGTCATAATATCCATTCCTGCCATCTTAGACAAATTTAATTGGCCTATTGATTTTATGTTTTATTTTATGATAATCTGTTTGAATCTTTTATATTTGCGGAGGTTCCTGAACTTTATGACAGCGGTATAATCAGATCATCTGATTAGAGGGGGGTAGACAGATGTCCAGGCATACAATCTTTGCAATCGCAGTTTTTGTTCTGGGAATTTTCCTCTGGTCCGAAAATTCCTCGGCGGTCGGCACCATCATAGTGCAGAAAACGACCGACCCTTCAGGCTTCAACAACTTCGACTTCATAGGTCCCGGTGATATCGCATTTACTCTCGACGACGGCGAGTCACAGACCTTCCCTCTTCTGGCCCCGGGCATGTATACCGTTTCGGAAACGGATACAGCCCCCGGCTTCGAGCTCACGGGCATTGTATGCAATTCACAGGACGATACCAGCACCTTCGTCGTTGACCT
>JAHKKQ010000106.1 GCA_020027805.1 Candidatus Dadabacteria bacterium
TGCATCAAGTCCGGAGAGCACGGTTTCGCCGCCAGAAAAAACTACTCGTGTAGCATCACGGATCGAGCGTCACGCGCACCCGGGACCGGTCAAAGAACGGAATATTTTGAAACATTCTTCTTAAGCGATTGAGGAAAAGGATGTATCGGATATGATTATATCAGTACCGAGATGTTGTCAGAGAACCATCCCCAACAAAACGAAACAGGAAGTATGAGGTGACGGAATATGCAGAGTTTGAATTTAATCGAGCTGATACAGCAGGGATGGCTAGCCACCTACCCTCTTATCATCTGCTCAGTCCTTATGGTAGCAATACTCGGCGAAAGGATCTTCGCATTCAGCGGCATTGCGGCTTCGACAAGAAAGCTGACGAGTCTCGTCGTACCTCCTTTGACCAGAGGTGACTTCGGCGCGGCTCTTTCAGTCTGTAACAAACACAGGAAAAGCGTGCAGGCGAGGCTTTATCATTCTATTCTCGTAGAAGAAAAAACGGCAAACCCTGTAGATGTAATCGAGAAGCTGGAAGATAACAGGTACGAGGAGGTCCGGGACCTGAAGCAGAACATCTGGATACTCGGAACCATTGGCAGCAGCGCCCCTTTCATCGGCCTCTTCGGTACGGTCGTCGGCATCATCAAGTCCTTCCATAACATGTCCATAGCCGGCACCGGGGGTTTCTCCGTAGTCGCGGGCGGTATCTCGGAAGCGCTCGTCGCCACGGCGGCGGGGCTCGTGGTAGCCATCATCGCGGTTATCGCCTACAATTACCTTCAGGTAAGGGTCGCCGCCATAAACGCGGAACTCCGGATCAACCACTCTAAATTCATACAGGCTTACAAACAGGGGAGAACGGGAAATGGCGATCGGGAAATTTGACGAAAATACGGACGAAGATATAGTAGCGGAAATCAATATCACCCCGCTCACGGACATATTCCTCGTGCTGTTGATAATCTTCATGATCACGAGCTCCGCCCTGATTGAGTCAGGCGCGAACATCAACCTCCCCGAAGTCTCCAAAACCGATACAGTAGCGAGAAATGTAGTAGTGACCCTGACTACCGACGGAAAAACTTTTATAAACCAGAAAGAGACGAAGAAAGATAATTTCGAAGAGGAATTAAAAAAAGCCTTATCCGAAAGCAACACCAAGGTCGTCATACTCGAAGGAGATAAAGACGCGCTCCTTGGGGATGCAGTAAAGCTGATAAGCCAGGCAAAGGAAGCCGGGGCTAAAGAGATAGCCATCGCCGCCGAAAAATCGGAAGCGCCCTGAACCCGGAGAATACCGTATGCCCTCTTCGCGGATCGGAATATTCATCATCCTTTCGTTAATACTGCACGCCGCGGTTTTCGCTGTATTTATTACTCTAACGCCGGAAAAACCGGACGAATCAGCCCGGCCGCTCATGGTCGGTGTAACGACGCAGTATAAAGATCCGGGAAAGGGGAAAGGGAGATCCCTCGAGCCCGCACCGATGAGGGAGCCGGAACCCGAAAAAAAAACCGAGAAGACCCCTGAAAAGAAGGCCGTAAAGAAAACCGCAAAGAAAAAACCCGTAATAAATACAGAAAAGAAAGAGATAATAAGCCGGGATAA
Source organism: Candidatus Dadabacteria bacterium (assembly GCA_020027805.1). GTDB lineage: Bacteria > Desulfobacterota_D > UBA1144 > Nemesobacterales > UBA2774 > 2-12-FULL-53-21. Next base: position 1,604 of record JAHKKQ010000106.1, read on the forward strand.
TAACACCGTGAATGAGCAAACAGCCGTAACGAGCGCGATTCCCTCAGCAAGCGCGGTAGAGACGGATAACGTCTCACCGAACGGCAAGGGGAAAGGGAGCGGAATCGGAGACAGCGGCACAGGGCTCGACACAAAGGGCACCGGCAGAGGCACCGAAATCGGCCATCCGGATTACGGCGTGAACCCCAAGCCGAATTACCCGAAGATCGCCAAGCGCCACGGATACGAAGGGCTCGTCGTGCTGAATGTCTTTGTGCTGGAGAGTGGAAACGTAGGGAAGATAGAGATACGACAATCGTCCGGATACGGAGTGCTCGATAATTCCGCGCTCGACGCCGTCAGAAAATGGGTATTCATTCCCGGAAAGAGGAACGGACGGGCAATGTCGAGCTGGGTAGTGGTGCCGATCAGATTCGACCTTACGAACGGTTAAGTTCTATCCTGGTCCCGAATACGGGATCAACATGATGAGCTGACAACCGCCGATAAATCATTTCTCCACATTGTCAAACCAAACATGGCGCACTATGACCGCGACGGAGACTGCGAGTGTTATCCACGAAAGCACATCCCAGACACCGTCGCCCAGAAGGGCGGAAACAAGACCGAATGCGCTGAGCGCCGGGCAATCCCGGAAACGGTGTTTCAAAGAAAGAATTATCGGAGTACCATGTATAATTAAGCACGCTTACGGGGGAAACTACCCTCTATGGAGGTCGGATTATGGCTTTCGATGAGAAATTGGCGACGAGATTAAGGGAAATTTTCAACAAGACCGGTCAATTCACCGAGAAGAAGATGTTCGGGGGTATCGCCTTCATGCTGAACGGCAATATGTGCTGCGGGGTTTTGAACGACCTGCTCATGGCCAGGGTGGGACGCGACCGCTACGAAGCCTCCCTGGCCCTGCCCCACGTGAGACCCATGGACTTCACGGGCAAGCCGATGAAGGGGTACGTGTATGTCGAGCCCGGGGGCTATAGAGAAGATGTCGATCTCAAGGTCTGGGTCGACAGATGCGTGGACTTCGTTTCGACCCTGCCGGGGAAATGACATATTAATTCGTAATTATGATGTTTATTGTTCGAGCGCAGGCTCCATCACCACCACCGGAATCTGTCTCCCCCCTGCCCTCCTCCGGTATTTCTCGTAACCCGAATAGACCCCGACGGCTTTTTTCCAGAGCCTCTCGCGCTCCTCCCCCTCCGCGTCCCTTGCAACATACCGGGCAGTCTTCCCGTCCAGGTATATCTCGACTTCCGGATTTGCCCTGAGATTCAGATACCATGCAGGGTGGCGGGGGTTTCCGCCCCTGGAGGCTATGAGCACGAGACTGTCCCCGTCCCTCACATAGACGAGTGGCGTCGTCCGAGGCTTACCCGTCCGGGCCCCCTTCGTAGTTAGGAGCAGGCAGGGCCAGGCGAATGTGGTGTTGTACCTCCCGCCTGTCGCACGTATAAGCCGCGTATCGATACGGGAGCCCAGGTTGATAATAGTCCATGCGCCTAAACGCGTAGAACCGAACCACGCGAGGGACCTTTTAAACGCGCTCTCTTTGCCGTGCGGATCGGCCATAGTATTTCCGTGCGGTGTGCAAGTTCTATATTACACCAAACATAAGGCACAATATATGTGCCGTTATGTCTAAGATAAACACGCTCATGCCCAATAAACATTCGCTATGAGATTCGGTATAGGTGCCCTTCTCCTGCTCCTGTTGACGTTTACGGCCGCATCCTGCGCCAACGTCGGACGCTTCGGCCAGATCATGAACCCCGAAGAGCTCAGCAAGGACGAGCTAAAGAAACTCCCCCCGGAAACGACCCCGGAATACGGGTTCAGGGTCGGGATGGAAGTAAACGTGCCCGGGAATAAGGACGAAATACTGGAGAACGTGGACTATCAATTCACCGAATTCAGCAACTGCCTTAATATTACCGACCGCGGTGAGGAGGCGAGGCGTTATACGATCGCCGTCGTAAACGGCACCTTCAGATGCGAATATCATCACGGCAGATGCAACGGGGAGTACGACTCGGATTACGGATTGATAATAGTCAGCTACAAGGCTTTTAACAGAAAAGGGATGCTGCCCGTGCTGAAGCACGAATGGGCGCACGTTTACGGAATATTGAGAAACGACCATAAGAATTTGAGCGAAGTCAGGGAATGCACGGGATATTGAACTAACCGAGAGAGCACTCCGGCCTTCAACGGTAATACTTAACGCCCCGTCTCATCGTAGTATGTGGGCTTGCTGTAATCCCCGTCGAGGAACATCTGTGTTGCGGGGTCTTTCGCCTCGGTACCGCGGAGCTTGTCGAGCTCTTCCTCTCGTTTGGCCTGGTTGTAAGGCTCGTATGTATACTCGACCTTGATAGCGTTCTTCTTCTGATTCGTATGGAAAACGAGCTTCACGTCAGGCATGTTCCACGTCCAGGTCTTGAAATAGAGCATGCTGTCGGAGCTCTGAGGCTCGCCGTACTTGCCCGTCAGGTACTTCATGAATTCATCCCGGAGCTGGGACTCCTCGAACTGGTCTTTCGCGGTCAGCATCAGCGAAGACGAAAGGAGCTTATCGTCATAGAATTCGAGTCCCGTGCTGACGTCCCTGCCCTCCAGGTCGAGCGGAAGGGCGACTATTATTCCCTGCATCACGATGGTCCTGATTTTCTTGGAGTCGACCTTGTTATCCATAATCCTCTTTCCGTTAGTCTCGATTATTTCCTCGGCGTCATCGTCCGAAATGCCGAAAGTAAAACCGAGGGGAGCGAGGTCCGTCTTCTGCTGCGCCGCAGCATGAGAAACCGCTAAAAAACATAAGAGTGCTATCAATACATGAGGATTTCTTAAAATATTCATTTATTCCCCCCGTTTCAGTTAGCCGGATATTCTAACCGTTCATTTAAAAGTTATAAGATGACGGGGTCAAAATCAAGTTTTATTAAACCGGACCGTTGACCGCTCCCGTGTCGGGAAACGGACCGCGGCCGCTATGCAGTTTGAGTCAGGACTGGAAAAAGCATATAATCTTGTCCGGTATGGAGATCGTAATTGGCGTGATAGGGGCCGGGGAGGCAGGCGAAGATGAGTACATCACGGCGTTTGAGACCGGAAGGGAGATAGCTCGCAGGAAATGCACGCTCATATGCGGGGGTATGGGCGGCGTCATGGAAGCCGCCTGCAAAGGCGCCAAGTCCGAAGGGGGTCTGACAGTGGGAATCATCCCCGGGGAACTCAAATACGAGGCTAACCCTTACGTCGATATACCCATCGTCACGGGCATGGGGCACGGACGGAATATAATAGTCGTACGCTCGAGCGACGCACTAATTGCAATAGGCGGGAGCTTCGGTACATTATCTGAAATTGCCTTCGCTCTCAGATTGGAAATTCCGGTCATAGGGATAAAAACTTGGGATGTATCATCCGACATTAGACAGGCAGACAATCCCAGGGAGGCGGTGGAAATGGCTATCGGGCTTATTGCTTCTGGCCCTGCTCGGGGCCTGCGGTAAGAGTCCCCCGCCGCCGTCCGTTCCCAAGGTGAGTGAAAAGGATATTCAGAAATGCCTGACGGGGAAGCTGACTGTGAGGGATGGTTACAGGTACCATATGCTTGAAGAGGGAGAGACCCTGTACCGGGTATCGGTTATGTACGGTACTACTGTAGAGGAGCTGATCGAGGTCAATAATATAGAGGATTACACGGACATCCCTACGGGGACGATGCTTAAAATTCCGGGGGCGGTGGTTTCCACCGGCCTCATTTGGCCGCTTCCGGGAAAGATATCCTCGGGCTTCGGCAAACGCGGCAGGAGGTTTCACTGGGGCATCGACATTCCGGCCCCGAGCGGCACGCCTATCAGGGCGGCCGCTGACGGGCTCGTCCTCATAAGCTCGTCCGGCATGAGGGGGTTTTCGGGGTACGGGAGGATAGTCATAATAGAGCACGGCGGGGGGATAAGCACCCTCTACGCCCACAACAGCGGGAACGATGTGAAACCGGGCACATGCGTCAGGTCGGGAGAGGTAATCGCAGAGGTCGGAGCCACGGGGAATGCGACGGGCAGCCACCTCCACTTCGAAGTGAGGAAAGACGGCAAACCGGTAAACCCGCTTAATTACCTGCCTTAAGAAACGAGGAGAATTGTAAATGATCGATCTCAAGCAATACATCAGGGACATACCCGACTTCCCGAAAAAGGGGATTATATTTCACGACATCACGCCGCTCCTTCAGAGCGCGAAGGCATACGAAGCCGCGATCAACCGGATGGCGGGAATGCTCGGCGGGAGCGGAATCGATTACCTCGTGGGGATCGAGTCGCGGGGGTTTATATTCGCGTCGGCTCTCGCAATGAAGCTCCATACGGGGCTCGTCATCGTGAGGAAGCCCGGAAAGCTGCCGTACGTAACGATAAACGCGTCCTACGACCTCGAATACGGGTCGGACTCTCTAGAGGTGCACAGGGACGCGATACATCACGGGAGCAGGGTGGTGCTCATCGACGATCTTTTGGCGACGGGGGGTACCGCAAAAGCGGCCGGGGACCTCATTCGGAAACTCGGAGGGGAAATCGCGGGGTATTGCTTCCTCGTCGAGCTCACCGAGCTCAAAGGTCAGAAAAAGCTCTCGCCCTACCCGGTTTGGTCGGTGGTCAAATACGAGGCATGAAACAGATAGGCATTATCTTAAACCCGTCGGCAAAGATTAACAGCAGGAGAACCGCCGCAGTCATCAAGAAGCTGAGCGATATATTCGGCGGAAGGGCGATACTCCGCACGACAAAAAACAAGCTCGAGATCGCCGGGGTCATGGACGAATTCCGGGGGGAAGGGGTAAAGCTGCTCCTCATAAGCGGAGGGGACGGAACGATATGCAGCGTAATGAGCACTTATTTGAAGCTGTTCGGCGAAGACGAGCTGCCGGTAATCCTGCCCCTGATGAGCGGTACGATCAATATGATAGGCTCGGACGCGGGTCTCCGGGAGAGCCAGTTCGCGATTTGCCGAAAGTTAAACGACATACTGAGGCGGGGTGCGCCCGTAAGCGTTATAGAGAGGGGGCTTATCCGCTTACAGGATTCGAAGATCGACGAGCCATATTACGGGTTTTCGTGGATAGACGGGTTCCTCTACAGATTCCTCATCGATTACTACAAACAGGGCGCGGGAATCCAGGTAGCTTCCATTATGACGATCAAGACGATATTGACGCTCTTGTCGAACGGGGACCGGGGACCGTTTGAGAACGTCGATTCGACGGTCTACGCGGACGGCGGGAAACTGCCTCACGACGGCCACGTCCTGATTATCGCATCGAGCCTGAAAAAATTTATCTTCGGCTTCGATATCTTCGCGGAGGAATCCGTACTGGGCACGTCCTTTAACCTGGTCTATGCCAGGGAGAACTATATAAAAGAGCAGAGACACACGCTGCCCCTCGGGCTCTACAGGAGCCTCAAGTCAGACAAGAACGGGGATTTCGTGAACAGGGCCGTCAGATCGGTCCGGGTCGAACGAAACAGCGGGTACATAATCGACGGGGAAATATTCACCGGAGAGGGGCCGACCGACGTGCTTCTGGAGGCCGGACCCAAAGTGAGGATATTCTCGTTCAGGGGTGAAAAGGATATAGATCTATAATATTATTGATACGG
>JAHKKQ010000107.1 GCA_020027805.1 Candidatus Dadabacteria bacterium
CAGGCGGTCCTGCTTCTCTTTGCTTAAACGGCTCTTCCGCATCCAGCTATCCTACATATCCAGCCCGCAAAAGCTAGTTATCTAGGACAGCCCCTAATTTTTTAACCCTGGTGCGTTCGCAATAATCCCTGATTTTAGAACGTGTTATTTCCTCGCGAGACTGAGGGCTCGTTTCAGTAGAAGCGTATATACGGGCTTTCCCCCCAATCCCTCGGCGACGAGCGTGGCTGTAAGGCATGTAAGTATAAGGGGGAGTATCAGGAAGTAATTCCCCGTCATCTCTATCGTGATGGCTATGCCGGTGAGAGGGGCCCTCACGGTGGCGCAGAAGAGGGCCGCCATGCCGGCTACCGCGAACATCTCCGGTGTTATATCGACGCCGGGAAGAAAGCCGTGCGCGGCGTTCCCGTACCACATGCCGAACAATGTCCCGAGAGCGAGCATCGGCGCGAATATGCCGCCCGGCGCTCCCGAGCCGTAGCTTATCATCGTCGTCCCGAACCGCGCGAAGAACAGGAGGAGAAGCATCGTTGCTGGTATCGCCCCTGAAATGGCGTCTGGTATGACCTTGTACCCTCCGCCTGCCATGTCGGGATAGAGCCATGCGACGAGTCCTATGAACCCGCCTACGTAGAGTCCTGTAAACGTGAATGCGGGGCCTTTCAGGTTCGAGAAGAAATCGAGCGTCCTAAGGAGGAGGAAGTTGAAAACGACTCCGAGTATACCGAAGAGGAGACCGAAAATGAGGAACAACCACAGAGACGTAAGCGGCGGGGGAGCGAGCATTTGCATATTTATTTCCGGGCCCTGTCCCATAATGGACCGAAGGGCGATATCGGAAGCGGCCGAAGCCAGGATGACCGACTGAACGGACAGGAAGTTGTATTTGAATTCAGGGCGCATCTCCTCGAATACGAAGAGTATGCCCGCGAGGGGGGCGTTGAATGCGGCGGTCAGACCGCCGCCTGCCCCCGCGGCTATGAGTGCGTGGGTGTCTTCCTTTCCGGCCTTGAAAAGGTCGGCGACCATTTTCCCTATGTTCCCGCCCATGTGGATAGTTGGTCCTTCCCTGCCGAGGACCATTCCGCTTCCGAGGGCGAGCGTCCCGCCGATGAATTTAACGGGCAGCACGTTCTTCCATCTGATGGGCCTTACTTCGTCGAGCGCGCCTTCTATCTCGTGAACGCCGCTGCCCCCGGTCTCGGGCGCAACCTTTCTGACGAGTAAAAAGGCGAGAAATACCAGAACTGCGGAGAATATTACGGACGCCGCCAGAAGGAGCGGAGTGGTCTGAGGAAGTGTTCTCAGCATGACCTCTCCCAAGCCCTCCACCTTTTCTATCGAGATCTGAAATAGCGCCGCCGCCGCGCCTGTCAGGATGCCCACGATGACGGACCAGAGCAGGATCGGGCTGAATTTCTTCTCAGCCGCGAGGAACCTCGACATGATTCTGCTGATTTGGATGTTTGTTGTGGGCTTCCTCTCCGAGTGGAGCTTCATTTCCCCCTCCAGCGTGTTGTTAGTGCCGAGCGTTTACTTGAAATATGGAAATTCGGGATACCGATTCTCCGGGATCGTATTTAATTATCTTTCTTATCCGATATTTGCGCAATAGGAAATTTGGCGGGATATGAATTTCGATCTTGCGCGTCACGGTGGAGGCGGGCTCGTGTATAAGACCCACCATGTTCCGGAGAGGGCTATATTGTTAAGGGCCGACAGGAGCATTACGGGAGACGGTGAGGAGAAGTATCTACCAACCCGCAACGTCTTTGTAAGCCGAAATCTTTGACGGGATGATCCGCACTATGACTTCGCCGGGCGACGAGTTCCTCTTGCCGTACGCTTCCGCCTTGTCTGCCCCCATGTAACGGCCGCCAATGCGCGTAGCCCAGCGAAGGAGCTCGCCGGGGTCCTCTGAAAAAGAGACCGTCCCCTCTATCATGACATACGAATAGGGCGGGGTCTGGTCGTCCACGGTAAGCGACACCCTGGGGTCCCGTTTCATGCTCTTGTGCTTTACCGACTGTTCTCCGGTCGTAAATACAAGCGCATCGCCGTCGAGATCGTACCATATGGGAACTACGTGCGGGCGCCCGTCCCTCCTTACGGTCGCAAGCTTGCCGGTCTTCGTTCCCCGGAGGAGGAATTCCCTGTATTCGGCTTTAGTCATTTCTTTCAATTCGGATTCACCATTTGCCCGTCTCTTTCTTCCCCTGTGCGATCATCCTGACGACGTTCTGCCTCGCAGTCCCGCCGTAGGATTTCCTCCCGCTTATCGATCCCTGGAGGGTTATATGGTCGAAGAGGTCTTCCTCGAAGAGCTTGGAGAACATCTTGTACTCCGAAATATGGAGGTTGGCAAGCTGCCTCCCTTTCTCCTCCGCATATCCGACTATCCTGCCTGTTACCTCGTGCGAATTCCTGAAGGGCATACCTTTACGCGTAAGATAGTCCGCGATGTCGGTCGCCGTTATAAAGCCCTCTGCAAGGGCCCTTTTCATGTTTTCATGCTTGAACGCGATATTTTTCAACATGGCCCTCAACACATCGAGAGAGGATTTGACCGTGTCCCCGGTATCGAACATCGGCTCTTTGTCTTCCTGCATGTCCCGGTTGTAGGAGAAAGGGAGGCCTTTCATTATCGTCAGGATGGCTACGAGGTTGCCGTAGACCCTGCCCGTCTTCCCGCGTATCAGCTCGGCCATGTCGGGGTTCCTTTTCTGCGGCATGATGCTCGATCCGGTGGTGAACTCGTCCCCGAGATCGACGAAATCGAATTCCTTTGTCGACCAGAGTACGAATTCTTCCGATACCCTGCTCAGGTGCATCATCAGATTAGCCGAAACGGCTATGAACTCGACTATGAAATCCCTGTCGCTCACCGTGTCTATGCTGTTTTGCGTCACTTTAGGGAAACCGAGGAGCTTCGCGACGTATTCCCTGTCGATCGGAAATGTCGTCCCCGCCCCGGCCCCCGCACCGAGTGGCATAACGTTTACCCTTTCGAGGCAGTCGATGTATCTCTCCCTGTCTCTCTTCAGCATCTCGTGGAGGCCCATCAGGTGATGTGAAAGGAGCACCGGCTGCCCCCTCTGGAGGTGGGTGTAGAGGGGCATCACGGTATCGATATTCTTCTCCGCGAGCTCGATCAGACACTCGGCGATATCTTTTAACAGCAGGATTATCTCGTTTATCTCTTTTCTAAGATAAAGCCTCATGTCGAGCGCTATCTGATCGTTCCTGCTCCTCGCGGTGTGGATCTTTCCTCCCGTATCCCCTATCTTTTCGATGAGGCGCTTTTCGATGTTGAGATGAATGTCTTCGTATTCTTCCCTGAACGGGAACTTGCCCGAGTCGATTTCCTTCTCGATCTGCTTAAGGCCCTTCGTGATCTTTTCGGATTCGTTCTTGAGGATGATGCCGTTTTCGGCGAGCATCGTTACATGGGCGATGCTGCCCTCGATGTCCTCCTTGTATAGTCTCTTGTCGAAGTCTATGGACGCCGAAAACTTTTCGGCGATTTTATGAGTATCTTTCTTGAACCTGCCCCCCCAGGGTTTTTTCAGCACGCTTTTTCTCCTCCGTAAGTCATTATAATACAGTGATTTCAAACGTCTTTGAATAACCAGGTGCAGAAACTATATCATGGAGGGGGGCTTATTATAAGGGCTTAAAGCCCGCTCGAACCCGGCAGAACCAATTCTCAGAGCTTCTCTTTGTCACTGGCCTTGAGGGCATTAATCGCCTCCCCGACGTGCTTTTTGTAGCCGAGCTGGGAGGAGATTATATGTACGACTATGCCTTCCCTGTCTATTACATACGTGACCCTGCCCGGGAGGATTCCGAGGGTCTTGGGCACGCCGTATAGCTCCCTGACGGCCCCGTTCTCGTCGCTCAAAAGCCTGAATGGCAGCCCATGTTGGGAAGAGAAGCGTTTATGGGATTCTACCGGGTCCGGGCTGATACCGAACACTTCCGCACCGTCAATATTCCTGAACTCGTCGTAGCTGTCCCTGAACGCGCACGCCTCTCTCGTGCACACGGTGGTATTGTCCCTGGGATAGAAAAATAAAACTACCGGTCTTCTGCCGATGTAGCCGCTGATGTCGACACTCTCGCCGCTTTCGGAGGGCAGGCTGAAACCCGGGGCCCTGTCTCCGATCTTAACGGATTCCATCAATTTGACTCCTGCTTTTTTCATTCGGCATATGGCCGGTCCGGCATCCTTTCACAAGATAAGCTACTCTATAATATTAATTGGTAAACGAGGGTTTACTAATGACTAATTGCAGGAGGAGGCAACGGAATGGACGTGTTCGAAAGTGTAAAGACCCTGAGCTCGATAAGGAGCTACGTAAGAAAGGCTGTGCCTGATAGCATCGCGAGAGAGGTCTTCGAGGCGGGAAGGCTCGCGCCGAGCGCTCATAACGACCAGCCCTGGCAATTCATACTGGTGAGGGACAGGGACAAGCTCGAAGGGCTCGGGAAATATTGCATAAGCGGCAAGTTCGTTTCGGAGGTCGATTTCGCAGTCGCCGTGCTGACAGACCCCTCTTCGAAGTGGCACGAGATAGACGGGACGCGCGCTGTACAGAACATGGTGCTGACCGCCTGGAGCCATAAGCTCGGCTCATGCTGGATCGGGAATCTCGACAGGGCAGGGCTCATGAAATATCTGAATATACCGGACAATCTGCATATCCTTACGGTTCTGCCGTTCGGATATTTCGATGAAAGGCACGCAGGCCCAGTGAAAAACAGAAAGCCGCCCGAGCAGGTGTTTCATCTGAATACGTTCGGCAACAGGGCGATTAAATAGGGGAGGTTCGATCTACCTTTATGGGATGGGGATTGGCCGCATGACCGGGGCTTCGCCTTTCATGCCTCGCCTATGCTGAGTAATATGTATTGTGGAATAAACGACCTTTCTTTATCGCCGCAGCTTTTTAATATTTTGAATGCGTTATCGAGTCTTCTCAATTTTACGTTAAATATCTTTTCATCCTGAGCTGACTGGAAATCCACCTGTATTTCTTCATTCTCTACCTTCATACCTTGTAAATAAAACGCGGATATCTCCCTGATGCCGGTTTCCTTCCTCAGAAAATATTCCGCCGCCTGCGCGGGCGCGCTGTAGCAGGAGCGTCCCCTGTAGCTCTCAAGCTCGCTCCTGCCGTTTTTATATTCACCGAATATTTCCTCCGCTGTTTTTCCCTCCCTGACCCGTCCGTAGTAAAAGCCGTGGGGCAGGCAGACGAATGTGGATGCGAACCTGTGGCCCCCGATGTGAGTCGTCTGCCATGTGTGTTGGCCGTACGCTCCCTCCGCCGCCTCCAGGTACACCGGCATGCCGAACTTCCCGCAGCACTTGTCGTGCTCGCCGTTAGTGCATATGAGAAAGATCGGCTCTTTAATCTCGGACGATCTGTCTTTGATAATTACGTCTATGTCTTCGTCGAGCAGGTCTTCGTATCCGCCGAGCGTGATTTCACTGAGGACAGGATCTTTCTCCCTCGAATGGGCTATGAAGAGCTTTATGCCGTCACCGCCCCGTTTTTCCTTCTTTACAAGCTGGAGTCGTGAATTCGGGAATCCCTCGATATAACGATTAATAGCGGTTTTTACCGCCTCAGGTATTTTGCTGTCACGAAATGCGTCGCCCGACCAGCGCCCTTTATATTCGAGGACGAACCAGGTCTCGACCGTGCTGGCGGTCCCGTACATCCCCTCATTTGCTTCGAGCGAATCGAGCGAGCATAATGTCCCGCGCTTAATCTGTTCACTCAAACCGGTTCCACCGTTCCCTAAAATTTATCAAAGCCTTTCGATGATAGTCGCGGTCGCCATGCCGTGCCCTATGCACATGACCTGGAGCCCGAACTGTCCGTCTATGCGCTCGAGCTCGTTTAGCAGCTTGGTCATGAGCAGGGCTCCCGTTGCCCCCAGGGGATGGCCGTGTGCTATCGCCCCGCCGTTTGGATTCACTTTCCCCATGTCGGGCTTAAGCTCCCTCGACCATGCGAGCACGACAGAGGCGAACGCCTCGTTTATCTCTATAACGTCCATATCGGAGAGCGAGAGCCCGGCCTTCGAGAGGACTCTGGCCGTTGCCGGTATGACCTCCAGCAGCTGCATGGTGGGGTCTCCTCCGAGAACTGCGCGCGCGCGTATCCCCGCCCGCGGGCTAAGCCCGTCCGCCTCCGCCCTTTCCCTGTCCGCTATCAGGAGGAGTGCGGCGCCGTCCGATATCTGGCTAGAGTTCGCGGCAGTGATTACGCCCCCCGCCCTGAAGGCAGGGGCCAGTGAGGACATCCTTTCGAGGTCCGGTTTGAGCCTCACGCCTTCGTCGTGATCGAGTATGAACGGCTTGCCTTCGGCATCCGCGCCCGCGACGGGCATGATCTGATCCCTGAAGAAACCCGACCTGATTGCCCGGGCGGCCTTAGAATGGCTCTCGAAGCTGAACCCGTCGAGCTCCTCTCTCGTGAGGCCGTATTTTTCAGCGATGCGCTCCGCCGACTCGCCCTGATGAATGAGCTCGTATTTAGACCCTACATCCGGGTTCAGGTTTTCGAGACCGCCTTTGATGTCGGAGAACATCGGCACACGAGTCATGGACTCGACACCGCCCGCAAGTACGTACCCGGCGTCCCCCGCAGCTATAGACTGGGCCGCGAAGTGGACGGCCTGCTGGCTCGACCCGCACATCCTGTTGAGCGTTACCGCGGGTACGGACGGGGGCAGGGGGGAGAGGAGCACTGCCAGCCTGCTTATATTGGCGCCCTGCTCGCCGTATTGAGTCACAGAGCCCGTAATGACGTCGTCGATCATCTCTCCTCCGATACCGGTCCTTTTCAGTATCTCGCCTATAAGCCCGGCGTATAGCTCGTCCGGCCTGATGTTTCTGAGCACTCCCCGGTTCCTTCCCACGGGCGTCCGGACGGCATCGATTATTACGGGTTCTTTCGTTACCGTCATTCCCTTGTCAGCTCCTTGGCCATTACGACGCGCTGGATTTCGTTTGTGCCCTCGTATATCTGGAGCACCTTGGCGTCCCTCATCAGCTTCTCAAGCGGATATTCCTCGGAATACCCGTATCCCCCGTGTATCTGGACCGCTTCGGTAGCCGCCCACATGGCGGTGTCCGAGGCGAATGTCTTGGCGTAAGAGGCCTCGAGTGTGTTCCGCTCCCCCCTCGCCGCCTTCCACGCCGCGTTATACGTGAGGAGCCTGGCCGCCTGCGTGCGCA
>JAHKKQ010000108.1 GCA_020027805.1 Candidatus Dadabacteria bacterium
CGCATTATCCTGCCTGAGAAGTCTTATGCTGATTCTTTTCTGAAACGCCCTGACGATTTCTTCCAGGTAGGTCTTGCTGCCGTCGTCGACAACGATGACCTCAAAGCCGTCCCTGGGATATGAGAGCTCGGCTACCGTATCCAGGCACTCTTTGAGCTGCCTGGGGCGTCCGTAAGTAGGTATTATTATAGAAAAACGCAGTTCGGGATCGGTCATGTCGCTATATTATGCCCCTTCCGGTCCGGGTCAGATAATCTTTCGCTTCTCCGCGACCGACCCCGCCCATAAGAAACCCGCAAATAAAGAAGCGGATTATTGAATATCCCGATTGTATTTATCTGTCGAATAATGATAGAAGCTGTATATACCGCTTGAAATATTGCCATATATATCAAGGAAAATAAAGGGACACCGTGTCAAATATCGAGTTTATGTCCCGTCATTACGTCGGGGGCGGGCTCCCCCAAAAGCGATAATAACGTCGGGGCGATGTCCAGAACCTCTATGTCGTCCAGTTTTCCACATTTTTTTACGGAAGGTCCGGACAACGCGAAGAATCCGTGAGAGGAATGGTCGCTTCTCCTGAAGAACTCGGGTTTTTTCTGTCTCAATTCTGCATCCGGATGACGAACCAGTTCCATGAAGCTTCCGGGCTTCCATTCGACAAAAATGTCCGGGAGGTATTCGTGGGGGGCGCAATTAAAAATCTCTACGGTTTTGTTGACGGAGGCGACGGCGGGTTTTCCTGTTGCAGGGTCAATCAACTTATGCAGTTCACGCACGATTCTGTCAACGATGGCATGATATTCACTGCCGGGTTCGACGATTCCATGAGGCTCTCGTCCCTTGAGGTTAACGCGTATGAAGCTGGTATATGAGACAGGTAACGAAAAAGCCGTAGTCCGGCCCCAATCCGTGCCCTTCCTGAAGATGTCGGAAACCAGTTGCTCCCTTTTTTCCCGGGACATGCGCTTGCTGAGCGCAATCCGTACTGATTCGGGGAGGAGTCTGCGCGCTATGTCTATAGGACTGAAGGAGCTGGAGCTTCTCTCGGGCGGCGCCTGATAGCCGAATTGCCTGCAAAAGGCTTCTCCCAGGGCCGCGTTTGGAAAATCGTCTTCCATGCCGACTGACGACACGATGCAGACGTTAGGATTGTCGTATTGTTCGATTATCAGCCCGATTTCAGCATCGATCGCCTTATATACGTCTCTGATGGCATTTGTCAGCTCGCAATCCTCATCGCCGATGTCTCTGTTTTTCGGATGGTATTTCCAGAACTGGTGGTTTGCCGCGTGTGACTCGGCGAAGATCATTAAAGAGAGATCGAATTTGTCTCGATTGATGAGATAACGGCACATCTCGCCTTTTATCCCGACATTTATTAATAATTTCCTGTATATTTCTACGTCTTCTTCGAAAGTGCTGTGATGGTTCTCCACGGTTAAGAGCTTCTGTCCGTATTCCTTACTTATCTCATCAATTACTGACGGCGGCTCGGATGCGGTAACAAAATGGTACGGGTCCCAATTATGGTGAGTCGCCCAGTTTGCGATCTGGATTCCCGCAAGTCCTTTATAAAGGCGCGTGTCGGCTGCATCAATAACAAGGGTTTTTTTATTCCTTCCGATTAAATGCGACCAGAGGGGAGGTGCGTCTATATCGAGCCCCGTTGCTGATTTTAGATCGTATGTCCCGGGTACGAGCTGCCTGAAGTAGTAGTAACCGTGGCGTCCACGCGAAATACCGCTTAAAAGCGAGATCCATACCCCGTGCTCCGTAACAAGCTCCGGCCCCGCTGTCCTGCCCCATAGGCCGGTTTTCATGACGGAGGAAATGTTCGGCAAATGACCCTGATCGACCCACTCTTCAATAAATAGAGGATCACCGGCATCGATGCCTATGATAACGAGGGGATGGTGTTCTTTGTCGGGTGTCATTTAGTAAGAATCAATTATAAATGGTTTTAATACTCTTTCAATTTGGGAGCGGCCCGCGATGATATATCAGGTCATGGATCAGTGCTGACAAACGCCGCTGTTGTCGGATGGGACGGGTTTGAAGGACAGGAGCTTCCGGAGGAAGTAATTCTCCGGCTCGAAGAGCGCGGGATCGTCGCCGGGGTCTGATACCTTTTTATTAGAGCCTTTCCTGACATATTCGAGCTTGTTCCCATCAGATTCGAAATTATCGTTCGTGCTCATATAGCGTCTTAGCTCGAAGTAGGGGACTAGATATCCTTTCTCATGAAAGGCGCTGAGACGGGGGTCGGTGGAATACTTTATTTCAACCAGGTCGTTCTGAAAATCAGCCAGGTAATACGGATGCCGGATAATCAAATGGTTTGTAGACCCCCCTTCTGTACGCAGGTTGCTGAACATGGACCATGCGGTCTGGGTCTTGAGACCGAGATAGGGGCTTACGCCGTTCATAGCGATGATGAGCGGGAACAACATTAATATTATATAGCCGGGAATGAAATATCGGCTCGCCCCATAGTGTAAGGGTTTCCCCTTTCGAAGCGTAATCAGGATTACGGTAATAAGAGCGCTGCCGTATAACCCCCAGAGTGCGAGGAAGACGTAATAAAGCCTCGGTTTCCTGAGCGTCCAGACCTCCACCGGATCTATGAAAGGCTGTACACTCGGATAATTTAGTTTTGTGTAAATTAAAAGAGCCAAGCACGCAGCGCCTGTCACCATGAGAACCGGCGTTTTCACTTTGCCGACCAATCCTGTATCGATGGAGCATTTATATAATTTCCGTATCCTCGAGCCGTTCCACAGCTCCCGGAGTCTTTCCGGAGTATTGTCGGGTGTAAATAGAAAAAGCATCGCATATGTGACCGCCGAAAAGTTGTAGTATTCAAATATTCCCAGGATAAAATGGAAAAATAGCGCGATGATTATTCCGGCTGTACGGAGCCTGCCCGTCAGGAGAAAGAGAGGTATCGCGCTTTCCACGGCCAATGTCCCGTATATGGGCAATATTTCCGAGACGAGGGGTGATTGAAATAATCCCGTATGACCGAACGTTGACGAGTAGATTCTGGCGCCGCAGCTGACGGACGGGTCCAGCCAGCCCGTATTGAGTTTGTGAAAGAGACTGAAGAAGTAGAGTAAAACGAGTTCGAGCCTGAGGGCGGGAGCAAACGTATTAAATAATCTGGACCTGTCGATACCCGTATTCCTGGCTGAGATAATAAGGATCAGCGCTGATGCCAGAATAGTAAGGTTAACGACTGACGCGAACAGCCAGTGGTTTGGAATCCACGGCATTTTTTCAAAGGCGTCGACGAGCTGCAGAATAATTAACAGGCAGAATCTGTACGTAGAAGAGGGTTTCAAAATAACCGATACGGCCGAAACGCCGAGCGCGAAAGAAACCGGGGAATGAAGCCAGATGTTCCATTTCCCGAGGTGAAAAATTACGGCAGCTGCCCATAGGAATGAAAATATAGTGAATCTATCGTCCGATAACGATTCTTCCCGCGTCGTCTTTATCCTGCCGATATTCATATATTTAAACGACCCGGTTCCTTGATTCGTTTTATCTCGTGAGAGAATGAATCCCGGCCGGCAAATATGCTTTCATGCAGCTCTTACTAAAAGTCTCTCATAAATGTCGAGCAGCTTGCCGAGAAACAACTCTTCGCTGAATCTCGATTCCGAGATGTTGCGTCCTGCTCGGCCGAGGGTTTCAGATAGATTCCTGTCACTCAGAAGAAGGAGTAATTTTTCCGCGAGCGCATCCGCGTCTCCAGGAGGAACGAGGAAACCGCTCTTTCCGTTTTCTATAATTTCTCTCGGTCCCCCCGAGTCGCTCGCTACTACCGCCGTCCCTCTCATCATGGCCTCGACGACCGTTATGCCGAAAGGCTCCGCCCAGACGGAGGGCGCTGCATGCACCCATGCGCGGCCGAGGATGTTATCAAGCTCTGTATGAGAGAGGTGGCCGCAAAGGGTGGTCTTGGAAGCTATATTCAAATCTGAAATCAGGAGCTTTAATTCGTTCCTTTTGGGTCCGTCACCGGCAATCAGGAGTCTTGCTGACGGCAGCTTCTCGTTTATCTTCGCGAATGCGCGAAGCAGTATGTCGACGCCTTTTTCCCTGACGAGACGCCCTGCGTATACGACGGTCGGGACCTCCAATAATGAAGGGCTTGCCGGCCTTCCGGGTATGCCGTAGTGAAGCACTTCCGCCCCGTCGATACCGTTCAGTAATAACATGTCCCTCACGGATTCACTGTTGGCTAGTATCGTATTGAATGCGCTTCGCCATTGTCTGAATAGTCTCAATTGGAGCATGAGAGGGAGCCAGTCCCTCATCGGCACGCATCCGTTCGTGTAACAAGGGATGCCCGCACTTACCCTACAGATGTTTCCATTCGGGAGAAATTTCGTCCCCGTGGGACAGACCGGGCGGTACCACGCTACGTGATAAAGAGAGGGGATGTCTTTCAAGAGCGGCAGGATAAGTGGCGAGAGCTGGGTCAGAAAAATCTTGACATGCACTATGTCGGGTCTGAATTCTCTCAATACATTTTTTAGTTTGAAATACGCCCATGGATTGAAGGTCTGCAGCAGTGTACGAAACGACGAGACTGTGCCCAGGCATTTGTAATCCGCTTCATGGCGTAGATTCCCGTCAGTTACGCTGCTCGTAAAGAGTCTGGCATCGTGTCCCCTCTCCCGGAGCAGCTGCCGCAGCCTTAACATTTGTATCTCGGCGCCGCCCTGAGGGATCCCATAATCGTTAATAAGCAAGATTTTCATCGTTAAAAAATCCGTTAAACTCCATTTCCAAGATTCGATACACGTTTTATATCCTGCTCGGTGATATATTTAAACCTGTCGAACTCGAAGCTGTTTATTTTCCGCTGTGTATTTCCGGAACCAAATGCGTACCCGCATAATTTCCCCAAGAAATGAGCCGAAAGTCCCGCTAATATTATCGGCAATGCGGCAGGCATGAGCTTGTTCCACTGTCCGGAGCGCCGGATACCTTGTAAGGTGCCCTGAAAATGTCTCAGGATTATCAGAGGCTCGAGGAGAGCTTGGAGAATCCGCTTAGATATTGACCATCTTTTATACCGAGCGAGAGCGGCCGTGTATAACTGGCCGTTATAGAACAAATCAAACAAAATAGACGATGTTTTTGACACATTTACGTGATCGGTCCTGGCGTTATTTTCCATGTAGAGGCGGTAGCCCCGCGCCCGGAGGTCCATATGCATAATATTGGTTCTGATCAGCATGAACTTAA
This sequence comes from Candidatus Dadabacteria bacterium, assembly GCA_020027805.1. Lineage (GTDB taxonomy): Bacteria > Desulfobacterota_D > UBA1144 > Nemesobacterales > UBA2774 > 2-12-FULL-53-21. The sequence continues at coordinate 5,266 of JAHKKQ010000108.1, forward strand.
GTTCATCGCCGTAATCCAGTAATATCGAACGTTTGTAGGAGGTATTGTGTCCCGGAAGGTCGTTAATTTCCCCCGACTCGACGGGCTCGGTATAGCGTCCGTATGTCATGTAGAGCTGCGCCCAACTGTTGATACTCTCGGGGTTGGCATTCCTGATGACGCTCCCCACGGCGGCCCATGGCCCCTTATGCGCCTCTATCAATGCCTCGGCCCACTGCGGCACCGGGAACGCATGGTTCTCTCCGAAAACCACGATAGGCGCGTTAGACCTGCGCACAGCGGACACCCATGCATCGTATAGCTCAGTGTCGATATCTGCCTCGATCAGGGTTATGCTGTAAAAGTCCGTGAACTCGTCTTCGATTTCGGCTGACCACTCTAATGCCGGAGATATGATAATGATTTCGAGACTTTCTCTTACAGTCTGTCGTTTCAGATATTTAATAGTCGTACGGATTGATTCATATCCCGGGCCGGTTGTGATTATTACCGACATCAGCGGGGGTTGATCATTTTTCATGACGGGCCTCTGTCTGTTTAATCATTATTGAGTATGTGTGTCCAATAACTCAAGACCTTATCTTGAGTAGTCTCATAACATCATTACATGACCCGTCCTCGCGGATTCTTCGGCTGCTTCCAACACCGCGAGGCATTTGTAACCGTCGAGTAAATCAGGGCTCGCTTCACTTGCCCCTTTTATCGCCGAAAGGAAACGGACGATCGCGAGTTCAAACGACGGTTCTTTACTGGGGAAGAGTATCCGGTCTTTTAAATTTTGGGAGTTAAGAAGCGAACCAATATCGCTTTTCATCTGCGATAACAGTCCCGGCCGCTGGGAGTCCGAGATTACAACCCTGAGGCTGGAATTGAATCTGTCAGCCAAGAGCTTGCCCCGGGTGCCGTAAACCTCAATTTTATCCTCGTCTATCGAAGTTATCGAGAAATAGGATTGAACATCGATGCCTCCTGATGTTTTAAACTCGCACATAGCGTTGTCACCTTCAGTATTGTGAGAGCCGATTGTTGCGGAAACTTGGGTCATGTCCGTGTCCAGTGCATATCGTACGAGGTCTACATGGTGAGAGCCGATGTCGAGCAGCGCTCCGCCCCCTGAGACCCTATGCTTTCTCCATTCCGGGAATTCCCTGCGCCAGTAAGAGAAAACTGTGCGAACGCACGTTATTTCCCCGATAGTGCCTGACTCGATATGTTTCTTAAGCGAGAGATAGACGGGATTGAAACGAAGATTGAATCCGGTCATGCCTACGAGATTGCCGCCCACCCATGCCTTCAATACCTTCTCGGCCTCGTATGTACTTATGGAGATCGGCTTTTCTAGATAAACATGCTTTCCCGATTCGAATGCCGAAATTGCCGCTTCTGCGTGCATATCGTTCGGAAGGCAGATTATCACCGCATCGAGGTCCGGGTGACGCAGCAGGTCTTGATAGTCGGAGAACTGCGCTGCGCGAGGCGCCGATCTTCCGGCATTTTCCCTCCTCACTGCGTCCGACTCGGCGATCGCGGCAAGCCGCAGCCCCGGTAACTTTTTAAGTATATTAAGGTATACCAGGCTCGCAATACGTCCACACCCAATGAGGCCGACATTAATATCCTGCATTTTCTATTTCAGATATCCCGGCTAGTTGAAATTACATCCGTTATTCTCGCCGCAGCTCGATTTCATACTACCTTAGTCTGAGTTTATTGAACAGGCGGGCCGGGTTGTGACTAATATAATATCGGGCGTCAAAAATGGAGCCGACGAGAGGATTTGAACCTCCGACCTGCTCATTAAGAGTGAGAGAGTCGCTTGTTTTAACGATTCTTGAACCTATATATATTATTGGGTTTTCGTTCAAAACATCGTTTCATTACTGAGTCTTGACACACTTTCTTAGACGTAGTATAAAAGCGAAACATTAGGGTTTTGAGGTTTTTGAAACCAGCCAGTTTACTTATTTTTACTTATTTT
>JAHKKQ010000109.1 GCA_020027805.1 Candidatus Dadabacteria bacterium
CCTCTTCCTCGTATGACGGATACGAGACGTCTATCTCGAACATGAACCTGTCGAGCTCGGCCTCGGGGAGAGGGTAGGTGCCCTCCTGCTCAATGGGGTTCTGGGTGGCGAATACCAGGAACGGGGCCGCGATGGGGTAAGTCTCTCCGCCGACTGTCACCTTCTTCTCCTGCATCGCCTGAAGGAGAGCGGCCTGCGTCTTGGGTGATGCCCTGTTTATCTCGTCTGCGAGCAGGATGTTGCAGAAAATGGGGCCGTGTATGAATCTGAAAAACCTCGTGTCCGAAGCCCGGTCCTTTTCGAGCACTTCCGACCCCGTGATGTCTGAGGGCATGAGGTCCGGCGTGAACTGGACGCGGTTGAACTTGAGGTTGAGCACCTGGGAAAGCGTGCTCACGAGCAGGGTCTTCGCGAGCCCGGGCACGCCTACGAAAAGGGAATGGCCCGAGGACATGAGGGATATGAGCAGGTGGTCTATCACCCGCTCCTGGCCGACGATGGCCTTTCCGATCTCTCGCACTATATCTCCCCTTACGGCGGCGACCTCTTCCACCTTCTCCCTGTCCTCTCCTGATTCGAGTTCGTTATTCATGTTTTTCGTCCTTTTGCGTTAGTATGTCGAGAACCTTTCTTTCCTTCTCCGCCTCTTCCGTCCTTCCCTCTTTTTCGTATATTGCGGCGAGCGCGGTATGTACTTCGGGATCGAAGGGGTTTATGGAGACTGCGGCGAGGTATGATTCCTCGGCCTTCCGCACGTTCCCCTGTCCGATGTATATTCTTCCGAGAACGAGGTGTATGTCCACGTTCTCGGGATAAAACTCTATGAGCGGGTCGAGTATGCCGAGCGCCCTGTCCGTCTCCCCGGAGCCGTGGAGCGCGGATGCGAGGCGGGTGGATATGAGCGGTGAGCCCGGGTCGAAGCCGAGGGCCTTTTCGTATTCGTATGACGCCCCGCGGAGCCTGCCCCTCGTGCTCAGCAGGTCGCCGAGCCTCGTGTGGCCGCGCGCCTTGCCGTTGTCTATATCGACGAGGTCCTCGCTCCCGTCGCCCTTTTGCCCTTCCGTGTTGCTTATCCTGATACCTTTCACCTTTACGCCCGGTATTTTCTCGGTCAGGTTTTTTCCGGCGAGGTATTTTTTCCAGGAGCCGTAAAACGCGTCGAAGTCGAGGCCGGTAACGTCCGCGAGAGCGGCCTTATAGTCGTCCCTTTCCTTCATCGCATCGAGGAGCCCTACCAGGCCCTCGTTCCCCCACCTGTCGACGAGGAAGCCGACGCTGGTGCCGGCCTGGGCGAAGGCGAGCTGAGCCTCGCGGGCGCTGTCGAGGAGCGCCAGCGACGGGTGCATCTTCTCTATCGGCACGAGTTCGTCTTTCTCGAGCGCCTGGGCGAGTATGGTTTCGTAGAAGGGGGAGAGCACGTTACGCTTCTCCTCCCTCCACCTCGATTCCTCGAACTTGGCGATCCCCTCGTGGAGCCACACGGGGACAGTGTTCTCGCTCTTGAGGAATATGAGGTAGTGGGTGTATTCGTGGGCGAGCGTGTCCGACCACGAGTAGCCTTTGGGCAGGAGACGCGGGGACAGTATCATAATCCTGTTGAATTTGCATATGCCGACGACGCCCGTCTTCTCCACGTTCTCGGGCGGGAGCGTGGACGCGGCGGTAAAGCTTTCGAGGTCCGGGTATATCTCCACTATGACCGGGTCCCCGGGATATTCTTCCAGGTCGAGCCCGATCTCGAAACGGGACTTCTCGAGCACGTCCTTTCCGTACTCGGCTATTATGTAGTCTTTGGGATTTGCGTACCTGATCGTGAAGTGCTCCGACTTCACTTCATTAAATGCCGGTTTCTTAAGGACCGAGTTCTGTATGAATTCCATGAACCCGTCTCCCTCGCCCTTTTCCCCTGACCGGACTGCTTTCAGTGCCTTTTCGGCGTACTCCCGGGCCGCTCCGTAGTTGCCCCGGTAATATTCGGTGACGGCTTTGAGATAATATGCGTCGTGTTTTTCTTCATCGGTCTCCGCAAGCCCGATAGCGGTATCCGCCTTCCCGGACGCCCCGCTTATGTTCCATTTCCTGATGTCGGTCTCCCCATCCTGAAGGAGGCGCGTGAGGTCATTCTCCTGCGCGGGCGCCCCGTACGCAGCCGACGAGATGAGCAGCAACAGCGGGACGATTATCCTGACAGCAATGCCGGTTGAATTCATTTTATAATCCTGTCGTAGTATTTCTTGTTGAGCTCGCTGTAGCCTTCGGGCGAGCCGCCTTTCATAGCCTTAAGTATCTTCTCCTTGAATTCCCTGCCTATCTCGGTCTCGGCCGCTTCCGGTATCTCGACGTACTCCGTATCCACTCCCTGCGTCCCCTGGCGCATCTGCTGCTGACCGAGCACCATCGGCACCGGGGAGCCTCTGCCCTGCGCGCTGGCCTGCATCTTCTGAAGGAGACTCTCCGCTTTCTCCCTCGCCTCCTTGAGGGACTTGACGGCTTCGTCCTGGTTCGATATCGCCTTCGAGAGCTCGTTCCCGCCCAGGTTGTCGGACGCCCTTCCCATGTGGTTTTCGGCGTCGGAGAGGTCTTCGCCTATCCCGGGGCTGAGGAGCATCTCTTTCCTGAGTTCCTCTATCTCGTCCCCGAGCCCGCCCGTCTCCTCCCTGATCTCGTCCTGCCTCTTCGCCATTCCGGAGGACTCGGGCGCGTCGTTATCGGAGCTGAGGAGCTTCTCGAGGTCCCGCACGATCTCGCCCGCCAGCCGCTCAGAGTTCCCGATCTCGTCCCTCGCGGCTTTCAGGTTGCCGACGCCCGCTTCGCCCAGGTCGAGTAGCCCCTTCGACGTCTCCTCTACGTTCTTGGCGTTTTTGTGGGCCTCTATCATCTCCATGGAATCGAGCCAGTTCTTTAGCTCCTCTGCCTTCTGCGCGAGGGTGTCGAGGAGATAGGTGCCTTCGGGCGAGCTTTCATTCGCTCCATTCCTGGTGACCTTCGACTTTGCCTGCGAGAGGTCCTTTATTATCTCTTCTACCTTCTTTTTCTCCATGTCTATGAATTTACGGAGGTTGTCGCCCCCGGAGCCGTTCTCTTTGAGGAGGGAATCCTTCAAGCCCTCTGTCCTGTCCTTGAGCCCCGTCTCCTCCCTCTCGAGTCCGTCGAGCCTGGCTATGATCTCGTTCAGCTTCGACATGTCCTGTGAAAAGGACGACGCGCCGAAAGACTGCATGCCGCTCTCTAGCGATGCCATCATTCCCTGGAGGCTCTGCTCGAGGTCCGCCAGCATCTGCTTCGCCTTCTCGATATTCCCTTCCTTCATTAGTTTCGATATCTCGTCGAGCTTCTTCTCCATATCTATCGACTTAAACGCGTCCCGGTTGAGGAAACCCTCCTGTATGTCCCCGCTCATGGCGCTCATCTTCCGGGCAAGCTCGGACATGAGCTTGCTCAACTCGGCGAGCTTCTTCTCAATTTCGGCCTTTAGGGCCTCGTCGCCTGTCTCGCCGAGCTTCTTCATCATTTCCGAAAGCTCCGAGTACTCCTTCATGAGCTCTTTTGCCGAAAGGAGCGAGTCCCTGAGCTTCTCGCCCTTTATCATGGAGTCGAGGAACAGTATGTCCTCCTCGAACTCGGCGATCTCCCTTCTCATGAGCCTGCCGGCGCGGGGTATGTCTATGCTCGCGAAATTTTCGAATATGCCGCGGCGCTCCCCGAGGAGCTCGTCTATCCTCACGTCCATGTTGGCGAGCCCCGCGAAGTAGGTGTAATCGGAGCGGTTGTCTTCCTTCATGCTTTCGAGGGTTTTCTTGAGCGTTACGGATGCGCCCTCAATGCCTCTGGTGAGCTTCCGCTGCGTCTCGAGCATCTCCTCGATATTAACGGAGCCGGGCGTCCCGGTGCTTTCGTCCGTGCCGGGCGCGGTCGCATTCTCTCCGCTCGGCGGGCTTTTCCCGGCGCCGCGCGAGATATCTATTTCGTCTCCGAGCACGCCCAGCATCTCTTCCATGAGCCGCTCGGCATGGTTCACGGCGTCCCTGTGCATCTTGGACGCGTCCCTGAGCCTGACCGTGATCGCGTTCGAAACCCCCGCCTTGTGCCCCGAAACCGAATCGTTATCGATCGCTTCTACCCGGAGCTTCAGTGTGCCGCTGCCCGTTAGATCGAGTCCCCCCGTGTCGAGCGTGTACTTCCCGTTATAAGAGAGCGCGGATTCCTTCGCCTTTCCGATGAGCTTGCCCGACTTGCCTCCGTCCCCTTCCCATGTGAGCCTGAATTCGGTGAGCCCGTAGTCGTCCCGCGCGTCGTAATTGATTTCTATCCTGCCGCCCGAGTCCTCTGCTATCTCGCTTCCCTGAGGGCTGCTTATGGTGATCTCGGGCTTCTCGTCTTCGCTCGACGTGATTTTGTATTGCCTCGTCTTGAGCCCGCCGTGCTCGTCCGTTATCAGGTAGCTCCCGTCGCCCAGGACCTGGAATTCGGCGGTTATTTTTCCGTCCTTCATGATTACCGGATAAGAGGCTCCGTTCTCGGTTACGAGCTTTCCGCCTCCGAATCTTCCGAGGGGCTTTGCGGTGAGCCTCACCCTCGTCCCCTTCAGGGCCTCTATATCGCCTGTGCCGTTTTTAAGCGTTCGGGGAGGTATCTTCGTATATTCGGGATAGGCGAGGCTTATCTCGATATCCGCCAGCCTGAGGTTGGGCCCGCCCGAGGAGGGAGTTAATTCGGGGCTGAATAAATAGCCTGTGAAATCACGCGGGGCTATGAAAAGCGCCGCCGCCGTAATGACCGCCGCGCCCGCAACCGGGAGCGCGTATTTCCTGAGCTCCCCTATCGGGAATAGCGTTTTAAGGTCGATAGATTCGAGCTTCCCCGCGACATTGCCGATATGTGCGAGGGCCAGGGCCTCCGATGTGCCGCGCGTATTATCCCCGGCTTTGACCGCTTCGCCCAGCTCAAACGCAGAGAGCGTGTCCTCACCGAGCCCGGCCTCCGTTTTCTCGAGCTCTGTAAGCGTATCCGCGCTCGACTTGTTTTTGATCAGGGGCAGGTAAATAAACCTGTATACGGCGAAAGCGAGGCTCGATACGAGCGCCGACTTGAGGAGCGCATAGTATAGAGGGGCGTCCGACGGGAGTGAAAGGAGGGATACTGCCGTCAGTGCTGCAAGGAACACCAGGGCCGCGAGCGCAAGTCCTCTCAAGAGCAGGAATTTCCTCCTCATTTTCTCGAGTCCGCCTATCAGTCTCTCGAGCTTTTCCCTGGAATCGGCTCTACGCATGTAAAAAAGGTTACCTCACACATCCCCCTAAAGGAAGTTGGTACCGTCAATTTACTATGCTATCCTAATCGGTCGCCGTATATAGGGCGAATTCTGATGGGTTACAAGAAGCTTCTTACTAAGAAAATGGAATTTTCCGCCTCTCACCGGTACTGGAACCCGGAGTGGAGCGAGGAGAAGAACCGGGAGGTGTTCGGCAAGTCGGCGGGCCCGCACGGGCATAACTACGGCCTGGAGGTGACCGTGGAGGGGGAAGTCGATCCCGAGACGGGGATGATAATAAACCTCTACGATCTTAAGACCCTGATGAACGACGTGCTCACCGGGTTCGACCACAAGCATCTGAACGACGACAACCCCTTTTTCAAAGAGCTCATACCGACCACGGAGAATATAGCGCGCGTGCTCTGGGACATTTTCGAGGAGAGGCTCAGGGATAACGACAGATGCAGTCTCTACAGGATAAGGCTCTACGAGACGCCCGACCTTTACGTCGACTACTGGAGGGAGCTGTCATAAGGGAAATTATTTCCGTCACCAAAAGATACAGGTTTTCAGCCGGGCACAGGCTCTACGTCAAGGGGCTGTCCGACGAGGAGAATCTGATAATATTCGATACGTGCTCGAACCCGAACGGGCACGGGCACGATTACTATCTCGAGGTCAGGGTCGCGGGCTCGATAGACCCTGATACGGGAATGGTTATCAAACCCGAAGAGCTCGACCGGACTGTGGGTGACGCGCTCTGTGAGCTCGACTACAAGCGGCTCGACATCGAAGTGCCGTATTTCACCGAGCGTCAGCCGACGGGAGAGAATATCGCTGAATACTTGTGGGAGGGGCTCAGGGGCCGCCTCCATGAAAGGCTCGTCCATCTCAGGCTGAGCGAGACGTCGAGCAGCCATTTCGAATTTTTCGATGAGGAGGGTTACCCGTATGAGCGTTGAAAATGCAGTGAGGGAGATACTCGTAGAGATAGGAGAAGACCCGCAGAGGGAAGGGCTCCGCGATACGCCCGACAGGATGGCGGACATGTTCAAGGAGCTGACTGCCGGATATAGAGCGTCCCCCTATACGATTATCAACGAGGCCCTCTTCGATATAAAATACGACGAAATGGTGGTGGTGAAGGATATAGAGTTCTACAGCCTCTGCGAGCACCACATGCTGCCCTTCTTCGGAAGCTGCAGCGTGGGGTACATACCCAACGGGAAGATAGTGGGCCTGAGCAAGATCCCCAGGATAGTGGAGGTGTTCTCGAGGAGGCTCCAGGTGCAGGAGAGGATGACCGCGGAGATAGCGGACTTCCTCATGGAGGTCCTGAACCCGCTCGGCGTCGCCGTTGTGGCCGAGGCCCGGCACCTCTGCTTGGCTATGAGGGGGATAATGAAGGCCGACGCCAGCATGCTCACGAGCTCCATGCGCGGGGCTTTCAAGAAGGACGAGAGGACGAGGAGCGAATTCCTGAGTTTCATAGGCAAGCACGTCTGATCCCGGCCGGGATAGAAATAATCCATACCTTGTATATAATTATCGCCTGAGACACTAACAAAAAAGGGCCAACTCGGGATGCAGCGCATAATAGTAGTCGGACTCAGCCATAAAACTGCCCCAGTCGAGATCAGGGAGCGCTTCTCGTTCAACCAGGAAGAGCTCGATGACGGTCTCGTAACGCTTTCCGCGAAGAACCATATCGAGGAGTGCATGATCGTCTCCACCTGTAACAGGGTGGAGGTTTACGCCGTCTCCGAGAACGCGGACGCGTGCATCGAAAGCGTGAAAGAATTCCTCTCCGAGTTCCATTCCATAGCCGGGGACGCTTTCGCTCCTTATCTGTACGTTTCGATAGGCCATATGGCGGTAAGGCATTTTTACAAGGTAGCCTCGGGTATAGACTCGATGGTCGTCGGGGAGCCGCAGATATTGGGCCAGATCAAGCAGGCTTATAAAACCGCTGTGATAAAAAACACC
>JAHKKQ010000110.1 GCA_020027805.1 Candidatus Dadabacteria bacterium
GATTTTAGCCTTAATATGATATTTTTAGCAAATTATGTAGTCGGATGATTTTTGCTTCTTTTCATCGAGGAAAAGAAGGATAAAAAAAACAGCTTTTCTACTTTCCATGCCCTTTCATAAAACACACTACCGCTACTCGGTCTTCCACCATATCCGCGGGAACCTCTCCCTGAGCACCCTGTCCCCTTCCCCCGGAGGCTCGAGCCCGAGCGCCCTCATATCGGCGTCCACCATAATGCGCACGAGCTCCCTGAACCTGATGCGCGGCTCCCATCCGAGCTCGTTCTTCGCCTTCGTATAGTCCGCCCTGAGCCCCCTCGAATCGGTGGGCCTGAAATACCTGGGGTCAATTTTTACGTGCTCGCCCCAGTCGAGCCCGGCGTATGAGAACGCCTCCTCGACGAACTCTCCGACTGTGTGCGCCTCCCCGGTGCCGATAACGTAGTCGCGGGGCGTATCGCCGTCGATAATCTTCCACATCATCTCCATGTACTCCGGCGCATACCCCCAGTCCCTCTCGGGCTTGAGGTCCCCGACGATGAGGTGCTTCTCCTCGCATGCCTTGATCCTGGCGACGGCGCTCGTAATCTTCCTCGAAACGAATATCTCCCCCTTCCTCGGCGATTCGTGATTGAAAAAAATGCCGCTCGCCGCGAACAGGCCGTGCGCCTCCCTGTAGTTCACCCCGGAGAGGTGGGACATCAGCTTCGCGCATGCATAGGGGCTGTGGGGACGGAACGGGGAAAGCTCGTTCTGGGGAGGTGGCGTCGAGCCGAATATCTCGCACGAGGAGGACTGGCAGAACTTACAGCCGACCCCGCTCTGCTTCATGGACTCGAGCACCGTCAAAGAGCTGAGCCCAGTGATATCCCCGCTGAATTCGTGCATATCGTATCTTACGTTCATCCCGCCCCGGGACTCGAAGTGATATATCTCGTCCGGGTTTATATCGTAGATGAGCTTCGTAAGCTGACCCGTGTCGGACGTATCGCACGGATGATAAAAGAGCGAAGGTTCGCCGCCCGGCCGCCCTACGGACTCCTCGTTGCATCCGCCGGGCTCGTGTTCTATGCCGTGTACTTCATACCCGATCGACAAGAGGTATTCGGTCATGTAGGACCCGTCCTGGCCGTTAATGCCGCATATTATCGCTCTCTTCATATTTTCATATTCCCGGTAAAGCGCCGCGCGTGTTAATCCCGGACCCTTCGCTGCGCCGGCGGTGCCGGTTGCGGAGTAAACAAACGCCCTCATGTGCGTCGTATGATTTTATGCGCCGGGCGGTTCCCCCTTGCCGTAATTCTATACCCTTATTCGCCGCCCGGTACACGCCCGCGGACAAGTATAAAAAAATGTGCGAAATGAATAACAGGATTTACGGAAAGAGACGACGCGGGAAACGCATCCTGTGAGACGCTCCGGACGCGGCGTGTCCGCTGAAGAGAATTGTTCAGTCTGTTCGCCCGTCCCCCCGGGGACGGGCGCGTACAGGTTTTTAAAATAGCGTGTAGATAAACGGAGCCACAGCCGAGCTCTGAGCGAATATGATCAGGAACGCGAACAGTATCAGCACGATGATCATGGGGGTGATCCACCACCATTTATTCTGTATGAAAAACTGTAACAGCTCACCCACGATGCCCAGTCTCTCTGTTAAACCTTTTAGGAACGACATATGAATATTCCCTCCGCCTTTCTGAATATTAATATCTCTATTTTAATGGATTTGATAACGCCGCGCCAATCAGGGCAGCTTATCCTTGTCCACTATGTAATTCCCCAGCACCAGCAAGTCCATACCGCTCTTGCTGAACGAATTGAACGCCTCTCCGGGCGTGTTCACTATAGGCTCGCCCTTCAAGTTAAACGATGTGTTCAGCACCACGGGCACTCCCGTCGCTTCGCCGAACGCCTCGATGAGCGAGTAGTATTTCGGGTTAAGCTCCTTTGTCACGGTCTGGAGCCTCCCGGTCCCGTCCACGTGCGTTATCGCGGGGAGGACGTCGCGCTTGTTCTCACGGACGTCGGTCACGTAGAGCATGAAGCGCGCGGGATAGTGCTTCTCCGGGTGGTCGAGAGCGAAATAATCCCCGGCCTTCTCCACGAGGACTGAGGGCGCAAAGGGGCGGAAAGGCTCCCTGAACTTTATCTTCACGTTCACTATGTCCTTCATGTCGGCCCTCCGGGGGTCGGCGATGATGCTCCTGTTGCCGAGCGCCCGCGGCCCCCATTCGAACCTCCCCTGGTGCCAGCCTATGACCTTCCCCTGAGTGAGGCCGTCCACGACGCGCTCGATGAGCTTCCGGTCATCCCCGAGCTTCTCGTAGGGGATGTTGTTCTCCGTGAGGAATGCTTCGGTATGCTGAGCGCTGTGCTCCTCTCCCCAGTATGCGTGTTCCATGACGAACTTCCGCGGCTGACCGAGGAGCGCGTGATAGCCGTAGAGCGCCGCCCCCACGGCGCCCCCGCCGTCGCCCGCCGCCGGCTGAATGTATATGTCGTCGAAGGGGGTGTCCGAGAGTATCTTCCTGTTGGCGACGCTGTTGAGGGCGACCCCTCCCGCCATGCAGAGCTTGCTGAGGCCTGTCTCCCTGTACGCGTAATTCGCCATCTTGACCATTATCTGCTCGGTCACGACCTGGATGCTCGCGGCGATGTCGGCGTAGTACTGGTTCTGCCTCCCGAGCTCGTCGAAATCGGAAGGCCTGTCGCCGAAATATGACGGATAGCCCGTGGATGGCGTAAAGAAGTGCGCCTTCTGGTCCCTGGGAGTGCCGAAAAGCGTTTCGAATTTCTTGCTGAACGTTTTTTCAGTGGAATAATGGAACGAGAAATAATCCATATCGAGCTCGAACCCGCCGTCCCCGTCCACGTGGACTAGCTCGTAGACCTTGTCCACGTGGACGGGCCTGCCGAAGGGCGCCATGCCCATGACCTTGTATTCCCCTTCGTTCACCTCGAAGCCGAGGAACGCCGTAAACGCGCTGTAGAGGAGCCCGAGCGAATGGGGGAACCTTATCTCCTTTATGAGCTTTATGTCCGTCCCCTTGCCGACGCCGACCGCTGCGGTCGTCCATTCCCCTACCCCGTCGACCGTGAGTATCGCCGCTTCTTCGAACGGTGAGCAGTAGAATGAGCTTGCGGCGTGCGACAGGTGGTGTTCGCTGAATAGAACCTTCGACGGGGGAACGCCGAGCTTCTTCAGGAGCAGGTGCTTGACCCAGAGCTTGTCGCCCAACCACGTGACCATGGCTTCCCTGAAGAGCTTCATCGAGCGCGGGAACGTCTGCATGGAGCAGAGCAGGAGCCTCTCGAACTTAACGAAGGGCTTCTCGAAGAACATCACGTAGTCGATGTCGGCTTTCTCTATGCCGCCCGTCCTCAGGCAGAACTCGATCGCGTTCTCCGGGAACTCGTAGTCGTGCTTAATCCGGCTGAACCTCTCTTCCTCGGCAGCCGCGACGAGTACCCCGTCTTTAATGAGCGCTGCGGCCGCATCGTGGAAGTAGCATGAAATTCCAAGGATGTTCATAAATTCTCCGTTTCGTAAAGAACGCCTGAAAGCTGTCGGATATCGGCCGTTAAAACTGCCTCGCCGCCCTCTCCATGGGAGAAACGCCCGGTTTCTCTTCCTTCGGCTGCCAGCCTTTCTTCATCGTATTCTTTTTTATTTCCAGGGGATCGGTGAACAACTTGACCATTATCGCGAACGGCATCAGCAGGACGAGATAAAATATCGTCAGGATTACCCTCGCGTTAAAATCCCCTATCTTCCTCGCGATCTTTTTCCAGCCTTCCCAGATCCTTCTCGGGAGACTCATCTTCGACGTATCGGCCTGTATTCGGTTTATAGTACTCATATGAGGTTGAAACCTCCCTTTTCCACCCGTAAACCAATATTCTGTTTTTCTCGTAATGCGGCGATTGAGGGCTAAAAGAAAAATAAAATTACCTTATAATCCGTCATTTGGGTAGCTAATCATACGCCCAACGCAATTCCGGTCAGGCAACCCCGTCCCGGGGACCATGCGCCCAATCGCCCCCTGTGGCCCGGAGAATCCTTACCCGGCCTGGGCCCGCCCTAACCGCTTTATATGAATGACTTATTGATTGAGTACGGTGAACAAAGTACGCGGGCCTTCCCGCATCACCCGCCGACCGTGTCCGTGTTTTCTACTTTATAGTTGAGCTCCTGAATCTTCCAGGCCCCGCCCGTCCATGAGAGCCGCCAGTTAATATTCCCCTTCGAGCTCTTGACGACGCCCGTCCGCTGGTCCTTGAACGTAATAAAGAAGTCTCCCCTGGCCTGGCCGAGGGTATTCTGAACGGAAACACGTTTGACCTTCACTTCGTAGCTGACTATATCGAGCCTGGAGAAATTGGCGCTGTACGAATCGAGCACCCTCGAGATGCCGACCCCGTTCTCGACGGCGTCTGGGGCGAAGAGGGCCTTCACGCGGTTTAAGTCCCTGTTCCTGTACGCCGACACATATTCCGACACAAAGCCGTAAACCGAATCCTGGTCAGGCGGGGGCGCGGGAGGAATGGGCGCGGGAGCCCTCACGGCCGAGTCCCTTATCGCTACCGCGGAGGTCGCGAGGTCCGGGTTGAAATCCGCGGTAATATCCGTCTTTACCGGGGGCTTGACACGCGGCTCGGCTTTCGTGATTAAAGGCCCGGGTATGTTCTCTTTCTTCGCCGCCGGCGATGGAACCGGCTCCGTTTTTGCTATCTGTTCTGTTTTCACTACTTTCTCTACCTCTTGAACCTTATCTTCTTTTTTCACTTCGACCGCGGCAAGCTCCGGTTCGGGTTTCAGATCAGCCGCGACGTCCCCGGATATAAGCAATTTGTCCCCGATGTCTATCTTGTTGTTTCCGAGATCGTTGAGCCTCGATATCTTGGCGGTGGTCGTATCGAATTTGCGCGCTATTGTCCAGAGTGAATCCCCGCTCCTGACCGTATAGTATTCTCCCGCGGCGGGGGTCTTTTCTTTTTCAGGTATAGATATTTCGGTTATTTCTCCTTTTGTTTCATCGGACGTCACGGGCTTTTCCGCTATCTCCTTCAGAGGCGCGGTTTCTTTTTCTTCCGGCTTCACTTCCGCCTCGGCAACGGGTGCGGACTCCGGCGCGGCATCTTCCTTCTCCTTCTCCTTCTCCTTGACCTTGACCGTGTCCGGGTTCTTTAATGCCGGGTCCGCGGCCGCGATAGCGGCGGGCGCTTCCTTAACCTCCGGAATCTCCGGGCTTAGGGCTTCCGGGGACTCCTCACGGGCTATTTCGGGGGCCTTGTCCTTTACGGGAGCTGGGGCGGCGGGAGCCGCCTTCTCTTCCGGCTCGTCGGCGGTAATCCCGGCTGTCTCGACCGCTTTTTCAGGCCCCTCCACTGCGGCCGGTTTTTCTGCCGTATCCGGAGAAACGGCCTCGTCACCGTTAACGGCGGCGCTTTCTGTGTTTTCAGTTTTGTTTTGAGAAGCGGCCTCGTCCGGAGGCCCGTTCGAAGCCGGTTCAGTCCCGGGCCCGGCGACGATATCGCCTTCGACCGCTTTATCCGCGGCCGGCTTATCGGGCGCTTTCGCCGCTATCTCGCCTGCTTCCACCTGCGGCTGCTCGTCGTTCCCCGCTGCCGCCTGCCCGGTCTCATGGGCCGGCGGAAGCGGTTTTATCTCGGAAATACGCCTGTCGATCTTTTCGGAATCGAGGAGATCGCCCTTGTAGACCGTGTTGGGCATGTCGGGCGCCTCGAACTCCCTGGCGAGCCTTTCTTTCTCTTCCCGGGACTCGAATATGAGCCCCGAGCCCGACGCGTACATAACCACGAGGAACACGACGAGCATAAGCGACGCCGCGTAATAGTATTTCCTCATCTCGTTTTGCGGGACTATGACCGGCATCGCGGGAAGGTGCTTGTTGTCGTAAGCCTCCCTCTTCGCGCTGTTGCCGAGCACCTCATAGGCCTCGTTTATCTTCTTCGAGGTATCGAGCCCCTGGGCGCCCGCCTTGTCCGGGTGGTGGGATTTCATAAGCTCGATCCAGCTCCGCCTTATCTCCTCGTCCTGGGCGGTCCTGGGGACGTTCAATATCTTGTAGTAATCGAGGGAGTCCGACTGGTAGCTCTGATAATAGGGGAGAAAGAAATTGAGGACCGACTTCGACTGCTCCACTATGAAATCCACGCTCAGCTTCCGCCTCTCGGCAATGTCCTCCAGAAGCTTGTAATTCGGGGAGCGCTGACCCGAGGATATATCTTTCAGTATGTGGTAGTAATAGACCCTGTCGAGGGAGAACCTGTCGGCGAGCTCCCTTATGTCCTTGGCGTCGATCAGCTCGGATACGAGCCGCTCGTATTTCCTTTTATCCAGTATTATCATTTTTCCCCTTCTCCGTAACCGCCATGGCAGGCCATCGAGTCGCGCCGTGCATACCTATTACTTTATCATAATTATGGAATTTTTGCTTCCCTCGATATGCGAACGGCGCCCCGCGCGCACGCGCGGCGCATTACGAAATCCGGCATCCGATGTGATGGGTGAATACGACGATGAATAGATTCCGGCACCTCCGCGTCAGACTCCATCATCCTCAAACGGACCGGGTACTTTGAATCCGTCAGCAGGATAAGTATTAGCCAATGAATCCGATTGGGCAAGTTTTTTTGTAAATTTGTTGAAATTCATGTTATCCGGGGGCGGAAACGCCGGTTTATCGGCGTATTTACCGGTCCCGGACGCCGCGGACCGGAGGACTGGATATTTGACAAAACGGTATTAACCGAAAAAATTAAGGGGCAAAAACATCCCGGAGGCACGGAATTGGAACGCACATTATCGATAATAAAGCCCGACGGCGTCGAAAAGAACGTAATCGGGGAAGTCATAAGCAGGTTCGAGAAGAACGGGCTCAGGGTAGCGGCCCTCAAAATGGTGAAGCTCACCAAAAAGGACGCGGAGGGCTTTTACATCGTCCATAAGGAGAGGCCCTTTTACGGGAGCCTGACCGATTTCATGTCCAGGGGCCCCGTAGTCCTGATGGTGCTCGAAGGGCAGAACGCGATCGCCAGGAACAGGGAGATAATGGGGGCCACGAACCCCGCCCAGGCGGCAGAGGGGACCATAAGGAAGGACTTCGCATCGAGCATCGAGGAGAACACCGTCCACGGCTC
>JAHKKQ010000111.1 GCA_020027805.1 Candidatus Dadabacteria bacterium
GGTGCAGGGTCAAAAACAAGGAGGAGGTAATAAAAAGAGGGGCTTCCGAAGCGCACGTCGAGCTGGAATTCGAATCCGAAGGGAACAGGTACAGGATCCTGAGGACCATATCGAAAAAAAAGGGAGGCTCACAGAGCTCGATAGACCTCCAGGTGTTCGACGGCGGTTCGGGCTCATACACACCGCTCGACCAGGGTACTAAGGCTCAGGTCACAATCGAGAAGATATTGAAGATGGATTACAACTCCTTCATTTGCTCGTCGTTCATACTGCAGGGAATGGCCGACGAGTTTACGAAGAGGACTCCCGCCGAGAGAAAGGAAGTGTTGTCGAAGATACTCGAGCTCGACGAATACGAGACGCTCACGAGAAAAGCCCGCGAGCACGCCCAGGCTTCAGGCGTGTCTGTGACCTCGCTCGAAACCGAAGCCTCGCGGCTGGACGGTGAAATTTCTCAAAAAGAAGTAATCGAAAAGAAGCTCCTGGGACTAAGAAAAGAGGACGAAACCGTTTCGTCCGGCATCGCGGAGTTCGAGACGATACGCGGTAATCTCATAGGGGAATTCGAATCCGTAAAGTCCAGGCTCGAGACGCTTGTAAGACTGGGCAAAGAGAGGGATACCCTGCTGTCTCTATGCGTCAGGCTCGAAGAAGAGGCACTCGCCCTCGGGGAAGGTATAAAGAAAGACCGGGATATCCTTTCGAGGGAGGGAGAGATAGAGGACGGTTATAAGAGGCTCAGGGACGCCGCGGACCGGGACCGGGCGCTCGATGAAAAAAGGGCCGAAGCCCTGATACTCGATACGCAGAGTTCCGCGCTCAACCACAAGATCAGCCAAAAAAGAACAGAGCTCGAGATGAGGGCCAAGGAGCTCTCCTCGAAAATAAAAGTACTCGAAGCCAGGGCCGCATCGTCCGGCAGGCTAAAGAAAGAGATCGAGGTAATTAGCGCCCGAATCGGAGAGTGTACCGAGACCTCACGGAGGGCCGATGGGTTAAGGGGAGAGCTAGGGAGAATTGGCGGGGAGAAGGAAGCGGCGGGGGCGAGAATATCCGAGCTCAATAAAAGAAAAACCGAGGAAGAGCAAAAGCTGCATGTGCTTACGGCGGGGGACACGGGGGCCCACTGCCCGCTCTGCGAATCGCCGCTCGAGGAAGAGGCGAGAGCCGCCCTCGCTGAAAAGCTCAAGACGGCGATCATGGGACTCGGCGACGATATACTGGCAGCCGGGAAGGACATCGCGGCGCTCGAAGATAGAGAGAAAGCGCTCTACAAAGAGCTCACCCCGGCCGATGCCGGGATCAAGCTGCTGCCCGGACTGCACAAGGAGCATGGCGAAAAGGAGCAGGGCCTCAGGGAAGCAGAAGCAGCCGCAATCGAGCTAGTGGAAGCCGGAAACAGTTACGACGGCGTCTCTAAAACGATAGCCGGCGATGAATTCAAAAAAGAGTACGATGCGGAGCGGAAAGAACTCGAACAGAAAAGGGACGCGCTCGGCTACGACGATAGAGAGCACAGGGCCGTCAAGGATGCGCTTAAAAAGCTCGAGCATGCGTCTGGTGACAAAGAAATGCTCGAGAGAGCGAGGCTCGGCCTTAGACTCCGCGAGAGCGAGGAGAAGAAGCTGACTGAGAGGCTGGTAGAGGGAAAGAAGAGACTCGAAGAAATTGAAAATGAAATTAGTGGTCTCAGCGGCATAGAAACCCTCGCGAGGGAGGTGAAGGAAAAGATGTCGGCAGTCGAGAGCAGGGCGACGGCCCTTAAAAAACAAAAGGACGGGCTGATCATGGACATAAGCAGGGACATAAGCGCTCTCGAAAGGATAGAGCAGCTCGCGGTCAGAAAAAGCGAGATAAATATTAAAATCGGGGAGACGAATCACGAGCTCCTGATATTCCAGGAGCTCGCTAAAGCCTTCGGGAAGAACGGGCTCCAGGCGCTGATAATAGAGCACGCGGTCCCCGAGATCGAGGTGGAGGCGAACAAGATACTCAACAAGCTTACGGAAGGCAGCATGACGCTCAGCCTCGAGATGGTGAGGCCGACGCAGAAAGGGGGAGAGAAGGAGACCCTCGAAATCTATATAGGGGACTCGTCGGGGACGCGGAGCTACGAGACTTTCTCGGGGGGAGAGGCGTTCAGGATAGATTTCGCGCTCCGGGTCGGAATCTCGAAATTCATAGCGAACCGGTCGGGCGCGCAGCTGAGAACACTTGTAATCGACGAAGGATTCGGAACGCAGGACAGGGACGGGTTGAACCAGTTCGTGCAGGTGATAAATTCCATAAAGGACGACTTCGACAAAATACTGGCGATAACCCATGTCGACGAGCTGAAGGAAAGATTCCCGGTCAGAATCGAAGTGACGAAGGAGCCGGGTTCGGGCTCCAGATTCGAAGTGGTGTACACATGAGGCGCTTCATGGTCGGCAGCCGGAGGAAATAAGAAGAAACAGTATCCGAGTATATATATGAACTGGCTGGATATAGCTATAGCCGCGATAATCGCTCTTTTTACGCTCGTCGGGTTCTCGAGAGGACTCGTGAATCAGATATTTTCCATCGCCGCCCTCCTGGGGGGACTGATCATCGGCTTTATTTTTTACGATGTATTGGGCGATGTGTTTATCAAGGAAAGACTTGTGGAAAACAAGTCCGTAGCCGACGTCGGGGGCTTCATCGTGCTGGCATTCGCGGCGTATGTGATCATCCAGACAGCGGGATGGATGACGACCAAGCTGATAGGCACGCTGCAGATGAGCTGGCTCAACAGGATATGCGGAGGGGCCGTGGGGGCGCTTATGGGAGCGGTCACCGCGTTTTTACTGTCATCGTGCCTGAGTCTCTTCTACCCGCAACAGGACCCTGTCTTCAAAAGCTCCGTGCTGCTCCCTTATCTGAACGAGGCGGCGCTTATCGCCAGAGACGCCCTCCCCGAGGACTTCGAGAAGAGCTTTAACGGCGCGAGGGACCTGGTGAGGGAAGAGGGACTCAACGCCGCTATGAAAATAAAGGATTCGGAAGCTGTAAAGGAAATCCTGAGGCCGGATGACGGCCCGCAAAAGAAAAAGGATTGATCATCCGCCTCCGGCGCCGCAAACGCCGCGCGATTATAGAAGCGCGCCGCACCCGGATGCCGAGGCTTTCTTAATGACGGAAGTTTGGTAATATTATCGGGTAATGATAGGCGTTGAAACGTTAGACGAGTTCGTCATAAGGAAGCAGACCGAATTCCCCTATGCGCGCGGGGACCTCTCGAGACTGCTCAGGGACATCGGCCTCGCGGCAAAGATAGTGAATAGAGAGGTTAACAAGGCGGGGCTCGTCGATATACTCGGGAGCACGGGGAAAACGAACGTTCAGGGTGAGGAGGTCAAGAAGCTCGACGTGTTCGCCAACCGGAGGTTCATCGCGGCTCTCGAGCTCGGGGGGCAATGCCGCGGTGTCGCATCCGAAGAGAACAAGGACTTCATAACGTTCCGGGACGGAGTATCTAAAGACGCAGATTACGTCGTAGCCCTCGACCCCCTCGACGGCTCGTCGAATATAGACGTCAACGTTTCGGTCGGAACTATATTTTCGATCTACAGACGTGTCACTCCATCTGAAGGGCCCGTTACAGCGGAAGACTTCCTGCAGAAGGGAAGGAATCAGGCGGCCGCGGGATATATAATATACGGCTCCTCCACGATGCTCGTATATACAACGGGATACGGCGTAAACGGGTTCACTCTCGACCCTTCGATTGGCGAGTTCTGCCTCTCTCACCCGGACATGAAAATACCGAAAACCGGAAAGACCTATTCGGTCAACCAGGGCAATTTCCTGAGCTTCCCCGAAGGCGTAAAACAGTTCATCAGGCATTGCAAGGAAATAGACAAGGCCACGGACCGTCCTTACTCGCTAAGGTATATCGGCTCGATGGTCGCGGACATACACAGGAACCTCATAACCGGCGGAATATTCCTCTATCCCGCGACCACGGACGCACCCAACGGCAAGCTGAGGCTCCTCTACGAATGCAACCCGATGTCATTCATCGTGGAGCAGGCCGGGGGAAGGGCGACTGACGGGTCGAGACATATACAGGACATAGAGCCAAGGGAGCTGCATCAGCGGACGCCCATATTCATAGGCTCGGAACTGCTCGTATTGAAGCTTGAGGAGTTCCTGAGAGAGGGTGCCGGGAGCTGAGATCGGGCATCGCGACCGCCCCTCACACCCGGGCGCGGAGACTTTTTGACCGCGTCTTATAACCGCTCACAATCCCTTAACAATCTGTTAATAATCCTCTCCGGATTCGCGCCAATAACGGCCTCCCGATTCACTTGACATTTCAAAGTCAGGGTGTATCGTTTCAGATAAATCACGCCTATAGGAGAATTATCATGGTAATCGAACTTGAATTGCTTGAAAAGGACGATGACTGGGAAGACGATGAGGACGAGTGGGACGAGGACGAAGAAGAACTATGGGACGAGGAAGACGAAGACGGTCTGGATGAAGACGAGGAATGGGACGAAGAAGACGAAGAGGAGTGGGAACAGGAAGAGGAAAAGTCCATCAACTGAGAATCAGCTTACACAATTTACACAATAACGAACATCTCAATTAGTTTCCGGGAAAATCAGACAAGCACTTGAATTTAAGTATCCGACACGCGCCGCGTTGTTTTTAATCTTCGGATTGAAATAACGATAGCGCGGTTTAAAAAAAGAAAATCGAATAAGGATGGTGCCCGGGGACGGACTCGAACCGGCACGGTACTAACCCGAGCCTGAACAAAGCAAATGCGGCCCGCTTGACATTCTCATGCATAAGTCCCCCGACCAGCTCCGGACTCGGCTGTATATTCGTTGATCTGATGCACGAGCTGCTTCAGGTATTCCGAGCCCGAATCCGCTATCCGGTTCCTGATGTTTTTCCATTCGTCGATAGGGATTTCTAAAAATATATCGACCACACGGGGATCGAACTGGGAGCCCGAGGCTTCGGTTATCCTCCTCACCGCGTCCTCGAACGGGAGGGCCTCCCTGTAGCTTCTTCTGGAAGTCATGGCGTCGAGCGCGTCCGCTACGGAAAATATCCTCGCTCCCAGCGGTATTTCATCCTTCGACATGCCTGCCGGATAGCCTTGTCCGTCGTATCTCTCGTGATGCGTATGAACTATCGCAGCCGAATCCTCCAGAAATTCTATGTTCTTAAGCAGCCCATAGCCGAATTCAGGGTGCTTCTTCATCAGCTTCCATTCTTCATTGGTGAGCTTGTCCGGTTTGAGCAGGATATGGTCGGGAATGCCGATCTTTCCGATATCGTGCAGGAGAGCGCCTTTGGCCATCACAGACAGATCTTCGTCGCTCAGCTTGGCATGTTTGCCGAGATGGACCGCGTACTCAGTGACCCTGTATGAGTGATAACCCGTCTCATACTCTCTCAGGTCGAGCGCGAGTATCATCGCTTCTAGCGTTCCGAAATACGCCCGCACGAGCTCATTCTGCTGCTCCCTTATCGCCCGGGTCGCCTCCTCAATCTTCTCGTTCAGCGTCTCGTTGAATTTTTGAGTCTGATGGAGGAGCTCGAGATTGCTTCTGTGCGTGTCTTCGATCGTCTGCAGCATCTCGTTGAAGGAGCCCGCAAGTATGCAAATCTCATCCGCTTTCCCCGGATTCTCGATCCTGTAGGAATAATCACCTTTCTTGACGGTCTTCGTCGCCGTTATCAGGCGCTCTATCGGTTTTGTGATTCTGGATGGAAAGAGAATCGCTATTATTCCGCCGAAAACGAGCACCAAGCCTACTATGATAAGCGTGTACGTGTAGTTGTACTTTATCTGCTCGTCCACGAGCGTCACCGCGCGGTCGACTATCTCTTTTCCGAAGCCGGGTTCCGAATGTAACTTACTATCGGGGGTAGAGAACAATTTTTGCAGCGTGGAATATCGACCCTGGAGATTCAAAGCCGATTCGTTCAGCTTATAAACGTTGAATAGAAAAAGCCCCCCGATGATCAACATAAGAACCAGCATGAGGCCGAATCCGAGTCTGATCTGTTTGCTGAGCTTCAATTTACCTTTTACCCGACACCTTTTGGATCGTAGGAAAATAATTCTACCCGATAATGTCCCCTTCACAGACTAATATCTTCTCGGACGAACCGTGTCCGGTTTATGACATTGTTACCGACAGGCGCTATAAGAAGGAGTGGGCGAGGATGTTGGCTGCCACAGGATGCGTAAACAAAGCAGTGCTCCGGATGAAGCTGGAAAATGGAAATGAGCAACCCGGCGTTACATTCTGTTCGAAAAGAAAGGGCGCCTCTTTTAACACCTCCCTGCTCGACTTAATCAGCGGAGCCGAAGAAAACGCGGCGTAACCGCTAGAATACATTATATGCCCGGGGCCGGACTCGAACCGGCACGGGCGTGAACCCGAGGGATTTTAAGTCCCTTGCGTCTACCTGTTCCGCCACCCGGGCTACCGACAATTCCGCCTTCAGAGACTGCGTAGAAATAATAACAGAAAGGAATGTATTTTACAGCCTTTGCCTTCTCATTCAATAGTGGGTTTTGGGAACGCAGCCAGCCGGTTCCCCGCGATGACAGCAAGGTTTTTGTCATCCTGAACTACGGCCCTGAACAAGTTGAAGAACCGGATGTCATTGGCAGATTGCAACAATACAACTACTCCGTGGTCATTCCGTGAAGAACCCAAAATATTCAGGATCTCGCTTTTAACCCGCTCATCCTTCGACAGGCTCAGGACGAACGGGCCGATGGATGTATCATGCATCATGCATCCCTCACCCTCCCCCGTCCCTGAGGTGCCGGAGGTAGCGCACTCTGAGTAGCCGCCTCTGCCAGAGGCTCTCGCGGGGGTCTGGCTCGCCGGACTTACCTAGCTTAAACGCCTCCCTGTCGAACTCCTTCCGCTCCCCAGGCGAGAGCATATGCATATGATCGGCGACTTCCAGCATCGTTACATTGTTATGATCGATAGGAGAAGGCAGAGACGAAGAAGCTTCAGCTTCTTCAGGCGCGCGTATTTTCTTTTTGCGCGCCTCTTCTTTTGCTGTGTATTCCTTCTCTGCGCCTGGTTCAACTGTGTATTCCTTAGGGGTCAATATTTGAGGGGTCGGGGGTACAAATTCTGACGGGCAGGGG
>JAHKKQ010000112.1 GCA_020027805.1 Candidatus Dadabacteria bacterium
CAAGGGGTTATGGAGGGGTAGTATTATGCCCGCCGACCCTATTCTCATCGTCGTCGTCACCGCCGCCATCGCCGCAGCCGTGACCGCCGGGGAAGGGCAGTATCCGTCGTCCAGAAAATGGTGCTCGGATATCCATGCGGATTCGAAATTCACCTTCTCGGCGAGCTTAACCTGCTCGAGCGTGTTTTTGTAGAGCTCCGGGTGTGTGTATGGAAGCTCCTGATGGGTCTGCATCCCGAATAGTCCGACGCCGAATTTCATAAATAATCCTCCTTAAATTGACGGGTAAGGATCTATTATAACATCCGCCGTTCCTTGAAATCCATCCCGGGCCCGTTTATCTCTCCCCTTGATCCGATTCACGCAAACGTAGCCTTGTTTTTTTCGTACGCTTCGGTTTATAATGAGTTGGATAAATCAAATGAGAGGTGCAAAAAATGGCTAAAGAGATAAAATTCGGGCTTTCCGCCCCTATGCCGGGTGCTGATCTGGACGGCCTGCTCAAGTTTTCCGCAATGGCAGACAAGCTCGGATTCGATACCGTCTGGTATCCCGACCACGTGGTTTTCGTTTCCCCTACGGAAGCGCACGAGGCCTGGACCATAGCGACCGCGGCCGCGATGATGACGAAAAACATAAAACTCGGCACGGTTTCGGACCCCCACAGGATGCACCCCGCTGTTTTCGCTCAGAGACTGGCCTCTATAGACCACCTCTCGAAAGGGCGGGTCACGCTTACCCTGGGCGTCGGGGAGTCCATGAATCTGGACGCATACGGCATAAAATGGAACAAGCCGCTTACGAGACTGAGAGAATCGATGCAGGTGATGCAGAAATTATGGGCCGCGGAAGGCCCGGTCGATTACAAGGGCGAGTTCTACGAGATGAAGGACGCCTTTTTACAGGTAAAGCCCTACAAGAGGAACAGGATTCCTACATATATTGCTACACATACGCCAAAGGGACTCAAGCTCGTAGGCGAGCTCGGCGACGGTTGGCTGCCTATCGACCTCAACCCGAAGCTCTATGCCGAGTATCTGGGCGTGATAAAGGAGAGCGCGAAAGACGCGGGGCGCAAGATGAAAGAGATAGACCCAGCGCTATGGGTGTTTACCTCCGTCGGCAAGAACGAGGACGAGGCCTATAAAACGCTCGAGCCGTTCAAATACGTCCTCGTGATGCAGGACCAGCTCAAAAAAGCGGGATACGACGTGAAGATCCCCAAGGAATACGAGGGGCTCAATTATTTCAACGTCATACCCCAGGACGAGGC
The DNA here is from genome assembly GCA_020027805.1 of Candidatus Dadabacteria bacterium. Lineage (GTDB taxonomy): Bacteria > Desulfobacterota_D > UBA1144 > Nemesobacterales > UBA2774 > 2-12-FULL-53-21. The sequence continues at coordinate 1,274 of JAHKKQ010000112.1, forward strand.
GGGGAGGCAGAAGTTCAGGCAGATAGGGCAGTTCTTCCCGAGGGAAGCCATTATAGACTTCACGATCACAGGGTCGAAGCAGGACTGCATCAAGAAGATCGAGAAATACATAAGCAAGGGCGTGAGGCACTTCGTACTGTTCTACAGGTTCAGCCCCGACCCCGAAAAGGCCCTCAAGACTTACGCAAAAGACATCATCCCTTATTTCAAAGGCTAATAATTCTTGGAGCAATCGGGCGGAGATATCAATTTCCCCCTTTGTAAAGGGGTGTACAGACCGGGGACATAGGTTACAGGTGTTCGGAGACATGGGTAACAGATTTTCATCATACTAGACTAAGTCGATCTGAGCAATTTTAAAGTTACGGAAGAACACGCCGAACCGTCCGTCCTTCCCTGTGGGTCGTATCCCCACACGCTGACCTTTAAACGCATTGCCCACTCTCCACTCTCTGCCCTTATAATGTAATATCCCTCCGTCCTGCACTTTTCTTATCGCGTCCGAAGGGCTGTACTCCCATTCCCTGACTCTCTCCGGGAACTCACGCTCACTCACACGATAACAATCAGCCGGCACTTTCATTCCGAGAGCTTCATGCGGGCGCTCAGTATTATAGGACACTCTCCACCGGTCAAACGGCCTTTGGCACTCGCTCATCGATCTGTCCCTGCAACCATGCACTACCTCCGCGTTCATAGTACGGTGAAACCTCTCGTCCTTCCCCAGCGTCTGCGGGTGGCTCACCCGGCCGTGTCGTACTCCCACACCCAAGCACATGAGCCATACAGTAAGGGACGTGTGCCTGTGTACACTATCCCGCCCCCAGGGGGAGCCGTTGTCAGTCAGTATGGCGCGGGGAAGACCGTATCTCCGAAAAACGTCCCGGAGACGCTCCTCTACGGTCTCCATACGCTCGTTCCCGCACGCTCCTATGCACAATGCGTAACGGGAGTTATCGTCCGGGACCGTAAGCGGGTGACAGCGCCCGTCTCTCACGGGGAAATGCCCCTTGAAATCCATCTGCCACAGATCATTAGGCCTCTCCGCCTCAAACCTCCGCCACGCCATGTGCTTCTTAGTGTCCTCGGGAGCTACCCTGCTGTTGCGCTTCAATATCTCCGTGATAGTGCTTGGCGACGGCACTCCCTCATAACCCATATCCTCAGCCCTCCGCTTGAGCTTACGCCCTCCCCATGCGGGGCGCTCGTCCCTGAGGGCCAAAATCATCCGCTCCATCCATGCCGCAGTAGCGTTAGGGGAGTTCTTGGGCCGCCTGGAACGATCACTGAGCCCCTCAGAACCCTCTTCATCGTAACGCTTAACAAACTTGTATCCGGTCTTCCGGCTTATCCCAAAACGACTACAGAGCTCGGTGAAACTCACCTCTCGCTTCGTAGCCAACCTGACAAATTCCAGTCGCTCGGACATTATCGTAACCCTTTTCCATCCCATGGCTGCCTCCTTTCTCAAGGCCGCCATTATATCCAAAAGTGTTACCTATGTCCCCGAACGTTTGTTACCCATCTGTCCGGTCTGTACACGGTCTGTACAAAGGGGGATTCAGGGGGATTTAGTTTTTACCCGTTCGTGCTGAGCTCGTCGAATCACGCGCAAATCCGGGTTAATTCGCCGGCTCGCTCGCATTTTTCGCCTGGCCTTCTTCAAAATACACTTCTTTATAAATTATGTGGTCGAGCGGGTTTGGCTTAAGCCCTTTCACATAGGGCTTTATCATGTTCTGCTGGTTCGATGTATAGAAGGGTGCGATAGGTGCATCTGTTTCGAGAAGAATCATCTGCGCCCGGTCGTAGATAGCTTTCCTCTTTCCCGGATCGAGCTCCTCGGCAGCCTTCTCGACGAGCGCGTCGTACTCCCTGTTGCACCACCTCGTCCTGTTGTTTCCCGATATGCAGGTGAATATCGACATGAAGTTGTGCGGGTCGGGGAAGTCGGCCCCCCATCCCGCCCTGTGGATCTCGGGAGGGTCCGTGTTTATCGTGCTCAGGTAGACCTTCCACTCCTGGTTCATGAGCTCGACCTCGATCCCGAGGTACTGTTTCCACATGCTCTGGAGCGCCTCGGCGACAACCCTGTTGTTGCTCACGTCGGGCCAGAGGAACGTAACAGTCGGGAACCCCTTCCCGTCCGGGTACCCGGCCTCCCTGAGCCACGCTTTTGCCTGGTCCGGGTTAAAATCGATCCCTATGTCAGGGTTATATCCGAGCATATTCTTCGGTATCCACGATGTAGTCGTAATACCCGCGCCCTGGATCAGGCCGACGATGCTCTGCTTGTCTATGGACGCGGCGAATGCCTTCCTCACGAGCGGGTTGTCAAAGGGCGGCCTCTCGACGTTAAACGCGATGTAATTGACCCTGAACTGAAGAGTCGACGTGAAATCGTCGAGGTCTTTCAGCCTCGGCACCTCGAGCGGAGGTATGCTCTTGCTGTCGGCGTAATCGAGCTCCCCGCTCTCGTACTGTGCTAAAGCCGAAGAAGGGTTTTCGTTCATTATGAGCTTTACCTTCCTGATCCTGGGCTTCTCCCCCCAGTAACCCGGGTTCACCGTGAGGATTATGTTGTCGTGGTGCCTCCACGATGTGAGTGCGTAAGGGCCGAGCGTGACGATATTCTCAGGTTCCGTCCACTCGAGGCCGTGCTTCTCGATGACGTCCTTTCTCTGGGGGAACGTCGTGATGAACGCGAGCATGCTCGGGAAGTAGGCAGCGGGCCTTTTCAGCCTCACTTCGAGTGTCATGTCGTCGAGTGCCTTCACGCCGACTTTGCCTGCGTCCTTGATCGCTCCCGTATTGTATTCCTCGGCGTTTTCCACGTCGTAGAGGGAATACGCGTAGTCGCCTCCCGTTTCAGGGTTCAGTATCCTCTTCCAGGAATATTCGAAATCCCCCGCGGTGAGCGGTTTTCCGTCGCTCCATTTGACCCCTTCCCTGATTTTGAACGTATACGTCTTCCCGTCATCGTTCAGCTGCCAGCTTTCGGCGAGGTTGGGTTCGGGGGTGAAGTCCGCTCCGAACTTCGTCAGCCCCTCCATTATGTTATTGATGATATTGACGGACGTGCTGTCCGTGGCGAGGGACCAGTCGAGAGAAGGCGGCTCGTTCCCCAGGTTTACGTTGAGCGTATCTCTTGGAGCGCTGCCGCTCTTATCGTTATTCCCGCATCCGGTTATCAGTAAGAGAGAGAGAATAAGAAAAAATCGTACGCGCATGGGTCTTATCTTAAAGTATGGGTCTCCCGCTGTCCAATCGGCGCTGTCAGGCGATTACGCTCTCCCCCGAGACCTCGTACGCGACGACGCTTTCCGGCCCCTCTATGAGCTCGGGAAATATTTGGGCGAATTTTTCGAAGTGCGGCATCTCGAAGTGGAGGTCGAGGTCCCGCCGGCTCCTCCACTTCTCGTAAAACGTAAACGAGTCGGGGTTGAACGTGTCCTGGAGGAATTCATAAACTATGCACCCCTCCTCGCTCCTCGACGGCTCGAGCATCTCTCTCGACATCTCCATCATCTGCTTCCGGCGCTCCGGTTTGGTCCTGAATTTTGCGATTAGTATGAGCACGTATCCCCCTTTACAAATTCGATGAAAAACCGTAGTATAGGCTTTGCAAAAATAGTTTTCAAGGCTGTATAAAAGGGAATCGGAGCAGTTGTTCCGGGAGAAATAAGATGTCCGATGAAAAATATAAGCGCGGATTGGAAAAACTCGAAGAGATTTCACCGGGCGCCGCTAAGAGAACTGCGGAAAGTCTAAATGATATCGCGCCCGACATGGTGCGGTACATGATGGAATTCGTCTTCGGCGAGATATCGTCGAGGCCCGGTCTCGACATGAAGTCCCGCGAGATCACGGCCGTCGCCGCCCTTGCCGCCCTGGGGACTGCGCCCAACCAGTTGAAGATTCATATAAAGGGCGCGATTAACTGCGGCTGCTCGAGGGACGAGGTCGTGGAAGTGCTTATTCAGGTCCTGGTCTACGCTGGTTTTCCCGCTACGCTTAACGGCCTCCGGTTGGCCAAAGAAGCGTTTCAGGAGATGGACGGAAAATCCTGACGCTAATTTTTTTCCCGCGGGCAGTTTATATATCGCTCTTCTATTGAAGCTATCTCTTTTCGGAGAGTAGTCTCTCCTCTATCTCCTCGAGGCTCATCCCCTTCGTTTCAGGCACGAGGCGCCATACGAATACGATCCCCAGGAGGCTCACGAGTGCGTATAACCAGTACGTGAAAGCCGCACCGGCCGCCTCGAACAATGGCAGGAATGAGAACGAGACTATGAGGTTCGCCCCCCAGCTCGACATCGTGGCGATGCTCACCGCCCGCCCCCTCACGTTGAGCGGAAATATTTCCGTCATTATAATCCAGGGTACGGGCCCCAACGAGAACGCGAAGCACGCGATGTAACACCAGACGGCGATCACAGCCGCTCTCCCGGTCCCGAGCCCTCCGCCCGAATCCCCGAGCGCGAACACTCCGCCTATAGCGGTGAGCGAGATAAGCATCCCGGCGAGGCCCGCGTAGAGAAGGGGTTTTCTTCCGGCCCTGTCTATCAGCCATACTGCGATGAAGGTCGCGAGCACGTTCACTACGCCCACGCTCACCGTCGCGAGAATAGCGGTGTCGGGCGATCTCATACCCGCTTCCCTGAACAGGGAAGGCGCATAGTACATGACTGTATTTATCCCGACGAACTGCTGTAAAAGGAAAAGTCCTATTCCGGTAACGAACGCGCGGCTTACGGGCGGTCTCAGCATATCCGCTAACCCGCCTTTCGATTCCATGGATATCACTTTCCGTATCTCGTTCAATTCCGCGTCAGCGTGAGATACGCTCCCGCCGCTGATTTTTAGAAGGGTATCCTTCGCCTCCTCATCGCGCCCCATTTTCAAGAGCCACCTGGGGCTATGCGGCACTACAAACATTCCGAAGAGCAGCACTAATGCGGGAACCACGCTCGTCCCGAGCATGAGCCTCCAGTCGCCCGAGCCTGTGAGTGATCTGTCGACGAAGTATCCGAGCAGTATCCCTATCGTGATCGCGAGCTGGAACAGCGTTACGAGCCTCCCCCTCCCGGCGGCGGGGGATATCTCCGCGATGTATAGCGGAGCCGACGCGGAAACCGCCCCGAGCGCGAGTCCCAGAATGAACCTCGAGGCGAGAAGCGCTCCCGCCGAAGGGGATAACGCCGACGCGGCCGCCCCCGCGATGAAGATGAGAGCGGCCACCTGCACCATGAGCTTTCTTCCCAGCCTGTCCGCGACGATGCCGTTTATAAGCGCTCCGAGGATCCCCCCGACCAGCACAATAGAAATGACGCTCCCCTTTCCCACCGTATCCAGGCGAAAGGCGTCCGCGATAAAGCCGAGCGCCCCGCTGATTGCCCCCGTGTCATAACCGAGCAAGAGGCCGGCGAGCGCCGCTATGGCTGAAGTGAATAATACGATTCGGCTCTTTTTGCCGGGGTTCATGGCGATAGGGTAATTTCAGATTGAATTTGGTCGATGCGCTTTGAAGACGAACACATTATATTTAGATTTTGATGTGATTGCCAGAGTGCATGATATAATAAAACTCTAGTTATGGATGTCGGTTCAAGTCAATATCGGGCTGATACAAGTTATTATCTGTAATCGTTAACACGGTTTTGTTATAATCGTATATAGCCTTTCCATTTAAAAATTTCTGTACGAGGAGATACGCATGAGAACGAGCTTCCTGTTGTTTTCCCTTCTTTTCACTCTGCTGTCATTTTACGGATGCGCCAAGCCGCAGGGTAACACACCGGTGTCCCAGAGGGCTTACATACTCCAGATGAGGGACAATACGCTTGCGGAGCTTTACAGCAAGAAGCCGTATACG
>JAHKKQ010000113.1 GCA_020027805.1 Candidatus Dadabacteria bacterium
TGTGTCCGATGTGTAGACCACCGCGGGCTTGTCGAGGTAAGAAGGTAATATATCCGAATCAATGAGATAAACCGTCGCAGCCGCCGAACCGAAGATCGTGAGCAGGGTAATGCTCAGAACTTTTCCGATTGTTTCCATCTTGCCCCGTCCGTTACCGTCACGTACTTAACGGCTCCGGCCTCGTTCGGATGGTAGCTTTTATCGGGAAACGGAATTCAGAAGGTCAGTAAAACTCGAGAGAGAGACACTATGTTTTTCCGTTTCGGCGGCATGGCAGCCATGGGATTTAATCCCTTCAGGCCCTTTGCTTTGCGTCCCATCCTTTCGAGTGGTTTGCCCTTTCGTACGGAACATGACAATAATTACTACGTCATTGCCCGTAGCGCTCTTTTGTTGCAAATATTATAAGGAATATCATAGATTGTCAACAAATTAAACATTGCGGCAGCCTATTCCGAGAATTGTAATATTTCCGTTAAATTGGCCCCTTCCGAATTTCATCGAGTGCCGAATGTCCGATTAGACCTTTATTGTTGACTTGGGGTTAAAAAAAATCTATATATTAATGAACGGTTATCGAATTCTATCGAAGACCGTAAGATTCCCGCTTAAAAATAAATAATCCATGGTTCGGGTTTCAAAATGGATAACAGAATAGCCGAAGGGATACTCTTTACCGACCAGTACCAGCTTACGATGGCCCAGCTCTATTTTAGATTCGGGCTTCATGAGACACACGCGCAGTTCGACCACTTCTTTAGAAACTACCCCGATTACGGTTCCCACAAGGCGGGTTATTGTGTGAATGCGGGGCTCGAATGGCTCGCCGGATGGACTAAGAATGCGGTGTTCGGGGATGAAGAGATAAGCTGCCTCAAAACGCAGACCGGTCAGCTCGGTGAGCCGCTATTCGCGGATGATTTTCTAGTCTGGCTGAGGAAGGAGGGAAATTTCGCCGGAATTACAATGTTATCGATTCCGGAGGGCAGGGTCGTCCATCCCACCGTTCCGGTAACAGTGGTTCAGGGGCCGCTGCCCATGGCGCAGATATTGGAGTCCGCTCTCCTCAATAAGCTCAACTACCAGATACTGATAGCCACGAAGGCCGCTCGTATAAGGGAGGCGGGACGGGGCCAGCCGATACTCGAATTCGGAATGAGGAGAGGGCCCGACCTCGGTGTCAATGCCGGCATAAGGGCGGCGCTGATAGGAGGGGCCGATTTCTCTTCCACGGTAGGTATCTCGCACATGCTCGGTTTTCCGCCCAAGGGCACACACGCGCACAGCATGGTGCAGGTGTTCATAGCGCTCGGCGAGGGGGAGCTCGGGGCTTTCAGGGCCTATGCCGAGGTGTATCCCGACGACTGCCTGCTCCTCGTGGATACGATTAACACGCTTGAAAGCGGGGTCCCTAACGCGATCAGGGTTTTCGAGGAGCTCAAGAGAAAAGGGCATAAGCCGCTCGGCATCAGGCTCGATTCGGGCGACCTCGCGTATCTCTCCATACAGTCGGCCAAGATGCTCGACGGCGCGGGTTTTCCTGATACGAGGATAGTGCTCTCGAATCAGCTCGACGAGCTCGTCATATGGCAGGTTATAACGCAGATCGAAGAGGAAGCGCCCCGTTACGGGCTCGACCCCGAAAGCCTCATAAAGAGGCTCGTCTACGGCGTGGGGACGAAGCTCATTACCTCGAAAGGCGATTCCGCGCTAGACGGCGTGTATAAGCTTGTAGCCGTAAGGGAAAAGGGGAGGTGGGCGCCGGCGATCAAATTATCGGAAACCCCGACAAAGGCGCTCAACCCGGGCAATAAAATGGCCTGGCGCATATATGACAAGAGGGGGTTTGCGACCGCGGACCTCCTGACCATAGACGAAGGCGACCCGGGGGAGAAGGAGGTGTTAAAGATGCGCCATCCTTCCGACCATAGCAAATACAGGATTATGAAGGGTAATGAGATAAGCAGGACCGAGCCCCTGCTCGTGAAGGTGCTCGACGAAGGCAGACTCGTCTACGATTTTCCTACCATAGAAGAGATCAGGGTCAGGCGTATAGAGGACATAGAAAAGCTCGATTCAGGCGTCAGGCGAATCATGAACCCCCATTTCTATCACGTCTCACTCTCGGAGAACCTCTGGAACCTCAAGCATGACCTCATCCAGTCGATAAAGAATGAAAGCGTCTGAATATCCGTATCGGCAATTCGGCTCGATTTCGGAAACGATAACGTTTTAATTTCCGGACGGCGCCCTCCCTTTCTCCGCCCCGGAAGATTTCACTGATTTTTTCTGTCTCCGGTTCTGGCCCCGGCCGTTCGACTTCTTTTTATGGGGATCGTACCCCTTTATCTCGAGCGTCAGTATGTCGGGCCTCGAAAAATGCCCGACGCCGTCGATTACGGCCTTAGAGCGAATAATCATATCCAGGTCTATATCCGCATAGACTATGTCTTCCTTCCCGTAGACGGGCCCCGCAATGTATTCGCCTCGCGGGCTTATGATCCCGCTCCCCCCGGGGTAGTCCCACATCGTATGTTTTTTAAGCGGGAAGCTGTCGGGGACCATGTCCTCTGTTATGTGCCCTGAAGACGCGACGACGAACACCTGCCCCTCGAATGCGTACTCGCGGCTCGCGAAATCCATCGTCGGTTTCACAAACCCGTGCCCGGCCCAGAGCCCGGCGTGTATCTGCTCTCCCTTCATGAACATCGCGTATTTCGCGAGTGTCATGTGGTGCTCGTAACAGAAAAAACCGCCGACCTTGCCGACTTCCGTATCGAACACGCAGAGGTCCTCGGCACCCCCGTTCCCCCATATGCATTTCTCGCTGTCTATGGACATGAGCTTCCTGTGCTTTCCGAGGATTCCTCCGTTCTTGTCGATGTAGAGGATCGTGTTGTAAAGCGTCCCGCCGTCCCTTTCGTTTACCCCGATGACGACATACGCCCCCGCTTTTTTCGCGGCCTCGCAGAGCTTGTCCGTATCGCTTCCCGGTATATCGACGGAGTTCTTATGGAGCTCTATATAAGCGTCTAAAACGAGCTTTCTTCCTTCTGCCGTGCCGATGTCCTTGGGCCAGTACGGGTAGCATGGGACGATCGCCTCGGGGAATACTATAAGGCTCGCTCCCTGCCCGGCCGCTTCTTCGATCAGGCTCGCGATCTTCCCGATTGTTTCGGCCTTGTTGAGAAATACGGGAGCCGCCTGGACCGCCGCAGCCGTAAATTTCCTGCTTTCGTTATCCATTTGCGATTCTCCCGGTATCTTTATTCAGTATTTTCACGAAATTTTCACGAATCCAATTATCCCATGAACCGAAAGCCCCTGTCAACGGAATAAAAGCCGGGTCCTGCACGGAACGTTCAATCGGCCGTCGAAACCATACTGACCTAATACACCCGGGAATTATTCGAAGCCCGGCCTTATCTCCTCAGCGAAAACCCTGAGGGTATTCAGAACCCCCTTATAATCCCCCGCCAATATATATAGTACAAGGTGCGTCACGCCCGCGTCCCCGTATTCCCTTATCCCCTTCGTTATTTTTTCTCTCCCGCCCCGGAGGGTGTCGTCCGCGCTCAGTTCCCTGACGTCGTTTATTTCGATGTTCCTCCTGAGAGATAGCGAGAAGCCGTCTCTCTTTTCGGCCGGCAGGAGGCTTTTCAGATATTCCGCCATCTCACGGAACGCCCCGGGCGTGAGCCCCACGGGGTGCCACCCGTCCCCGTATTTAACCGCGCGTTTCATAGCCCCTGCGCTCTCTCCCCCGACCCATATAGGGGGGTAGGGCTTCCTCTCCGGTTTCGGCAGGAATTTGATATTCGAGAATTCGAGGTAGTCCCCTTTATATTCGGGGTTCTCGCTCGTCCAGAGCTCTTTCAGTATCTCTATGTACTCGTCCGTTACCTTCCCGCGCTCCTTAAAATTGACGCCCAGCGCATCGAACTCGTCCTCGAGCCAGCCAGTGCCGATACCGAGAACGACCCTGCCCTGAGAAAGCGTATCGAGCGTGGAGACCATCTTCGCGAGAACCAGAGGGTTTCTGTAGGGGAGTATTATTACGCTCGTCCCGAGCTCGATCCTGTCCGTGTGGGCCGCTATGTAAGTGAGGGTGACGAGGGGGTCGTGAAAGGTATCGCCGAACACCTTATGCGAGGCGGGGATTACTACGTGGTCGCTCACCCAGAGGGAGTCGTAACGGAGCTCTTCGGCGAGCGCCGAGATCTCGAGTATTTGCTCCCTCTTTGCATAAGCGCCGAAATTGGGGACCGCTATTCCGAATTTCATTCGACATAGATACTAACATTACTGCGCGGGATTTAAATCAATGATTCAGCTGTTCTTGGCGAGGGAGCCCTCAGCTGTTCTTAGCTAATAAGAGGCTTTCCTCTTCGAGATAGTTTTTAAAATTAAGCACCTTTTTCACATATCTCGACTGCTTCCCGTCCGTATCCGAGCTCTGCGCCTTTTCGAAGTTCGCGGGGCCGTAATTATATGCGTCGAGCGCATTCTCCGTGGAGTCGTATCTCTCGGCCAGCGAGGAAAGATAATGAATGCCGAGCCTGACGTTAACGAACGGGTCGTATAGCGTTTTTTTGCCGTTATAATTGATGCCCATTTCCTTTGCGATGTACTCCCCGGTTCCCGGCATGACCTGCATCAGGCCGATTGCGCCCCTCTGGGATTTCGCCTTCGGCGAGAATTCGCTCTCTATCTGAATCACGGCGAGTATAAGGAATGGGTCCAGGTTCTCGTAATTTTCGCATTCCTCGACGATCAGTTTCGCGAGCTTCCGTGCGTTTGACTGATTTATCGAGTCCGACAGCCTCAGGATGAAGAAGTATATCTCCGCTTCCTCGGATGTCATCTCTTCTATCTTCGGCTCGGCCGCCTCTGTCCATTTGGGTTCTCCGACCGCGGAGCCGGCCATAAAATACTCACGGCCCCCCGGATTCACCAGCAGACCCGCGAATGCCGGTTGTTCATCCATGGCCTGATCGTTTGATTTACTCAGGAATAAGACTGAAACACAGAAGAAAAGAAGAAACAAGGCGACTTTGAAGAGTCCAAAAAGGGTAATCATGAAGAAATCATATACGTTTCGTATCATAGTTATCTCCTGGCTGCGTGGGGTCGAGACGGTAAAGACGCTCTGCGGCTGACTGTCTGTTATTTGGATTGTGTGGATTTAAAGGTGTTTTCAGACCCCGTTTTAAATGAGCTTTCCCGCTTGAAGGGTTTGAACGAATCGAAATCCGCCATGTATATCTCTTTTACGGTCATGACTGCGTCAATCGGCTCGTCGTAAAAATCTTTCACTTCAAACGGTGTATTTTCTTTAAAACGATTTTTTTTAAGTATTCCCATTAGGATTGGCGTTTTCCATAACTTTTTTCTGTTCCGGTCAATAACTATAAGTGCCGGGCCCCCGTTGTCAAGAAATAATTACGCAATTGCGAAGTGCCGCAAGCCCGAATTTCGGCGTATTTTGAAGTCATATTGCCGCTTTATGTTGCAATAGCGTACAAATATGCTAATTTTATGCCTTGAAGCAGCAGGGGTTCCGCGGGCGGCCCCGGGTGTGGGGATCGGGGAATCCGTCCCGGGAATCAGGGGTTTTTGTTTCTTGACCGTAAAAACATTTCGTGTTAGTTTTTAGGGCGCGTTATGAAAAGAACTTATCAACCTCACGAAAAAAAGAAATTAAGGGTGCATGGGTTTCGCGAAAGGATGAGCACGACGGGCGGAAGGCGCACTCTCAAGAGACGGATAGCGAAGGGCAGGTACAGCCTCACGGTAAAGCGCTGGAAGAAATGAACCTTGCAGTGAGTTTATCTTTCCCAAAAGAGTTAAAAATCCGTACGAACTCTGAATATGAAGAGATTTTTGGGAAGAGCAAGAGGCTCAGTACAGACCATTTTAATATACTATTCGCTCCGAATTCGCTCGGCTATCCCCGAGTGGGCCTCGTGGTCGGTAAAAAGGCAGTGCCCGGGGCCGTTGAGAGGAACCGTGTAAAGAGGGTCCTTAGGGAAGTTTTCAGGCTGAATAAATCCCTCTTCGGATCGATGGACGTTGTGTTTGTCGCCAAGAAAGGCAGTGAAAAGCTCGATTACTCCCTCGCGAAGAAAGAGATCGAAGAAATAGTCAGGTCTAAATTATCATGATTTCGAATTTATTTGTGTATCTGGCTACCTCGCTGATCAAGGTCTACAAATATGCGGTTTCACCTATTTTGCCCTCTTCTTGCAGATTCTATCCCAGCTGTTCAGAGTACGCGATAGACGCCCTCAAGAAGTACGGACTACTCAGGGGTTCGTGGCTTACTCTCAAAAGGATCGCGAGATGTCACCCGTTGAGCGCCGGCGGACATGATCCGGTTCGGTAAAGGACGAGTGGATGACTGACAACAAAATCAACACAATCATATTCTTTGTACTCTCGATATTAATTTTCCTGGGATATACCTATTTCTTTTCCACACCCGACAAGAATCAGGCGAAGAAGCCGCCGGGGGCGGAGGTGTTCGAGCAGTCCTCTCCCGCTCCGGGCGCCGATCAACCCGGCCAGTCCGAGGACTTTCAGGAGCAGTCCGACTCCGACGATATGCATTTTGCCCCGGAGGGCAGGCTTATATCGATCGACACTCCGCTGTATCACGGCGTTATAGATACTGCGGGAGGAAGGATATATAAGTGGGAGCTAAAGAAATTTAAAGAGAGCACCAACGGCGGCGCCCCCATCAATCTTTTTAAGGACACCCCGCCCGGGTTCAGCACGCTTTTAAAAACGAAGGGCTCCGACGTGCCCGATCTCATTCCTTTCGAGTATTCGGGAAAAGACGATATAACGGTCACGGACGGGACCGCGGAATTGGCTCTCTACTGGCAGTCCCCCGAAGGCATGACCGTTAAGAAGATATACTCCATCGATTCCGCGAGCTACGTATTAAAGCAAAGGTTCGAAGTGACCAATCCGGGGACGGCCCCCCTTCAGCAGAAGCTCGATATCAAGTGGTTCGGCAAGGTGGAGGAGCACGGCAGCGGCGGGAATACTATGAGCTTCGTCGCGCTCGTATCCGGCGACGTCGAGACGGTGCAGAAGAAACCCAAAGAAGCCCGCAGCTACAGTGGT
>JAHKKQ010000014.1 GCA_020027805.1 Candidatus Dadabacteria bacterium
TGATGGGTATCGCGAAGCCTATTCCCTGCCCCCCCGCTATTATCGCGGTATTTACGCCGATTATTTCACCCTTGAAATTGAACAGCGGGCCGCCGCTGTTGCCCGGGTTAATGGCCGCGTCTGTCTGAATGAAGTCGTCGTACGAGCCCAGTCCGAGAGACCTGCCCTTTGCGCTTATAATCCCGGCAGTGACCGTATGCCCCAGCCCGAACGGGTTGCCTATTGCAAGGACCCAGTCGCCTATCTCGAGCCCGTCCGAATTACCGAACTTTACGGCCGGCAGTCTCCTCTTGGGCTCTATCTTAAGGAGCGCGAGATCGCTCTTAGGGTCGGTCCCGATCACATCGGCGTGATAAATTTCTCCGTTCTCGAGAATGACCTTTATATCGGTAGCCCTTTCGACTACGTGGTTGTTCGTAATAATGTAACCGTCTTCGCTGAATATGAACCCGGACCCAAGCCCCCTGCCCTTGAATTCCCTTTCGGGCATTTCACCGAAGAACTTATCGAAGAAGTCATTGAAGGGATCGCCCTCTCTGCCCTCAAACGGGGACTCGTACGAAAAATTCCTTCCCTTGGATACGCTCGTCGTGCTTATGTTTACGACCGACGGGCTCAATTGTTTCACGAGCGGGGAAAGGGAGTTATAACCGTACTGCTGGGCCTGAGCAGCCTGAAAAAACGAAGTAAAGACGATCGAGAGAATTAAGGAAAATAACGATATCCTTGCCAGCCTTACCATGTACCTGCCTCCGAATTTAACAATAGATTTCAGTGTTGAGTCAACGAAACTTTTAAGAAGAAACCCCCTATGCGTAAAGTATAAATAGTTATTCGCCGATTTGTGTGAAATAAAGATAAATTATAACCTAGGATTCGCTTTTGTGCAGTCACGATTATGGCTGTGAAGATCGGGTAAACCGAACGGGGAAGGACAGTTAAGACAATCTATATAGGTTCTTTCAGCATCGAGTCCCAGTATTTAATATGGAGCTTTTTCGAGTAAAAACGCATGGCGAAGTTTCGCACGTAGGACAGGATCCGGCTGTCGGCAAACGCAACTTTTCCCATCATCCTCGACTGGTCCTGAATCTTGATGACGCGCGGGCGCCTTCTCAACTCGTAACTCTCAAGGGCTTGAGCGATGTATTTTGAGTCCGCCCTCGACAGCTCGTCCGCCAGAACCGCGGCAGACTCTATTGCCATGGACACTCCGCCGCCCGCAGTTGGTAATACGGCGTGCGCCGAGTCCCCCGAAAGAACCACCCTCCCTTTGTACCATTTGTCCATCCTGAGGTCGTTATAATCATCGCAAAATATCTGGGATTCATCGTCGAGCCCAGCCAGAATGTCAGGCACTATCCCGCCGAAATCCTTGAAATGCTCTCCAATCCGGCCCACCCTCCCCTCGACCGGTTCCAGCATGCCTTCGGGACATCTAATGCTTGTAAAGACCGAGAGCCGGCCTTTCGTCGGCCAGACGCCCAAAAATTTTCCTGTCCCCCAGTACTCGGCGATATGAGCCGTTTTATGCAGGTTTGATTTTACCCAGAAACTCCAGCCCTTCATGCCGCTGTAAGTCAGGGGGACATGACCGAAAACCATGCTGCGCGTCTTCGAGCGCACTCCGTCACACCCGACTACGAGGTCATATACTTCATCACGCCCGTCGTTGAATGTAACGAACACCTCGTCCCTGCTCTGACGGATCTTTTCGACGGTGGTATTCATGCGTATCGTTTCGGGGTCGACGGCTTTTCTCAGGATGTTGATGAGCTCGGGCCTGTATATGCTTATCATAGGGCCGTACTTTTCGGTTACGGCCTCGACGGAATAGGAGCGGAGCATCTCTCCTTTCTCATTCCAAACGTTGTATGTGGAGAACGGAAGTCCGGTATCCAGAAGCTTCTGGTAAAGACCGAGCCCTTTGAGTATGCGGCTGCCCGACGGCCAGAGCACGATGATGTACCCCATGCTTCCGTATTCCGGGGCCTGCTCCGCCACAGTGGGCCGGAAGCCCCTCTGCTGGAGGAGACCCGCAAGCGTCAGTCCCGATATGTCTTTAATATCGTTTAGTACTGAGGCGCTTCCTTTCCCGTTTCCACGCAGATCTCGAGCTCGAGGCCGTCCGGGTCGAGGAAGTGGTAAGCCTTGGTCCTGCCGTCCTGGCCGACTTTTTCTTCAATAAACCCGACCCCCCTTTCCCTGAGCAGGCCGCCCGCCCTTTCTATATCGTCCACAAAAAATGCGACGTGATTTACGCCCCGGGCGCTTCCGCCCTCATGTCCGGACCCGCCCTTTTCTTCCGTTAAGGCGAGAACGGCTTTCTTGTCCGTCCCTATGAATGATTTTTTCAGCCCGCCTTCGGCCCGGCCGTCCTTGATCAGCTTCATTCCCAGAATAGCGGTATAAAATTCTATAGACCGGTCCATATCGCTCACAACTACGGCGACGTGGTCGAGCCCTCTTATCAGAGTCTTGCCGCGGGTTATATTACGCAGCCAATTCATATCCCGTACCCCCTTCGGTTCACCATCTCAACCGACCCTTATCTTCTTTATTAAGACCCATCCCACGACGGCTACTACGATTACGATAAATATGGTCATTATCCAGTAGCTTCTCGATAGAGTATAAATAAAACTGGGTTTCACCTCTACGACCTTCTGGAAGAGCTGATATTCATTCACCATTTCATTGTAATCGGAGTCCTCCGCCAGCACCTCTACAGACAAAAGGAGTGACTTGTAGCCGCTTGTCATAGGGGTTACCTTCCATTTCCAGCTGGGTGTCGAGTTTTCAGTTACGAGCTTCGTGACCCCCGTATCCTCCGCCGGAAACACCTCCTCCACATCCCCCGTATCGGTGACAGGGCGTATATCGAATCCCCTGCCGTTAAGGCTCAAACCGATGTTCTGACCGAGCCTGACATTCGCGAATCCCTCTCCGCTCATGCCGCGAAGGCTGTCGGAGACCCCTTTTAAAAATGAATACGGCAAATCGACCTCGACCTCGTACGTCTCTCCGATATTCATTTCCCTGGGGGCATCGAATACCACGAGCCCCGGCGCGTGCTTTCTCATGGAGAGGCCTATGGCCTTTTCCAGATCGGGCGGGGGCGCGGACGGCTCGGTTATTGCAGGTGCCGCGGTCTCCTCGTCGGGCTCGGTCTTTGATGTATCCTCGACTGCGGCCGCTTCCCCATTTTCTTCTGCCTGAGGCTCGGGTTCCGGTGCGGGCGCGGCCGGTTTCTCCGAAACGCCAGAGGCCGGGGGTTCGGGAGACGGGGTCTTTCGGGACGGGACAGATTCGACTTTAACCTGGACCCTCCTGTTCCTCTTGAGTGATTCCTCGTCGATGCCGCTGTCGAATTTATCGGTCTTCCCGTTGCCCCGGACTTTTATCCTTTCGGGATCTATCCCTCTGCCGACGTAAAACTCTCTGACAGCGTCGGCCCTCAATCTCGACAGATTGAGATTATATTGCTCCTCGCCCGTAATGTCCGAATACCCGTCTATCACGACGACGAGACCGGGGTCGTTTTTCAATAGCGTTACGAATTCGTTTAGGCCGGATTCGTCGTCAGGACGAACGCCGTGCTCGTTCAGGCTAAAGAAGACAACCGCTCCGCCCGGCGCATCCTGCGCCGACGCGTCCGGGACCATGCGATCCGGATCTATTCCCAGGACGATCAGGCATGAAATTATCAGAACGGAAACCGGAACGAGGCATAGCCTGCCGCCATTCGAATTATATTCTCTACGCATCCTCCGCCTCGGCTGGACCAGTTATGGAATCGGAACAGCCGTATTGATATTCACCATTATCTCACTTTAATCAATCCGTTGTCAATAAGCAGGGAGAACCGGCCCGGGACACGTCGTCGAGGGCTCGAGGAGCCGCATTTGGCGGAGGTGTTATACTAATTTCCGGTACTGCCCGGGTGCCAGTTACGCATTTTAACGAAGCGGTATGACCGAGATGAGCAATGACTACCGATTGACCGTATACGAGTCCGTAACCGGTATCGACAGAGACCGGTATAACGAGATAATAGACAGGGAAAACCCCTTCCTCGAATACGAGTTCCTCGAAGCGATGGAGAAATCCGGCTGTACCGGCCGCCATACCTCATGGAACCCCAGGCATATAGTCCTCTATGACGCCGATAGGATTATAGGGGCGGTCACCGCCTATATAAAGTCCGACTCATACGGCGAATATATTTTCGACTGGGAGTGGGCAAGGGCGTTCGAGAACGCGAGGCTCCGTTACTACCCGAAGCTGGTAGCGGCAATCCCTTTCACTCCCGCGAACGGAACACGTATTTCGGTCCATCCCGACTACGCGTTTGAAGAATGCGCGGGGATCATGGTCGACCGGTTGATAGAGCTCTCTATCGAAGAGGAGTGCTCTTCCATACATTTTCTATACCTGACGGACGAAGAGCGTATATTTCTCGAGAAGAAGGGATTCCTCTCAAGGCTTACGCACCAGTACCACTGGAAAAACAGGGGCTACAATACCTTCGAGGATTTTCTTTCAGACATTCGCTCCGGCAGGAAAAAGCAGATAAGGAAGGAGAGGAAATCACTCGAGGACGAAGGGCTCGACGTCCGGATCATCGAGAAGGACGCTATAAACAGCGGGCATATAGACGCGATATGGGAATTCTACACGGACACACACTCGAGGAAATGGGGGAGCGCATACCTGAACAGGGAATTCTTCGACCTCATGCTCGAAAACTTCAAAAACCGTCTCGTGCTCGTCATGGCGAATAACGGCGAAAGGTGGGTGGGCGGGACCTTCAACATCGTAAAGAATAACAGGCTCTTCGGGCGTTACTGGGGGACTGTTTACAACTACAAGAATCTCCATTTCGAGTGTTGTTTCTACAGATTAATAGATTATTCTATAAGAAACGGGATCGACATTTTCGAAGCAGGAGCGCAGGGGGAGCATAAATTTTTAAGGGGTTTTGCGGCGGCGCCCACGTACAGCTCGCATCTCATAATGCACGAAGGCGCGCGGAGCGCAATAGGCAAGTATCTGAAGAGGGAGAGGGCTTACACGGAGGGCCTGATCACGCACTACAATAAACAATCCCCCCTCAAATACCTGCACGGCGAGCAGACAGAAGATAAATAAGGCTTATATTTATCCGGGTGGCGGAAACGCCGGAGAAAAAGAATCCGGGCCTCGGCCGTAAAAATTAGTTACAATAAGCAGTATACAACAAGCAGTATACAACCCGAGACGGGGCGTCATGGAAGACGGGAAAATAAAATCCGGGGATTGGGAAGGAGAACTTCTCACAGAAGAAAGGGCCAAGCTGAAAAGGCCCGACATGTACAGAATTATGCTCCTTAACGACGACTACACTCCGAGGGAGTTCGTAGTCTGGATTTTAATGAGGGTCTTCTATAAGAATCAGGACGAATCCACGAGAATAATGCTGGAAGCGCATACTTCGGGACAGAGCATGGTCGGCGTATATACATACGACGTTGCGACTACGAAAATCATACAGGTGGATAAGCTGGCCAAGCAATACGAACATCCTTTGAAATGCATACTTGAAGTCGAAACCGGCGGTGAGGAAGAATGACGCTTTCGAGGGATCTCGAAGAGACGCTCAAAAGGGCTTATGAGCAGGCCAAGCGGAGAAGGCACGAGTTTATCACGCTCGAGCACATACTGCTCGAGCTCACATACGACCCGGACGCAGGCGATGTGCTTGCCGGCTGCGGGGTCGATCTCGACGATCTGAGGTCGAGGCTCGAGGATTTCTTCGACGAGAACATGCCGCCCGTCGATTCAGAGTACCTGCCGGACCCTCAGTATTCGGCGGGCAGCCAGTTCGTGCTGAGGTTGGCGGCTATGCATGCGGAATCGGCGGACAAATCACAGATCAACGGGGGGAACATTCTCGTAGCGATGTTCAGGGTGGACGAGTCCCACGCCGTTTATCTACTGACCGAGCAGGGCATAAACCGCTATGACATCGTCCAATATCTTTCTCACGGCGGCTCCAAATATTCAGGCAAGGACAAATCGACGAGCATCGCGAAAACAGATACGGAGACCCAGCAGAAACCCAAGGACCCGCTCGGCGAATTCTGCACCGACCTGGTCCAGAAGGCACGGGACGGGAAGCTCGACCCGCTGATCGGGCGTGAATCGGAAATAGACCGCACCATACACATACTCGCGAGAAGGAGAAAGAACAACCCGATATTCGTGGGCGATGCGGGCGTGGGGAAGACAGCCATCGCCGAAGGCCTCGCACACAGGATAGCCAGGGGCGAGGTTCCGATGGCGCTCGAGAAGACGGCGATCTATGCGCTCGATATGGGGTCGCTCACGGCGGGCACGCGGTATAGAGGGGATTTCGAAGAGAGGCTCAAGGCCATTATCGACTCCGTAAGGGGGGACGAGAAGAAGGTCCTGTTCATCGACGAGATACACACGGTCATAGGCGCGGGAGCCGTCTCGGGAGGGACTCTCGACGCGTCCAATATGCTCAAGCCCGCGCTGTCGAACGGAGAGATTCGGTGCATCGGGACGACGACGCTCAAGGAATACAGGAGCGTGTTCGAGAAGGACCACGCGCTCGCGCGGAGGTTCCAGAGGATAGACGTCTACGAGCCGAGCCAGGACGAATGCGTCAAGATACTCCTAGGTCTCAAGAAATACTACGAGGAATTCCATAAGGTGAAATATTCCACGCCCGCTCTTAAAGCCGCAGTGGAGCTCTCAGCAAAATACATGAACGACAGGAGGCTCCCCGACAAGGCCATAGACCTGATAGACGAAGCGGGGGCAGAGGTAAAGCTCAGAAGCGCAGGGGGCGCGGTGAGGCAGGTCACCGTCAAGGACATAGAGGCGCTCGTCTCGAAGATAGCCAAGATCCCGACTCGTACAGTAAAGGTCGACGACAGGAACAGGCTCATGACCCTCGCGGACGACTTGAAGAAGGTCATATACGGTCAGGACGAGGCCGTCGACAAGCTGGTCACGGCGATACAGATGTCGCGCTCCGGGCTGAGCGAGCCGATGAAACCGGTCGGGAGCTTCATGTTCGCCGGACCCACGGGGGTCGGCAAGACGGAGCTCGCGAAGCAGCTTGCGGAGGCGCTAGGCATCGAGTTCATCCGCTTCGATATGAGCGAGTATATGGAGAAGCACACGGTTTCCCGGCTCATCGGGTCGCCGCCCGGATACGTCGGGTACGAAGAGGGCGGGCAGCTCACGGAAGCCGTCCATCAGAAACCCCATGCGGTGCTGCTGTTAGACGAGATAGAGAAAGCCCACGAGGACATATTCAACGTGCTCTTGCAGGTGATGGACCATGCTACACTCACCGACTCGAACGGGAGGAAGGTGGACTTCAGGCAGATAGTACTAATTTTGACTACGAACACGGGGTCGAGGGAGAGCAGCCAGCGTACGGTCGGGTTCGAGAAGGATGAATACGAGGACAAGAGCGTCCAGGCCATAGAGAGGTACTTCAGCCCCGAGTTCAGGAACAGGCTTAACGCGGTGCTCCACTTCAGCTCGCTATCCAAAGAGGTAGTCGAAAAGATAGTGGACAAGATGGTGGGGCAGCTCGCGGAGAGGCTCAAGGTCAAGAAGGTCTCGATCGAGCTCACGCCCGAAGCGAGGGCTTATATTGCGGAGAAGGGCTACAACAAGCAGCTGGGGGCGAGGCCCATACAGCGGCTCATAGACAGCGAGATAACACAGAACCTCACGCACGAGATATTGTTCGGGCAGCTTTCCTCGGGCGGCGGCAGCGTCAGGATAGTAGTGAACGAAGACAAGCTGGGGTTCGAGTTCGGATAAAGAAATAACAGACTTCATTCGATATCAGGCTTATAATTATTAGTGAATCCAAAGCGGCGTTTCATCCCAAACTAAACTGAGGAGATTAGAACCAATGTCATACTCGTACTCACTTTTCAGGAAAAACGGACCCTTGGCGGTCTTCGCATTCTTATTATGTTTGTCCCTGTACAGCGCAACATCGTTCTCCTCAGAAAGCCCGCTAGTGACCGCCCAGGGCGGAAGCAAATCGAGTGGAAATGAAATGCTTAAGGAGCTTAAGAGCGGTGTGGACAATCAGGGCAAGACCAAACAGGAGATTATAGACTCATACGGAAAGCCCTGGCAGAAAGATACAACGGGAGTGAAGGGCAGGTACGACGAAAAGTGGATATACAGCTGTGAAACGGAAAAGGGAATGACGTATGACTGCGTATTTCTCTACTTCATGGCAAACCGCGTCGTGGACGTAGAAACTTTCTAGGCAAAGGGAGCGAACATGAAAAAATGCCCAAAGTGCGGAAAAGAGCTTAAAACAAAGGTGCTGGGGCCGATAGACGTCGACGAGTGCGAGTCGTGCAAAGGGGTCTGGCTCGACGCGTGGGAACTGGGCAAAGCCGAGGAGGCCGCCGATCCCAACATCAACTGGCTCGATTTCGAGATATGGAAGCACCCGGAGAAGTTCAAGTCGAGAGAGACCGAACTCAAATGTCCTTCGTGCGCCGAAAAAACGATCAGTATCGAATACGGACACACCGGGGTCGATATAAACTACTGCCCCGGCTGCCGGGGGATATGGCTCGAAAAGGACGAGCTGCCCAAGATAATTGAATCTCTCGAAACTGAAATATCGGAAAAAACATTATCGGACTATTTCCATGAAAGCATCCGGGAGGCCAAAGAGGTCGTCACAGGTCACGAATCCCTGATGTCGGAGTGGAAAGACCTGTCCTCCATATTGAGATTGATGCAGTACAGGCTCTTCGTCGAGAAGCCGAAACTGATCGAAACCCTGACCGACCTTAATACACTGAACCCGTTTAAATAAGCGAACCTCGGAACCAAAACACGGACCGAAGCCGTTTGCATAAGGAAATTCCGGGGGATCATAGAAACTAACGCACAGATTAAATGGCACGGTCGAGTATAACCGATATTACGTCCGTGCCTACTTCCCCGCTCTTGTCGTATACGACCTTGCCCTCGGCGTCTATGACTGTTACATGGGGGATATAATTCCTGTAGAACCTGCTTCTCAGCCCATCCTGCTCCTTCGACAACTCCGTATCGAGGTCGACGATTATAAAATCCGCCTTGTCCATATATTTCTCATAGAGCTCGACCGTCCGCCTCGCCTGCCGCTTGGAGTTATAGCATTCGCGGTGATAAAAGATAATATAGGCGGGCGTCCCCTTCCTCACCGACCCGCCCGAGAGGCCTTCGCCCGTGATGAGAGGGCCGTCGTTCGAATCGCTCGTGTAATCGAGAGCGGGGTTGAGCTTCAAAGAGGTTGCCGCAAATGAGACCCCGGCCGTGCCCGCCAGCATGAAGATAGTGAGCGCGGAGATGAAACACAGTCCGGCTTTTTTTCTAATCATGATCACTTACCACCTTATAGAATCCGCCTTGTAATAATATACGTGGTATAAATCTCAGGGGATTCATTTCAATAAGCGGAATGAACGGGGGCTCTAAATATATCTATCATAATAAAGTAAAATAACACATCGTGAAATTTTATTTGGGATTCATCAATACCTGCGTATAATCATACACTTGCGGAAGGAATAGACAGGATGAACGACTCGAAGACCCGGATAGCGTCCAACATAAAAGATAAAGACTTGATAAACGTCAGGAGGCAGGAGCTGGTGAACGCCGCCGTCGAGCTTTTCGTGAAGAAGGGGTTCCACAAAACCACTGTCCGGGAGATAGCGAAAGAGTTCGGTATGAGCATGGGGGCGCTCTACGATTACATCAGGACGAAAGAGGACATCCTGTTCCTCGTCTGCGACCATATCCACAAGAGCGTAAGCGAGAAACTCCAGGGCTCTCTCGTCGGCAACAAGGACGCCAGGGAGAACCTCAAAAACGCTATCCGGGACTACTTCACGATAATCGACGAGATACAGGATTACTCGCTCCTCCTCTATCAGGAAACGAAATCGCTCAACCGTACGGACAGGAACTACATACTCTCGGCCGAAAAAGAGCTGGTCGCGATCTTCGAGGACATTATTACCCACGGGATAAGAGAAAAGATATTTAAGATAGACAGGAACACCGCAAAGATAGCGGCTGAAAATATTATGGTGCAGGGGCAGATGTGGGCATTCCGGCGCTGGGCGATCCAAAAGAACTACTCCCTCAAAAACTACATCAAAATCCAGACCGAGCTCATTTTAAAGTCGCTCACATAAACCCCCTTGACATAGACTTCGAATGTTCTTAGAATTATACCGAGCGAGCGCTCGGTTGGTAATCAAGAACGGGGAGGTACAATCGGAATGTCGATAGTCAAGCTTACGGAAGAACAGGAGCTGATACAAAAGACGGCACGGGACTTTTCGGTCAACGAGATCAAGCCCGTTGCCGCTATGTACGACAGGGAAGGGAGGTTCCCCAGGGAAATAATCGATAAGCTCGGGAAGCTTGGCTTCATGGGAATCATGGTGCCCGAGGAATACGGCGGGAGCGGGTTCGACTGCCTCACCTACGTCATTGCGCTTGAGGAAATAGCCCTATCCTGCGCCTCTACGGCAATCATCATGTCCGTCAACAACTCCCTCGTCTGCGACCCCATACTCGCCTTCGGCTCGGAGAAGCAGAAGCGTTCGTACCTGCCCGATCTGTCGGCCGGGAAGAGGCTCGGCTGCTTCGCGCTGAGCGAGCCCGAAGCGGGTTCGGACCCGGCGAGCATGAGGACCTCGGCCGTGAGGAAGGGGAAGTCCTATATCGTAAACGGCTCAAAATCCTGGATTACCAACGGAGCGGAAGCGGACACAGGGATACTCTTCGCCGCTACCGACCACTCGAAGAAGCACCACGGCATCTCGGCGTTCATAATCGATATGGATACGCCGGGGGTGAAAATCGGGAAGCTCGAGCACAAGCTCGGGATCAAGGCGTCGAGCACGGCCCAGATATATTTCGAGGACTGCAAGGTGCCCGACACCGCGCTCCTCGGCGAGGAAGGGGACGGCTTCAAGATCGCGATGGCCACGCTCGACGGGGGCAGGATAGGGGTGGCGGCGCAGGCAGTGGGTATCGCCCGGGCGGCTCTCGAGGAGGCGGCCAGGTATTCAAAGGAGAGGAAGGCGTTCGGCAAGCCTATATCGAACTTCCAGGGCCTCCAGTTCATGATCGCCGATATGGCTACGAGAATCGAGGCATCGAGACTCCTTACCTGGCAGTCTGCGGTAATGAAGGATAGAAAGGAGAATTATTTAAAAAAATCCGCGATGGCGAAGCTCTTCTCTTCCGAGACCGCAATGTGGGTAACTACAAAGGCCATACAGATACACGGCGGATACGGATACACGGTGGATTATCCGGTCGAAAGATTTTTCAGGGACGCGAAGATAACAGAGATCTACGAGGGGACCTCGGAAATTCAAAGGAACGTGATTGCGAGGGAAACTCTAAATGAAATTCAATAAAAAGAAGCCCTTACAAAATCCAAGGGCCTCTTTTCCTGGTGGAGGATGGTATAGGATGTGCTGCCTTAACTACTACTTTTGATAGAGTTTAGAATGAAATGGATTCAGAAATATTCCCGCTTCGCTTAAATATGCCGTCCTGCCAATGCCTTGCAATAATATCTATTTCTTCGTGACGGACTGCGCCCAGCCCTGATACACCTTTACGATCACATGGTCGCCGACTTTTATACCACTTAATTTATCGTTTGAAGATGCGATGTTGAAGACTGTCTTGTCGGACATTTTGACGCTCACAAGGCTGTCTGTAGCGCCCCCCTGGATGAATACGACCTCGCCCGGGACCCACTCGACCCCGCTGTCCTTTTTTTCGGGCTTCGGCGTCTCGGGCTTCCGGTCCTTCGCGATAGTGATAATTTGCGCCCAACCCTCGATTACCTGTACGGTTACGACATCCCCGATCTCAACCCCTTCCAGGAGCGAAGCCCCGGAGGAAACGCTGTAGAGCTCGCCATCGGCCAGCTTAAGGCTTATGAGTCCTTCGTCCTGTTTCTCGACAATAGACACGACTTCGCCGGTTACCCACTGCGGAGAGCCGTTCGCATGCGCAGGCATTACGTTTACCAAAACGAATAACAGTAATACAATCATGGAGCCCGATATTTTCCTCGTCACCGCGAAACCTCCGTGAATCACCGATTCTGTTGCTCAGGATTTATTATCCAGTCACTGTATAAAGTGTAAATTTTGTACTGAATTTATACAACCATAATTCTGCTAACTGAAAATTAACACCTGTTCTTGCCATGAAAGGCTATCTTATTTATATTCAGTGGAGAGGTTTCGCGGATGTTAATGTATAAAGAAGTAAGCTGGTGGTTCTGGCTCGCAGCTGCAGCTCTCCTTTCATTGGGAGTCTCCGGGTGGACTTCCGGATTTTATGCTGCAACCGTATTAGTAGTCTTTCAGCTAATCTACTTCGCCATAAAGGAGGGCAGGTTCTCCGCATTCCCGGTCCATATACGTATGGCCTTTCTCGTGGTGATGATAGTCCCGCTCTGGGGGCCTCTCAGGTTCCTCTTCTGGATTCCGGTAATAGGAATATGGGTGCTCGTGTTGACCGGTTACTGCTTCCTTGCAAGGCTGCTCTCGCTCATGCCCTGGAACCGGAGTGAACCATTATCCGCTTCACTCATAAAGCGGACCTTCCTGACGCCTCCCGTGAAGGGGAACATCCTTCAGGGGCTGCCGGGGGAAGGGACATCGAAGGGGCGCGCCTGATGCCGATATTGATCGAAGAACCGACTATCATCGAGGCCGCGGGGAATAAGCCGAAAAAGATCGAGGAATTCGCCGGAAGGGTGAACTCCGGTCAAACAGGCGTCAGCGTCGCGCGCATGACGTCCCCCGAAGGCTGGAAGGAGCCGGGACAGCGCCCTCTCTTTCAGGAAGTGACCCTCGTTCTGGAAGGGACCCTTTTAGTCGAGCACGAAGGGGGCGTTTTGGAAGTCAAAGCGGGACAGGCCGTCGTCGCCAATCCCGGCGAATGGGTGAGATACAGCACCCCACGGCCCGGAGGGGCAAGATACATAGCCGTTTGCATACCCGCATTCTCGCCCGGAACCGTGAACCGCGACCCGGAATAAGAATCAGGAGAACTTGAATGACAAACAGATGCGGGTGGTCAATTTCAGACCCCTTGATGATCGATTATCACGACAATGAATGGGGCGTGCCGGTTCACGACGACATTAAGCATTTCGAGATGATAGTGCTCGACGGGGCGCAGGCGGGGCTAAGCTGGCAGACGGTCCTCAAAAAAAGGGAGGCCTACCGGGAGGCGTTCGACAATTTTGATTTCCGGAAAGTAGCGCGTTACGACGACAAAAAAATTAAGGAGCTTCTAAATAACCCGGGGATAATCAGAAACCGGCTAAAAGTGAGCTCCGCGATAAAGAACGCAAAGGCGTTCCTCGAGATCAGAAAGGAATTCGGGACGTTCGATAAGTACATATGGCAGTTCGTAGACCATAGCACCATACACAACAGGTGGAAATCCCTGAAGGAGCTTCCCGCGAAGACGCACGAGTCCGACTCAATGAGCAAGAACATGAAGAAAAGAGGTTTCAACTTCGTCGGCTCCACGATATGCTACGCATATATGCAGGCCGCCGGCATGGTGAACGACCACACGATCGGGTGTTTCAGGCATATAGAAATAATGCGTACCTCCCGGAATAAATAATGCAAAATCGTTTAGGTAGTGTGCTATTTCGTCCCGCTAGGAAGGAAGAGTGCAGGACGATCGCGCGGCTTTACAGCATATCGTCCGACGGACTCTCGGACTACATATGGACGACGCTCGCAGGGCCGGGGGAGAACATTCTCGATGTGGGTGAAAGACGGTATTCAAACGAAGACCTTCTTTTCAGCTACAAGAACTGCCTGGTCGCCGAGCATGAGGGTGAGATCATAGGGATGCTCACCGCATTCCCGATGCATCTGCCCGGGAATCCGGGCCCTGCTGCCGAGATAGATCCTGTCCTCCGGCCCTATACAATTTTAGAGAAAGACCAGAGCTACTACATAATGGGGGTCGCGGTCTTCCCGGAATTCAGAGGCAGAGGGATAGGGACGAGGTTTCTGGAGCTGGCCGCAGGAAAGGCCCTTGAATACGGACTCCCCCAGCTAAGCCTCATCGTGTTCGAGCAAAACGTGGGGGCGAAAAGACTCTACGAGCGTTACGGATTTTATGAAATAATGCGGGAGAAGGTAGTCCCGCATGAGCTCATTCACTATACCGGCTACGCGCTCCTCATGGTTAAGGACGTTTGTTAGCCGGCATGGCATTAAACCTCATTATATAAGAAGGTCAGGCGTGATGATCCCGCGTCTCTTTGGCC
The DNA here is from genome assembly GCA_020027805.1 of Candidatus Dadabacteria bacterium. Classification (GTDB taxonomy): domain Bacteria; phylum Desulfobacterota_D; class UBA1144; order Nemesobacterales; family UBA2774; genus 2-12-FULL-53-21. The sequence continues at coordinate 14,390 of JAHKKQ010000014.1, forward strand.
TTCATAATAAAAGGCTCGGAACCCTTTTTCCTTTCCTTGAAGTATGACAAAAGCTGCTCGGCTTCATGAAACGGCAGTGTCACGAAAGAGAATTTATCGTGAATCTTGATATCGTTTATTTTGTCGCTGTTTATGCTGCATTTGTTCCGTATGAAATCCACCAGCTTCTTCGGCGTGAGCCTGTCCTGCTTGCCTTTCGTAACGAAGAGCCTCGTTTTACCCTTCAGGTCGACGACCCCGTCTCCGATCTCCGTGTAATTCTTCTGGTCGAGCTCTTCCCTGAAAGTGTGTTGGAGGAGGGAAGCAATTATTTCCAGAGGGTCCCTATTTTCCACAAGCTCCTTCGACAGCTCGTAATACTCCGGCCCCGGACGGGAGTTGATTAAATTTTCGATCTCCGTCTTGACCCGCTTCTTCCTGGTCTCTATGACGTCCTTGACCTGAGGGAGTTTCGCCTTCCTGATATCCGTCTTCGTTTCCCTGCTTATGAATTTGAGCTTCCTGTACTCTTCGGGGGTAATGAACGTTATAGCGTTGCCTTCCTTGCCTGCGCGTCCCGTGCGGCCTACCCTGTGCACGTAAGACTTCGAGTCCTGAGGAAGGGCGTAATTTATAACATGGGTAAGGTTCTGAACATCTATGCCGCGCGCGGCCACGTCCGTAGCCACGAGAATGTTGACCTGGCGCTTTTTAAACTTGTTAAGCGTCCTCTCTCTCTGGTTCTGCGACATGTCGCCGTGGAGCGCGTCCGCGTCGTAACCGCGCTTCATCAGCTTTCCGGCCACCTTGTCGGCGTCCACTTTCGTTCTGCAGAAAATGAGAGCGTAGAAATCTTCTTCCACGTCTATGATCCTGCAAAGGGCCTCGAATTTATCTGAAGCCGAGACCTCGAAATATATCTGGTCCGTCTGGCTTACAGTAAGCTGTTCCTGCTCGACCTTGAGCGTCTCGTACGTGCGCATGTGTTTCTTGGCGATCTGAATAACCTCGTGAGGCATGGTCGCCGAAAAAAGCATCGTGCGCTTGTTAGGCCCGGAGTACCCGATTATCTCCTGCACGTCGTCGATGAACCCCATATCGAGCATCTCGTCGGCCTCGTCGAGAACGAGGTAAGAGATGCTGTCGAGCTTGAGCGTCCCGCTCCGGAGGTGGTCGAGTATCCTGCCCGGCGTGCCCACGACGACATCGACGCCCTTACGAAGGCTCCTTAACTGCAAGCTCATCGACTGGCCGCCGTAAACCGGTATTATGGTGAGCTCCTTCCAACCTTTAAGCGAGTTGATCTCTTCGGCGACCTGGATCGCGAGCTCTCTCGTAGGCGTAAGCACCAGCGCCTGGACCGTCCTCGACTTTTCCGGAAGCAGCTCTATGAGCGGAATCCCGAACGCAGCCGTCTTGCCCGTACCGGTCTGGGCCTGGGCGACTATGTCGTCGTCCCCCTCCATTACGACCGGAATAACCAGCTCCTGGATCTTGGTCGGAACCTCATAACCCTTTTGAGTCAGTACCTTTAAGGTCCTTTCCGACAAACCCAAACTTTCAAATGATTTCATACAGTAATCCTCTCCCTTATTGCATTTCTCCTATTTAAGGAATGTGACCCAATCAAGCATCAAGAATTGTTTCTGGAATTGTTGAATAATTGACTAAGTTTTTTCTCGCGTTAGTAGATGCGATTATTATACCCTAAAAACATAAGTTGCACTAATACCCTAATTTATTTTATTGCGTAACTCAAAACACGCGCTAATTATACAGAAGCTCAATTTGACAGTTTAGACTTACGCGCTTATAATTGAGAATCTTTCTCAATTGCGCTGGGCAGGGGCAGGGGTGATAAATTTGAAAACAAAATCAGGCGGGACTCAAAATTCGGGAGACCTGAAGGCTATTTTTCACGCAAAAAGGCTCAAATGCACGCCCCAGAGGCTGGCAGTGCTGAAAGTGCTCAAGGAAAGCGGGGCCTATTTGTCGATAAACATGCTCGACAAAAAGGTGAAGGAGATGCTGCCGGGAACGGGGCTCGCGACTGTATACAGGGCTCTAGAGACGCTCGAAGAGTTAGGCCTCGTAGCCAAGGTACACCTCGAGGACGGGTGCCACAGCTACGCCGTCGCCCCCGAGGGGCACATGCACCCGATAGTCTGCACGGAGTGCAATAAGGTCATCGATTTCGCGGAATGCCCGCTCGGTGAGTTGTCAGAAAAATTAACGCAGGATACAGGCATCGTGATTCAAAACCATTTCCTACAGCTCTTCGGGAAATGCAGGGAATGCCAGGCCTGAGAAAAGGAATAATCATATGTCTCATATGCATATACCCGACGGGGTGCTCCCCGTCTGGATCGTAACGGCGGGGTGGGTAGTGACAGCCCTATTACTGGCTTTCTGCATTAAGAGGGTGAGCTCGATAGAGCTTAAGAGAAAGGTCCCGTTAATCGGCATAATCTCGGCCCTCATGATAGTCGGCATGACGCTCGAGATAGTGCCGATCGCATATCATATCAACCTGACGGTCGTAGCCGGGATCGTACTCGGCCCCGCGCTGGCCTTCATTTCAGTTTTTATCGTGGACCTCTTGATCTCCATGTTCGGGCACGGCGGCGTAACCGTCGTCGGTCTAAACACAATTATCATAGGGGCGGAAGCGGTTCTGGGTTATTATTTATTTCAATTGTTCAAGGAAGTTATGGGGAATAAATCCATGTTCTGGGAATCCTCGCTCGCAGCGTTCCTGAGCCTCTTTCTTAGCACTTCGATAATGCTGGGAGTCATATATATCAGCCCTGAAAAGATCGGGAGTATCGGTCACTTGGTCTCGGGAACGGGCAGCGATACGAACGGGCAGCGGTTACTGGAAGACGGGATTAATTTTTCCAGGTTCGCGAAAACGGTCTTCATATTGAGCCCCCTGGGATGGATCCTCGAATCGGTTATAACGGGCCTCGTCGTCAAATATGTATACCGGGTCAGGCCGGACCTGATCCTGCCAGAGCGGGCGTAGGAGCCATATAATGGACGTTTCGGCAATCGATTATTATGCAAACCACGGTAGGAGCTTCCTCCACGGGGCACGCGCCCTCTCAAAAATCATTTTCGCCGGACTCGTTATCGCATCGGTAGTAATCTCGAACAGCTTCTATCTGCTGCTTGCGGTTTATTTTTCTCTTTTGACAATCGCTATATGGACGAGACTCCCCGTTTTGAAGATAGTCACGATCGCCGCATACCCCGCAATATTCGCTCTCATTTTCGCGGCCGCGAGCTGGAACGGGAGCTGGGTAAGCGCGGGGGTGATAGTGCTTAAGGCGCTCTCGGCATCTCTCGCTATGGTCATATTGATCGTCACTACGCCCTATCCAGACGTCTTCTCATCGATCGAGCCCGTACTGCCCAGAATCATTACGGAGGGGCTCTTCCTGACATACAGGTCATTATTCGTACTCCTCGAGCTCACGGATAACCTCGTCAAGGGACTCCGGGTCAGGGGCGGGCTCACGCACGGCAGATATATCAAGAACGTCGTAAATTTCTCGTCCGGGATCGGCCTCTTGCTCGTGAGGGGGCTCGATCTCTCGGAAAGGTTCTACGGAGTGTTGAACGTGAGGGGATACAGCGGAAGGATATCGGGCGGAGGGAGGCATGAAAAAACGGGTGTGAACGATTTTGCTGCCATCGTCATCGGCGTTTTAATTTTCGGAGCCGCGCTCTTGATAAAGAAGAACGGGGAGCTATCGGTATATGACGGCTGCATGCTCGCCATATCCCTGGCCGCGCTCATTCTTTCGGCCGCATACGTCGTTCTTCCGAACACGTGGGGGAGAGCTTGGAAGAGATAGTAAAAATAAGAAATCTGGGATTTAAATACCCGGACGGGACGACACTGAAATTCGACGGGCAGGACTTTACCGTGGGCAGAGGGGAGCGCGTCGTCATGCTCGGCCCGAACGGGAGCGGGAAATCAACACTGCTGTCCCTGCTCCTGGGGCTTCTGAAGCCCTCCGAGGGCGAGATAGAGGTGCTGGGAGTCGACCCTTCGAAAGAATACGAGAAGATAAGGGAAAGGATAGGGGCTCTGCTCCAGAACGTAGACCTTCAGATAATAGCCCCCAGGGTGTGGGACGACGTGTCGTTCTCACCGAGGAATTACGGCTATAAAGAAGAAGAAACCGCAAGACTGGTCGAAGATATTCTGAAAAAGCTCGAGATTGAGCATTTGAAAGATAAGGTCCCGCATTATCTGAGCGGGGGTGAAAAAACGAAGGTCGGGCTCGCAGGGGCGCTCGTTATCAAACCGGAGCTCCTCATACTGGACGAGCCCTTCGAGCACATCGACCCCGCCTGCAGGACAGAGCTTATCAAGCTCCTGAACAGGGTAAACAAAGAGAACGGCACGGCGATAATTCTGTCCACTCACAATATGAATACCGTCCCGCTCATCGCGGACACGGTATATTTAATTGCGGAAGGGGGCAATATCGCCGGGAAAGGGACGCCCAAGGAAATTTTCTCCCAGGTAGAGACCCTGTCCAAATGCCATATCGAGCCCCCGATACTGGGTGAGCTATTCTCGGCGCTCAAGAAACAGGGGGTCGAAATGGATATATCGCTCACTGTCGATGAAGCGGCTTGTACTATAGCGAACGCAATGGTATTATCGAAAAACAAGACGGGACTCGGATGAAACAGGTAAGAGCTGTCTACAAAACCAGGGCAACAAAATTTCTGATGCCGCTCCTGGGTGTGCTTTTCGTTTTTTCGGTCAGCATACACAGCCATAAGCTAAACTTTAGTTCCGACTCCCTCGTAAAAATTTCGGGCACTTCACAGGAAGCGGGTCATTCCGTCGAAGTGTGCTCCGCGTGCCGTCTCCACGGCAACATCAAATTCTCCGCCGCAGTCGCCGTGTCCAGCCTCATAGCCTCCGGGCGATCAATCTCATATAAAGAAACCATATACTTAACGCCTTATTCTTTTTTATTACAGGACAAGCCTTCCCGCTCCCCTCCGGCGGTCTAAGCCGATAGCCGTTATTCCGCGCCCGCGGGACGCATCCTCAGCATATTAATACCTATAGAGCCGGTTCATGGACATAATCCATAAACCCGGCCTGTAAAATGTCCGGTCCGATACATCACGGACTTAAGCGCCTCCCGTGGAACGGTGATACCGAATCCGCTTCGATCCCCAATTAAATTTTCGGAGGTGAGATATGAACTTCATAAGAACTATTATGATATCGATCGTTGTCGCCGCTTCCTCTCCATGTTTTCAGAATTACTCATTCGGCCAGGAGAGCGGCGACGTTAAAAAAGAGATACAAGAGCTTAAACAGATGATGGAGAAGATGCAGCAAAGAATCACCGACCTCGAGGAAAGGAACAGCGTCCTCGAGAAGCAGGCAAAAGAGAAAGAGGAAGTGAAAGAGAATATAGTCGTAAAAGAGGAAACCGGGATAATTCCGGCGGCAGCTCCCCGGGAGCCCCAAGGCTTTTTAGGCAGGGTGGCGCAGGCCCTTAATCCGGAGATAAGCGTCGTGGCGCTTATAACGCCCGCGTATTATTCGTTAAACAACCCGGTGGTATTCGCAGAGAACGACCCTGAGAACACAGGCGTGAACATGCAGGAAATCGAGGTCGGGTTCCAGAGCGTAGTCGATCCCTATTTCAGGTTCGACTCGTTCTTTTCCTTCCGCACAGAAGGGGTCGAGCTCGAAGAGGCCTACGCGACGACCCTTTTCAGCATGCCCCTCAACTCTCAGTTCAGGATCGGCCGCGCGAGGGCCAAGTTCGGGAGGATCAACCAGATACACAGGCACGCTCAGAACTTCGTGACGCTCCCGATAGTGAACGCGGAATTCCTGGGAGAGCACCTGAACCCGACGAGCGTAGAGGCGAATTTCCTCGTCCCCGCCCCCTGGTACCTGGAGCTGAGCGCTTCGGGCGGGAGCCCCGATGTGGAGACCCCTACCTTTCAGAGGAGCCCGGACGCGAACAACGTAGGGAACCTGCTTTACATATTCCATATGGCCAACTTCTTTGAAGCGAGCGATTCTCTCGGAGTGAACCTCGGCGCTTCGTTCGCCACGGGCAGTAACGCCTCGGGGCCCGACGAAAGATCGAACCTCTACGGTGTCGACTTCTTCGCGAAATACCGCCCGCTCGAGAACAACCCGTACCAGGAGGTCTCGGTACAGTCGGAGTTCATGTGGAGGCAGGCGGAAACGCCCGAGGAAGAGCTCGAGGATTACGGGTTCTACGCGGAGGCGATATACAGGTTCGCGAAGAGGTGGAACACCGGGGTCAGGTTCGACCTGACGGATACGAATACGCCCATTACCGAAGAGGATGACGGCGAGGGAGATATAGAGCAGGCGGGGCTTTCCGACGTCGTAAAGCAGAACGCGGAGGCAGAAGAGGAAGAGGAGACGCTCGGTCTCCTGGGAAGGGCGTACCGAATTTCCCCCATGCTGACTTTCAGTCCCAGCGAGTTCTCGAGGATAAAGCTCGAATACGATTATCTGAACCAGGATTACGGGCCGAATCAGCACGCCGTCTTTCTTCAGTTCTTATACGCGATCGGAGCGCATGGGGCGCATCCATATTAATAAATTGAAACAGGAGGTAAAAACATGAAACGGCATACGATACTTCAAAGACTGACGATAAGTGTAATTTTCGCAGTCATCTCCATGTTCTTCATCTGCGGAGAAGCCGGGGCGAAGGTGAATATAGTCACCTCGATACCGGATTTCGCGTCGATTGCGGGCGAGATAGGGGGTGACAAAGTAGACGTTTTGAGTCTGGCGAAGGGTTATCAGGACCCGCACTTCGTGGACGCTAAGCCCATATACGTGACTAGGCTCAACAGGGCGGACATTCTCGTCTACAACGGACTCGATCTGGAGGTCGGATGGCTGCCGGTGCTGATAACGGGCGCGAGGAATTCGAATATCTCCACATTGAATTCAGAGGGAAATGTCGATGCGTCGGTTTTCATTACGAACATACTAGATCTCCCCACGGGGCCTATAGACAGGTCGATGGGGGACGTACACCCGAGAGGGAACCCCCATTACATGCTCGACCCGAGGAACGGAATCCCCGTAGCAAAGGGGATCGCGGCGAAACTTTCGGAGGTCGATCCTGAGAACGCCTCTTATTATGAGGTGAATTACGAGAAGTTCGCCACACTCCTCAACCTTAAAATTAAAGAATGGGACGAGGAGCTCGCTCCCTATAAAGGGACTGAAATCGTTTCCTATCACAAGAACCTGGAATACCTCTCGGATTGGGCCGGATTCAAGGAAGTGGGATTCGTAGAGCCCAAGCCCGGCATACCGCCGACGCCTTCTCACGTCGCGGACCTGATAAAAAAAATGAAATCGATGGACGTGAAGCTCGTAATTGCTTCAAACTATTATCCTCAAAAAACCGGTTCGCTCATCGCTGATCAGACGGGCGCTGTCTTTCTTTCGATTCCCACGCAGGTAGAAGGGCAGGATGGGATTAATACGTACATCGACCTGTTCGATGCGATCGTGGGCGAGATCACTGCGGCGCTGAAGGACAAAACGGGAGCGGCGAATCACTCGTTATTAGACACGGATGGATAGCTTCAATCATTCAAGCGCAGTCCCCTGCGACGCATCTCTTTACCGAAGCACGGGGGACTGCGTAATTATCATATGAATCCTATCATGGGAAACAGTATGCCGAACCTAATAGAACTCGAGGACGTGACTATAGGCTATGAGAATAAAGGGATACTCGGCCCGTTAGATCTCTCGATAGCGAAGGGGCAGTTCTGGGGGATACTCGGTCCCAACGGGAGCGGGAAGTCCACACTGCTGAAGACCATCCTCGGCCTCTTGCCGGCAGTCTCGGGCTCTGTCAAAACCTCAGGCGGGATTGTCTTCGGATACGTGCCCCAGAGTGAGAAGTTCGACCCCATATTCCCTGTCTCCGTCGGCGAGATCGTTTCCATGGGGAGATACGTGAGGGTGCGGGCGGGAAAGAGCCTTACCGCATCCGACACGGAACATATAACAAGATCACTCGACAAAACGGGGATCCTCCACCTGAAGGACCGTACGTTCAGGTCACTTTCCGGCGGAGAGAAGCAGAGAGCCCTCCTCGCGCGGGCGATATCGGGCGAGCCCGATATACTCGTCCTCGATGAACCGACTGCGTCAGTAGACATCAAAGGGGAGGCTCAGATCATGGAGCTCGTGGGAGGGATCAAATCCGATGACGGAC
>JAHKKQ010000015.1 GCA_020027805.1 Candidatus Dadabacteria bacterium
GACTATGTTTCGGCCGCGCTCGGAAATATCGAGAAGGAACATGCCCGTGAAGCAGAAAGGCTCGAGTTCGTGACAATAGGGGGTATTGGTTCGGACAGCAGCGATTATAGTCGTCAGGCCTTTCAGGGCTTCAATCGGCTCGATAAAGTCACGTATGCCGATCTCGGCCATATCCCCCATGATGACGTGATGCGTGTGATGTCAGCGGCTGACGCGCTCATCATGCCCTCAGTATACGAGCCCTTCGGACTCGTGCTGCTCGAAGCCATGGTAAACGGATGCCTGGTCCTTTCATCGGACGCGGACGGCCCGCGCGGCGTGGTAAAGGCGCCGTGGGGCATCCTTATGCGGTTTCAGGACCCCGCGTTGAGGGTGAGCGAGGTCGAGCGTGGCATCCTCAAATTGCTTTCCTTATCGAGAGAGGAACTGAGGAGACTCTCTGGCGAGGCGCGTACGGCGGCGGGCGAATACGACTGGAGGGATAGCGCCAGGGTAAACATCGAGGCCATCGATGAGGCGCGGGCGATCGTCTCTCGTACCCGCGGCTTGTAATTCCATATGTCTTGATTCATTGCGGAATTGCCCGAATCCAAAATCCGGGAGCGCGGGCTTAAACAAAATAGCGCTGATAAGACCGGGAAGGCCGTACCTGCACGAACAATCCGGCTTGTACGAATCGGTACAGGCGGAAGCTCCGAGCATCGACATGCGAATCCGTGGACTCCTAACCCCCTGCATTGACATAACATTTGAGTGATCCCCCCGCACGGCACGGGGATTGCACTTAACATTCCTCAGATATTCAGCTCGATTGACAGGAGGTTCATCGATATGAGTAAAAAATCTAATTTTTGGAATGGATTCTACAAGCATTTTATGACCGTCGTTATGGGATTATTCATGCTCTATGCCGTATCCGCCGCCTACATCCGTACAGCTTCGAGCGGACAGGAACCCGATTCCGGGACATCAGTCGCAGTCTCCGCATCCGGTCCCTCCGTACCCGACCCCTACAACCCCGAATTGAAGGACATATTCTTCGACCGGGACAGCTATGAAATAAGGGGTGACGCAAAGCCTGTGCTCGATGAAAACGCCGAGCTCCTCAAAAGCGAACCCGGAACCTATGTCGTAATAGAGTCTTATTGCGACGCCCGCGAGGAATCGCCCTCGCGCCTCGGTATCAGGAGGGGGGATGCCGTTAAGGAATATATCCTGAGTCTGGGCGTGGACGCGGAACAGGTCCTGACTGTGAATAAATGCACTGTATACGATATGCAGCTCGTCGGGAGCTACGAAACCGTAAGGCTCGACAGCCGGGTGCATTTCGTGGCGTTAGACCAGTCGGCCGACAGGGACCGTCTGGCCTCAGCCAGGTGACGTACAAAGCGGGGGACTGAAAAAAGCGATAGACAGGATAGAACATCCCTCTTACCTCTGATTGCAACAAAGCCGGAGGGCGGCAATATGTCTCCCTTCGGCTTATTAATGTCAGACCGAACCCAAACTCTCAGACGTCCCCATAAGACCTAATCCGTAATCATCAGCCCGGAAATCGTTTCAGGGACGAACCGGTCCCGCCAACAAACAGGGATATACCGGAAACATGGAATGGAATTATGGCCGGGGCACTTGGGTTCCGTCCTTAAACTTGCCATGTTCGGGAAATATATCTTCAGTCAATAAAGGAACCGGGTATCGGTGCACACGTGAGCTATGTACCTTTATCCCGTATCTCCGGGTTTTCAAGCAGACTATCGAAATTTGAGATTTTATCCCGGGTTCCGAGTACATAAATCTCATCATTCGCACGAAATTTGATGCTGCTGTCGGGATTGGACAATATTTCGGAATCCCTCCGTATGGCCAGGACCGAAATCCCGTATTTCTTTCTCAGATCGAGTTCATATGAGCTCTTATTTACGAGTAGCGAGCCCTCGTGAACGAATAATACCACTATATCGACATCGGGGATTCGGACCTTCAGATCGGAAATGAAGGGCTGCTCATCTTTAGGGCTTCTCAGCATCTTATACGTATCCGCGCGCACCTCGGCGATCAGCTCTTCAATTTTATCCCTGGAAACGAGGTACTTCGACAATACCCTCGTGAATATCTCGATCGACGTTTCAAACTCTTCCGGAATCACTTCGTCGGCGCCGAGTTTATAAAGCGGGTTTACCTCCTGGACATAACGAGTCCTCGAGATAAGGTACGCCCCCGGGCTCATCCTGCGCGCAAGCTCGATCACCCTGCGGTTAGCAGCCGGGTCGTTAATTACCGACACAATTATTCTCGCGCTTCTTATGTGCGCATGTTCGAGAACCGCTTCATTCGTAGCGTCGCCGTAATAAATCGTCTCCCCTTTGGTCTGACCTTTCTTCACGAGGTCGGGGTTTATCTCGATTATCACGTAAGGGATGCCGGCGATACCGGCCGCTTGGGCGAGGTTCCTTCCGTTGAGGCCGTAGCCGATTATGACTAGGTGGTCCTCCATCTTCAGGACGGGGGAATCGGGGACAGGCCTTATGCCCGACCTTATCTTCTCAGGCAAGGGTAAACGCAGTACGAGATCCGCAACGCGGGGAGCGAGCAGCGTTATGAAAGGCGTTGCCGACATCGTAATCACCGATACGGCTAAGAAAATCTGATAAGATGCTTGACTGAGTACGCCGTGCTCAACTCCTGACTCGGATAATATGAATGAAAACTCGCCGATCTGAGAAAGGGCCAAGCCTATTATAATCGAAGTGCGGAGCGGCAGTCCGAGCAGAATAGCCGCGAGACCCGCAATGACAGCTTTAATGACGATAACACCCAAAACGATCAGCCCCGCAAGCTCGGGCTGCTGCAGCACAAAACCGATGTCCAGCAGCATCCCTATCGAAATAAAAAAGAAACTCGTAAACACGTCTCGGAAAGGCAGTATATTGCCGAGGGCTTCGTGACTGTATGCAGATTCGGATATTATCAATCCCGCCAGGAAAGCGCCGATAGAGAGTGAAAAGCCCGCACTGGAAGTCACCCAGGCTATCGCGAGACATATAAAAAAAATGCTGAACAGGAAAACTTCCCTGTTCCGGGTCCGGGTGACTTGATTCAGGATGAAAGGCACGATATATCTGGCGCTGAGCACTACGAGTAAAATTATCCCTACGCCTTTTATAAGAATAGCGGCTAAGGATTCCTCCCTTACAGCGCTTACACCGGAAAGCAGCGGCACGGCCAGTATCATCGGAACTATAATAATGTCCTGGAATATCAGGATGCCGAGCGTCGTGCTGCCTTGCGGGCTCTCTACTTCGGCCCTTTGCTGGAGCAGCCTGAGCACAATCGCCGTGCTGCTGAGAGAAATAAGAAAGCCGATGAATATGGCCTCTCCCAATGGATAACCCGCCTGAGTGGCTATGATCGAGGCTGTCAGTATGGTTAGCAGCACCTGTACCGAACCGCCGACCAGCACCGATCTCCTTAGTTGAAAGAGTCTTGCGAACGATAACTCGATCCCGATGGTGAAAAGCAGCAAAACAACCCCGACTTCCGCCAATATTTTGACATCCCGGACGTCCCCGATGAAACCCAGGCCGTGAGGGCCGGCCAGAATGCCGGTTATGAGGAAACCCACGATCGTCGGCAGCCTGAAACGTTGACAGATATAAACAATCGCAACAGTTAGACCGAGGACAATCAGAATATCAGTTAACAGACCGGTTGCCATGTTAAGTATTAGTATCTATTCGGCTGAGAGATAAGTCCGAATTGACAAGAAACAGTGCTCCACCCTCTTTTGCCGTAAAGCCCTGAACATTGATTATACCAAACTCCCCATACTTTTGACGATGATCGTTACCGTGTCAATCGAGCGGAGATTATTGTGAAGGCGCTGTCAATCGTTAGAAATACAGGGGCTTTAATATGGAATCAAGATCGAAGAATACATACCGTTCGGTTTCGGGGAAGATGCAGGAAAGCTATTGGCTGGGGCACTAGGATTCGAACCTAGACTGGTGGATCCAGAGTCCACAGTACTACCGTTATACTATGCCCCAACAGGGTCTAAATTATTTATAATTATACCTTTTCCGTCAAGTATCTTGATAGCGGGCGTCCTTTGGATAAAATAGAACTGTGGAAATACTAGGGAAAGGAGATTTTTCGTATGCCTGCTAAGACTCTGACCGTGAGGGCGAAAAGCAAAGAAGAGCTCAGGAAAAACGTCGACAAGGTTTTAAAAGACGCATCCAGGAAAGGCATGATCTTCGTGAAACAGGGGTATAAGGAAAGCAGGATAAAAAAATCCAAGGGCGAATACGAAATAGAAATCGAGGTACACTCTTAAAATAATACAAGATGGAAAAGACGCCTTCTCAAAAGCTTGAGACTTTCGATAATCAGTACCCCGGAAGGGAATACGAAATCGATATCACGTGTCCGGAATTCACGTGCGTATGTCCCAAAACCGGTCAGCCCGACTTCGCTTCTATCAATATCAAATACGTACCCGACCGGCTGTGCATTGAGCTGAAATCGCTTAAGCTCTACATGTTTTCTTACCGCGGCATCGGCACATTCCACGAGCACGTCACGAATAAGATCCTCGACGACGTAGTCGAGGCGTGCAAGCCGGTGAGAGCCGAGGTAACAGGGGATTTCAACGTAAGGGGCGGAATCAAAACAGTGGTCAGGGCATCCTATCATCAGAGCGGGAGCGGGAAAGCGGGATTCAAACGATAAACGAAGTTAATTAATGCGCATCGAATAGCGTGCGGTCGTTTATGATAATCCGGCCGGCCGGATGTAGGCCGGCGGAAATACCAGTATCCCTTTGTATCGAGACAGGCGGCCTATGCTTGTGAAGATCCAGATTATTGTTACCGCCCTGATTATTACAGTGATAATAGGAATAGCCCTCGCTGCCCCCTATATCGCTCCCTATGAATATGACGAAACCGATTTCGGGAACACCCTCGCAAAACCCGGAAGCAAACACTTGATGGGCACGGATCAGGAGGGCAGAGACCTCCTCAGCAGGATAATATACGGCTCGAGGGTGTCGATAACGGTTGCCATCGGCACGGCGCTCATAGCCCTGATTATAGGGACGGTCTACGGCGCGGTCTCCGGATACAGGGGCGGGAAGACCGACGAAGTAATGATGAGGCTCGTCGACATCTTCTATTCACTCCCCGACCTCCTTCTCATTGTCCTCATTACGCTCGTCATAGGAAGGGGGGTCCTTGGAATAGTCCTCGCGCTCGGACTCACCGCGTGGATGCGGCTGGCCAGGATAGTGAGGGGGAGCGTGCTCCAGCTCAAAGGGGTCGAGTTCGTCCAGTCTGCAAAGAGTCTGGGGGCATCTCCGGCGAGAATACTGGGTTACCACATAATCCCGAACATACTGAGCCCGCTTATTATAACGCTCACTTTCGCGGTGCCTTATGCAATACTCGCGGAATCCACCTTGAGCTTTTTGGGACTCGGTATCGCGCCGCCCGAGTCGAGCTGGGGGACGCTCGCGAGCACGGGCTGGCAGGGCATGAGGACCTTTCCTCACCTCATAGTATTCCCGAGCCTCGCTATTTTTATTACGGCATTTTCATTTAACCTATTCGGTGAGGGCATGAGGGACTACCTCGATCCGCAGAAAAGAGGGAGGTAAATATGCTGAAGACACGTACCAGGAAACGGCCGGGCAGCGGCATCAGGCCATCCGCGCTATTATATACGGCGCTTTATTCGTTCTATGCACTATCAATGATCTTCATCCTCGGTTCGTACGCGCGCGCGCAGATAAACTGCCAGTCCGAAATCTACCTCCCCGCGAAAACGGACCCGGAGGACAGGTTCAAAAAAGGTTACTGCTTCATACAGCTCGGGCAGTTCCAGGAAGGGGTCACGAGGCTTACCGGCCTCGAGAACGAGCTCCCGCTCATTGCGGACTATGTAATCTATTACCAGGGGGCGGGGTACGAGAACCTGGGCGACCTCGCGAACGCATCGGGAGAGTTCAACAGGGTTCTCACCGGATACCCCGACAGCGGAATCAAAAAAAAGACGCTCGCGAGGCTGGGCGGCATATACACGCAGACAGGCGATTACGCCAATGCCGAGCGCATATTCAGGTCCCTTTACGCCGAGGAAAGCGACAGGGGTTTGAAGGCGTCATATCTTGAAGGCCTCGGTCAGGCGCTCGAGAAACAGGGGAAATACACGGACGCGGTGAATACCTATAAACAGGTCTGGGTCGAATTCCCCGAAACGAAGTCCTCTTACAGCGCTCAGAAAGCGGCCCAACAGCTGAGCGCCGCAGGGGGAGCCCCGTTCGTGCCGACAGAATCCGACTATCTCCAGAGGGCCGACAAGCTGTACGAGCTTTCCAGGTGGTCGTCCGCCGTGCAGAACTACGAGATGGTTTCTTCGCAGAGCGCAGAGGCAAGAACGAGAATGGGCATAGCGATGGTCAACGCGGGCAGCCTGAATGAGGCCGAAAGCGTGCTGAGCGGAATCAATTCCCCCGAGTCGCTTTTCTTTAGGGGGAAGCTCAAATCGAAGCAGGGCCTGGACGGGGAAGGCGCCACACTCTACTCCCGAATCCATACGTCCTTCCCTACGAGCGAGCTTGCGCCCGAAGGGCTATATAACGCCGGGAGGCTCTACCAGATAAACGACGATTACGACAAGGCAATAAAGACGTACGACCTCCTGATAAGGACTTACCCCAATAACGAGTTCGCCGAAGACGGCGCCTGGAACCTCGGCTGGATTTACTACAAAAGGGGGATGTATACCGAGGCTCTCGCGACTTTCTCCGCGTTCACTAACTCGTCCACCCCTTTCAACGCCGCCAACTCAAGGTACTGGAAAGCGAGGACGCTCGAGAAGCAGGGAAGGAGAGACGAGGCCAGGGCGGAGTACATGGAGCTTGCCGGTATGACTACACCGACATACCACTCTTACATGGCCCAAAAGAAGACAGGTTACACCCCTACTTATCCGAGCGTCAGCCCCGAATCGACGGCGCTCAACCCCTCGGCCGCGGCGAAAAAGGAAAAGGCAGAAATACTGATAAGACTCGGCATGCCCGAGGACGCGAGGCTCGAGATAGAAAAGATGGAAGCGCTCGCAAATACAAAGGAGGAATTTGTAGTGGTCAGCCTGCTCTATTCGAAGGTGGACGATTACTACAACTCTATCAAAGTGGCTCAGGACATCGGCCTCCCACAGGCCAACAGCCTTTCTTTTCCGCGGGGCTACAGGGACATAGTCGCCTCATACTCGAAAAAATACGGCGTCGACGAGCTGCTCATCTACTCCGTCATACGGGAAGAGAGCAGGTTCCAGAAAGATGTCGTTTCCCCCGCGGACGCCGTCGGGCTCATGCAGCTCATCCCGCCTACCGCGAGGACGGTTGCCAGTCAGATAGGCATAAGCGGATTTACCACGGAAATGCTGACTATACCGAGGATAAACATAGAGATGGGCATATTCTATCTGAAGCAGGTCCTCGACCAGTTTGACGGGGACGTCGAGCTCGCGCTCGCGAGTTACAACGCCGGGCCTGGCAGGGCGGCAGACTGGAAAGTGGATTTTTACGGGCTCGAGAAGGACGAGTTCATAGAAGAGATTCCGTTCAAGGAAACCAGGAACTATATCAGGAGGATATTGAGGAGCTACGGGGCGTATAAGGCAATATACGGGAATTCCGCTTCCGCCGCGCCGGTGAATACAGCCCCGACACAGAATACCGGGGCGCAAAATCCGGCAAATTAGGGGTTTGCGGCTTTCATCTTCTCTCCGCAGAGAAGACCGAAATTCCTGAGCAGCCTCAACCCGTGAGCGCTGCTCTTCTCCGGATGAAACTGGCAGGCGAAGATATTCCCTGTCGCCACGGCAGCAGTGAATTCCAGCCCGTATGTGCAAGTTATGGCTATTATGCCCTCGTCTTCGGGCACGGGGAAGTAAGAGTGGACGAAATAGAACCAGCTCCCGTCGGGGACCCCTTCGAGAAGCGCCGTATACTTTCTTATGCCGATCCTGTTCCAGCCCATATGCGGGACCTTCAGCCGCTCTTTTTTAAAGGAAGGGAACCTCACGACCTTGCCCCCGAGTAAACCTAGTCCGGCGATGCCCGGAGACTCTTCGCTCCCCTCAAAAAGCACCTGCAGGCCGAGACAGATGCCGAGATATGGCTTTCCCGATTGAATGAATTCTTTTATAGTGTGAAATATTCCGTTTTCTTCGAGATTTTTAACGCAATCCCCGAAAGCCCCCTGGCCCGGAAGCACCAGCCCGCTTGCGTTTCGGATGTCGCCCGGATCCCTCGTCACATTGACGTTGAAGCCCTGGCTCTGGAACGCCTTGCTCACGCTCCTCAGGTTTCCCATTCCGTAATCGACTATCGCGATCATGGATCAGAGTTTCCCTTTAGTGGAAGGAATGCCGCCCGATCTGGGGTCGATCTTCGTAGCGTTGTCGAGCGCGCGCCCGACCGCCTTGAATATCGCCTCTATCATATGGTGGAGGTTTTCCCCGTACTTAAGCTCTATGTGCAGGTTGCACAAGAGCATATTCGAGAAGGACTTGAAGAATTCCTCCCCGAGCTCCAGGTCGAATTCGCCGACTTTGCTTTTAGGGACTTTTACCCTGTAGACGAGATAAGGTCTCCCGCTTAAATCGACGGACGCGAAGGCGAGAGTCTCGTCAAACGGCACGAAAGCCTCCCCGAACCTCCTTATCGATTTTTTATCGCCGAGCGCTTTCTGGAACGCATCCCCCAGAGCGAGTCCGACGTCCTCCACAGTGTGGTGGAAATCCACGTCGAGGTCGCCTGAGGCGCTTATCTTAAGATCGAAATATCCGTGCTTCGCGAACTGGGAGAGCATGTGGTTAAAAAACGGGATCCCAGTCTCTATTTCATAATCGCCCTTGCCGTCGAGGTTAATATCGACCTTGACCCTGACTTCGGACGTGACCCTCTCGGTTTTCGCCTTCCTCTGCTTCATAGATGGTTAAGAATAATATCAGAAATTAAAGGACTGTCCAAATCCGGGCCCCGGGCTCGGTATGTACGCTTACAGCTTTCGCACGCCTTCATGCGCGAGTAAAATATGGATAGTGAAGATTTCGATTTCGGACGAAACAGGCGGGCTCGAAGGGGCGTATAAGAGCCGGCTCAGGAAAATCGCGGGGGCCGTGCTTAAGAATCTGGGACTGCCCTCAGGGACAGAGCTCTCCCTGTCGTTTGTAAACGACAGGAGAATGAGGGAGCTCAACCGCGAATGGAGGGAAATAGACCGGGCGACGGATGTGCTCTCCTTTCCCCAGGGCGGAGGGCCCGATTATACATTGCTCGGCGACATAGTAATTTCTATCGACACGGCGAAAAGGCACAGCGTCAAATACGGAAATACGCTCCACGACGAGATAAAAAAGCTCATCGTCCACGGCATACTGCATCTTCTGGGATACGACCACAAGAAAAAGAGGGGAAAAAAGGTGATGCGGGAAAATGAATCTCGACTTATGTTCTCTATAAAAGGACTTTGACACCGGGCCTGCCGGAATTACTTTTTCTTCTTGATTACGAGCTTTACTTCATCTATAGACCGCGTCGTTGCCTTGGTGATTGTAAATACGCTGTTCTTGATCTTTATTTTATCGCCGGTTTTCGGTATCGAGCCTGACTCGGACAACAGGAAACCGCTCAGGGTTTCGTAATCCACGCTTTCGGGTATACCGAGCCCGAGGTCGTCGTTTATCACGTCTATCTCAATTTTCGGATTTACGAGATACTCGCCCTCGGCTATCTTTCTCCAGAGCTTTATACCCTTATCGTACTCGTCCTCTATCTCCCCGACGACTTCTTCGATAATGTCCTCGAGCGCAATCACCCCGACGGCTCCTCCGTACTCGTCCACCACAACGGCCATTCCCGCCCTCCCCTCCTTCATTTCATCCAGCAGCTCGTCCACGAGCTTCGATTCGGGCACATAGAAAGGCACCCGCGAAAAGTTCTTCACCCTATCGTTCGGGTCGGCCCCCAGCAGATAAAAAGAGTGGAGCATGCCCGTGATGTTATCCACGCGGTGCGTGTATATGGGGATCCTCGAATACCCGGTTTCTTTAATCATGCGCACCGCGTCGCCTACTTTAGCCTCATCGCTGAGCGCTCTCACGTGGACAAGCGGGATCATTATCTCGTCTACAGTGGTTTCGGAGAATCTGAAGATCCTCTTTATAATCCTTTCCCTGTTATCCACTTTCGGAATCGACGTGTCGCCTTCGATGACGTCGATGAGCTCTTCCCTCGTGATGAATGTATTTTCCGTGCTGCCTATAAGTGTCAGCAGTTTCTTGGTGAATATATTCACCACGATCAGGATGGGATAAAAGACCTTCGATGCGAACCAGAGGGGGTATATCGACCAGAGTATTATCGTGTTCCTTTTTTTCTGGAATACCGCCTTCGGCACCACCTGCCCGAATATGATGATCAGGGGCGAGAGAATGAGAACTGTGTAATACTCCTTTCCGGCCCCGAATCTATGATGGATATAAAAGGTCATGATTATAGTACTCGTTATCAGGGACAGGTTGATTCCCACGAGTGTCGTGCTTATGAACCGGTCGATCTCGGAAAACGCGTTCATTACGAGCTTCGCGCTATTGGAGCCGCGGTCGGCGAGCAGCTTCATTTTGACCTTATCGCAGGATATAAGGGCTATCTCGGCGCCCGCAAAAAATCCCTGTATGAGGAGCGATATCGCGATTATCACGATCAGGAGCTCAAGCGACAACGGCCACCTCTTCTCTCATTCTCTGAACCTTTATCTCGGTAATTCTCTTGCCGGATACCCGGTTGACGAGGAATACCAGGCTCCCGTAAGAAACGCTGTCCCCTTCGTCGGGGAACTTCCCGAACATATCGAAAATGAATCCCGCGACGGTCTCGTGTTCCTCGGGCGCGGGCAGTATGGACTCTTCGAGGTCCTCTCCGAGGTTTTCGAGGCCGCCGAACCTGAGGACCGTAAAGAGGAACGTATCGTTAAATTCCTCGATCTTCATGCTGCCCGGTATAATGAGCGACTCGCCCTCCCACCTGACCTGCGGCCTTTTAACCACCCTTCTTTCATCTTCGATCTCGCCGAAGAGCTCCTCCAGTATGTCTTCCATAGTCACCAGACCGTCAAAGCGACCGTACTCATCGACGACTATCGCAATGTGCGTGCGCTCGTGCTGAAGCTCTTTCAGCAGATCGAACGCCATCTTCGTCCTCGGAATAAAATAAGGTGGCTTCAGGATGCTCTTTAAGACCGTGTCGTCCGCGAGATCGTACGTGAGGAGATCTTTGGCGTAAAGTATCCCGATGATATTGTTTTTATCGCCTTCATAAACCGGAGTCCTCGAAAATCCCCTCTTCTTGATTTCGTATACGGCGTCCCTGCGAGAGAGGTTTGCGGGCAGAAGGAAGCAGTCGATGCTCGGTGTCATTATTTTATAAGCGGGGACCTCTTCGAGCTTGAAGAGACTGCTGACGAGCTTTTTCTCGATGTCGGTAATTACTCCCTCTTCGCTGCCGAGTCCTACAAGGGCCTTTACCTCCTCGGGGGTAAATTCCTTACTGTGCTCGTACTCGATCTTTCCGCCCAGTATCCTTGTGAACCCTATAGACAGTATCACGAGGACCCATCTCACGGGTGTTATCAGGAGGTGAAAAAGATGTAGAGGGTATGAAATGATACGGGCAATAATTCTCGGATACTTTACGCCCAGCGTCTTGGGTCCGATTTCGCCCAGGAGGAGGAGGCTCGGCGAAGCGATCACTATCGATATAATAGTAATAGACTGCTCCGAATATCCGCTCAGGAGCTTGTTTATAGTAAGGCCTATGACGCTCGAGTACGCGACGTTTACCACTTCGTCGGCAAAAAGGATCGTTATTATGAGCTTATAGGGCTCGTGGAGGAGCTTCTCGATGAGCTTCGAGCTCTTCCTCCCCTCTTTTCTGAGCCTGTCGCGCTGGTGCCTGCTCAGGGAAAAAAGAGCGCCCTCGGACGTGCTGAAAAAGCCCGATAGAAACAGCATGAGCACGATTAAAAATAAGTTATAACTTAACGGTACGTCGTCCATTTAATTGCCGAAGTGAATGAACCCCCTCCTGTTTATATCGATTTCATCCCCGCCCGCATCGAGCACCGTGAGGGCGGGTTCCGACACCACCTCGCCTATCTCCGTTATGTCTATATCGAGAGCGCGGGATATTTCCCGAACCGCGTCTCTCCTGGCGGGAGGCGAAGTGAAGAGGATCTCGTAATCTTCTCCCCCGCTCAACGCCGTTTCAAAAAAATCCTCTGCATACCCGGCGATATGCTCCGAATACTCGCGGGACAAGGGGATTTGACTCAAATGAAGCCTCGCTCCCGCTCCCTGTCGTACGGTTATGCGCTCGAGATCGAGGAGGAGACCGTCGCTCACATCTATCATAGACGTAACCGCTCCGCTGAGCGCGAGCCTTCTGCCCAGTGAAAGCCTGGGCTTGGGACACTTGTGTCTCCCGATCAGATACGGGTATTCATCGGGCGTCTTCCCGCCGGAGAGAAGCCTCAACCCGAGGGCGGAGTCCCCGAGCGTCCCGCTCACGTATATCGCATCCCCCGGTAAAGCCCCGCTCCTCCTGACGAGGTTCTCGGGCTCCACCTCGCCGAGCGAGGTAACGTCCAGAAAGAGTTTTTCGGACGCGCTCAGGTTCCCTCCTACGAGCTTCACCCCGAACTCCTCCTCGGAAGACCTGAATCCCTTTATCAGGCCCCTCAGGAACCGCTCGTCCTCGTTCATCGAGAAACCGAGTGAGGCGAGGATGAACTTGGGCACCCCGCCCATGGCCCCGACATCGCTCACTGACACGGCGACCGACTTTCTCGCAAGCTCTTCCGGTGTTATGCCGGACTTTTGAAAATGCACGTCCTCGACCTGACAGTCCGTTGTCGCGAGCAGCAGTTTCCCGGGGCTCACCCTCAATGCTGCGGCGTCGTCGCCTATCCCCGCCTCAACGCACTCGATTGCGCTCTGAAACTGCTCTTCGATGAGACGAAGAGCGCTAAGTTCGTTTATCATGCGGATTAAATCCCGGAAGCCGACTTATTTAGCTGTATCTTAATATTAAAATCCGGTTTTATGGCGGAGGTTTTTACGAAGACTGAATTATGGCAACACAAATGAGGGTCGGGTCCTGTCATAACGTATTATCGATTCAATCCTCGGTTTTTCTATGATTTAGTTTAAGTTTAGGATATTCGCTAAAACATGTCAACATAAATCCTCATTGCGCTCTTTCCGTACGGGATTCATATACAGGTTCAGGCGAGGCCCCGCATATTTTCACTTTAACAAATAAACTCCCCGTGGAATCCCGTATGATAGCGCCTACCGCGACGCGTAATCCTCTCTCGGCCGCTTGCCTCTCAGACGGCTGAGGGATAGTTTGGGGACGTAGCTCTGAAACCTGTCCATATATATATATAGAAGACGGGCGTAAGATAGAGCGTAATAAGCTGGGAGAAAAGGAGACCCCCCACCACGGTCAGGCCCAGCGGGCGGCGCGACTCGGCCCCCGCGCCGTGGCCGAGGGCGAGGGGCAGCGCCCCGAGTAGCGCGGCCATAGTGGTCATCATGATGGGACGAAAACGGATGAGGCAGCCCTGGTATATAGCCTCGACTGGGCTCTTCCCCTCGTTCCTCTGCGCAGCGAGCGCGAAATCGATCTGCATAATGGCGTTCTTTTTTACGATACCTATCAGCATGATCAAGCCCACGAATGCGTATACGTTGAGCTCGACCCCGAAAACCAGCAGCACTATCAGGGCGCCGAACCCCGCCGAGGGCAGACCCGAGAGGATAGTGATCGGATGGATGAAGCTTTCGTAGAGAATGCCCAAGATCAGGTAAATGACCAGAATCGAAAAGACGAGTAGAAGCCCCAGACCGCTGAGCGATTTCTGGAACTCCTCTGCAACGCCCTGATAATTCGTGCTCATGTTGCCGGGCAGGGTCTCGGCCACCAGTTTATCCAGCTTATCGACCGCTTCGCTCAAAGACACGCCCGAAGTCAGGTTGAAAGATATGGTCACTGCCGGGAACTGCCCATAGTGATTGATAGTCTTGGGGCCGACGTTCTCTGTGAATCTCGCAACCGTCTCAAGCGGTATGAGCGTATCGTTCGATGACTTGACGTACAGCCTCGACAGGGCGTTCATATCTTCCTGATACTGCGGCTTAAGCTCCATAATGACCTGGAACTGGTTTGTGGGCGCGTAAATAGTCGACACCCACCTGTTTCCATAGGCATTATAGAGCGTGTTTTCGATCTCGGCGGCTGATACCCCGTGGGTGGAAGCCTTGTCCCTCATTATCTCCACGTTTACCTGGGGGTTCTTGATCTCGAGGTTGCTGGTAACGTCCTTTAACTCGGGCATCTCGCTCATCCTGGCCTCGAGCAGAGGGACATACTTGTAGAGCTCTTCAATATCGGGGCTCTGTACTGTGAACTGATAGAGGCTCTTCGTAAGCTGCCCGCCGATCCTTATCTCCGGCTGGTCCTGCATAAATGCGCTAACCCCAGGTATCTCGGCGAGCCTGGGGCGAAGCTCGTCTATAATCTCAAACGAGCTCGGCCTTTCCCCGCGGGGCTTTAGATGCATGAACATGCGTCCCTGGTTGGTCCCCGTAGTACCGGCCCCGCCGCCGCCCACGCTCGAGAAGAAGGCCCTGACGTAAGGGCTTTCCCTCAAGACGTCGGCTACCTGCTGCTGATACTCGACCATCTTTTCAAAGGATGTCCCCTGAGGGGCTTCGGTAATCGTGAAAATAGTGCCTTGGTCCTCATTCGGCAGAAATCCCTTTGGGATTATCGTGAACATATATGCGGTGATTAAGAGTATCGCGGCGTTTATCATAAGAAACGCGAACCGGTGCCGGAGCACTCCCTTAAGGCTCCACTCGTAGGCCTTGAACATACCGTCAAAGAAACGCTCCGTCGCGTTGTAAAACCGCCCGTGTTTTTTACCCGACTCGGGCTTGAGGAACCTGCTGCAGAGCATCGGCGTAAGCGTCAGCGAGACGAAGCCCGATATCAGAATGGCCGCGCAAATGGATACGGCGAACTCCTTGAAGAGCCTGCCGATAACCCCGCCCATCAGAAGCACGGGGATGAAAACAGCGGCCAGAGAGAGCGTCATGGATATGAGCGTAAAGCTTATTTCCTTAGAGCCGTCGAGCGCCGCCTGGAGCGGTTTTTTCCCCATCTCCATGTGCCTGACTATGTTTTCGAGCATGACTATAGCGTCGTCCACCACAAACCCTATAGCCAGGATAAGCGCCATCATGGAGATGTTGTTGAGACTGAACCCGAATAGATACATGGCGACGAAGGTCCCCACGATCGACAAGGGCAGGGCGAGGCTGGGAATGACCGTTGCGGATACGTTTCTGAGGAACAGGAAAATGACCATGACGACGAGTCCGAGGGTAAGCCCCATGGTAAAGTTCACTTCCGCCATCGACTCCCTGATCGACTGGGAGCGGTCGTAAAGCGGGTTCAGGCTTACGGTCGGAGGCAGGTATGATTTAAGTGACGGTATGACTTCCTTTACCGCGTCCGCTACGGCGACCGTATTCGTACCCGGCTGGCGCTGGATCGCGAGAATTACCGCCCGTTCCTGAAAGTCTTTGGTCACGAACCACGCCGCGGTCTTGTCATCCTCAATACTGTCTACAATGTCGCCGAGCTCACTCAGCCGGACAGGCGAGCCGTCGCGGTAAGCGACTATGACGTCCTTGTATGCCTCTGCGTTATAAAGCTGCCCGGTTGCCAGGATCGTATAGGCTTTATCGGGACCGTAGAGGGCTCCCGTCGGCAGGTTCACGTTAGCTCCGTTCACCGCCTCTTCGACTTCGTTGATTCCGATGCCCTTGCTGCTGAGTGCGTTGGGATCGAGCTGGATCCGGATCGCATACTTCTTGGCCCCGAAGATCTGTACCTGCGCCACTCCGCTGACCATGGAAATACGCTGCGCCATGATGGTGTCGGCATATTCGTTGAGCTCCCAGGGCTGGAGGCTCGGCGACGTTACCGCGTAGTAGAGTATCGGCTGGTCGGCCGGATTAACCTTTCTATACGTCGGCGGCTGGGGCATGTCCTGCGGCAGGAGCCGCGTCGCCCTCGATATTGCGGTCTGAACGTCCTGGGCGGCCGCGTCGAGCTCCCTGCTCAGGTCGAACTGGATCGTAATCTGGGTAGAACCGAGCGCGCTCACCGAGGTCATCGAATCTATGCCCTCGATCGTGGAGAACTGCCGCTCGAGCGGCGTGGCGACGGAGGAGGACATCGTCTCCGGGCTCGCTCCCGGAAGGCTGGCGCTGACGAGGATGGTAGGGAAGTCCACGTTGGGGAGGTCGCTTACCGGAAGGGACCTGTAACCGACGATCCCGAACAGCAATATGGCGGCCATGATGAGTGAAGTCATTACCGGGCGCCTGATGAATATTCCGGAAAGGTTCAAAAGCAGATTCCCCCGTTTTCCTTAATTCTCCGGTTTTGTGCTATTTCCTGCTTACGTCCGAGCCGTCTCCGGATATCCTCTGCGAGCTTTCGCTCGTCCTCACTTTGACTCCGGGAGCGAGCCTCAGCTGGCCCTCCGTGACGACGAGCTCCCCGGGTTCGAGCCCCTCGGTGATTACGACTTCTCCGTCGATCCTTGCGCCCGGCACCACCGGACGCGATTCCACGGTAGAATCGGGCTTCACGACGAAGACGTAATCCCCGTCCTGGCCGGTCTGAACCGCGCGGGCAGGTATAACGAGCGCGTCCTCCTGCGTCGTAAGATTGATCGTCACATTGATAAACTTGCCCGGCCAAAGTGTCTCTGACTCGTTTTGAAATATGGCCTTCATCATGATAGTCCCTGTGGATTCGTTAACCTGGTTGTCTACGAAACTGAGCGTCCCGACCGCAGGCTCGTTTTCCGCAGTCAGATGCGCGGATTGTTTAATGCGCCCTGCATCCGCATCCTGCCGCTCGGCTGTCCGGCTGCCCTCAGGTACGCTGGCATAGACCTTGAGATCCCCGGCATCAGCCTTATAGCTTCTTATCAGGGCCAGGAATTGCTCGGGCACGGAAAAATTGACATTCACCGGTTTTGTCTGATTTATAACTGCGAGGAGCGTCGAGCGGGATTCTACGGTATTGCCTTCGTGGACGAGTATCTCTCCGATCCGCCCGTCGATCGGGGATCTTATAGAGCAGTATTCGAGCTCGAGTTTCGCACTCTCGACCGCCGCTCTATCCGCCCGGACCGTTGCTCCCAGCGATTCATACTCCGCCCGGACCTGGTCATATTGCTGCGCGGATACCACCCCTTTATTAATGAGGTCCTCGTAGCGGTGGGCGTCCTGTTCCGCCTTTTTAAGCATAGCGGTGTCCCTCGCCATATTGGCTTCCGCCTGCCTGAGGTCATTTTCATACGGCCTGGTATCTATAAGGAATAGAAGCTCCCCCTTGCTTACGTTCTCGCCCTCCTTGAAATATACCTTCGATAGCTCACCGTCCACCTGCGGCTTGACCTCGACGATCGAATACGCTTCCACGTTGCCTATAGCGTCTAGCTGGACGGGCACGTCCTTTTGCTCGACCCTCGCCACCCTGACGGGGACGCCTGTCCCCTCGTCTCCCTGACTCGTTTTGTCGGCCGGCGTGTCGCTCTCCCCGGAACAAGCCGCGATAACCACGAATAAAGCGGTGATTAAGAAAAAGTAATCCGGACGGCGGCGAGTCATGAAACCTTTCCTCCCGTACGTATTATTCGAATAGAGACCCGAGATAAGTTCAGCCACATTCAGAATACTTGAAACCCTCCGCCCCGTTGGCCAGTCCGGTCAGTCGATCTTAGTTGATAATTATAAATAATCCGCTTGTTTCAGGCTTTCCATCTCGTCCCGGGTCTGGAGTAAAACCTTATAGAAAGTGTAAGTAAGTGCTTACTTCGAATCATATAAATATCCGCAAGAAAGCCCTTTATGTCAATCAACTTTTATGTGCGGCACCATCCCTGTCAGATATCCCCTGCTAAAATCACTTTGATACGGGACCTCCACTATTTTACTTCTTAGATTGATTTTTATTTCATATCCCGATATAAAAAAGGCATAGAGGTTATAATAATCCCCGAATAACTATGATCGCCAAGGTCCTTTCAAGCGCAGTCCTGGGAGTAGACGCATACCTCGTAGAAGTCGAGGTCGACCTCGCTTTTGGACTCCCGCAGTTCAATACCGTGGGGCTCCCGGAAGGTGCGGTCAGGGAAAGCAAGGAGAGAGTCAGGGCTGCCATCAAGAACTGCGGCTACGATTTCCCACAGAGGAGGATTACGGTCAACCTCGCCCCCGCAGATATAAGAAAAGAGGGCTCCGCATTCGACCTCCCCATATCCCTCGGCATATTGTCCGCGATAGGCTTGATTGACCATGAGCTCCTGAGCTCATACGTAATCCTGGGCGAGCTATCCCTCGACGGCAGGGTAAAACCGATAAAGGGCGCCCTGCCCTCGTCCATATGCGTGAGGGACTCGGGACTCAAGGGGATAATCCTCCCCCGGGAGAACGCCGAAGAGGCCGCGGTAGTCGAGGGTGTTGACGTATACGCTGTAGAATCCCTTCAGGACATAGTCGAGTTCATAGCGGGCAAGAGGGAAATCCCCACGACGAGGATAGACGTAGACTCGTTATTCACGAAGTCGAAGACATACGACGTCGATTTCCACGAGGTGAAGGGACAGGAGCATGTGAAGCGCGCCCTGGAAGTCGCTGCGAGCGGCGGACACAACGTGCTCATGATAGGCTCCCCGGGCACGGGGAAAACGATGCTCGCCCGGAGGCTCCCGACGATACTCCCCGACATGAGCTTCGAGGAGGCGCTCGAGACGACCAAAATATATTCGGTATCGGGCCTCCTCCCCGACCATTCATCCCTCTACGCTACGAGGCCCTTCCGCTCCCCCCATCACACGATAAGCGATGCAGGCCTCATTGGCGGGGGCGCAATTCCAAAGCCGGGCGAGGTGAGCCTCGCTCATAACGGCGTGCTTTTTCTGGACGAGCTTCCCGAGTTCCGCAAGAATGTGCTCGAGGTTATGCGCCAGCCCCTTGAAGACGGCATGGTGACGATCTCGCGTGCCTCGACCTCGATCACATACCCGGCCAACTTCATGCTCGTAGCTGCCATGAACCCCTGCCCCTGCGGCTACCACGGCGATCTGCAAAAAGAGTGCACCTGCTCCCCCATACAGATACAGAAGTACAGGGCCAAGGTCTCGGGCCCGCTTCTCGACAGGATAGACATTCACATAGAGGTCCCCCCCGTGAGGTATAAGGAGCTCGCCGACGAAGCGGGCGGTGAAGGCTCATCCCCCATAAAGACCCGCGTGAATATGGCGAGGGAGATACAGAAGGCGAGGTTCAAGAGGTCGAAAATCCACTCGAATTCCCAGATGTCCCCGTCGATGGTCAGGAAGGCGTCCAGGCCCGACGAGAAAGGTATCAAGCTGCTCGAGACCGCGATAGACAAGCTCGGCTTGAGCGCGAGAGCCTATGACAGGATATTGAAGGTCTCCCGCACTATCGCCGACCTCGAAGGCGCTGAAAACGTCCTCGCCCACCACATATCGGAGGCGATCCAGTACCGCTCCCTCGACAGGAGTCAGGTTTAACCGCACTAAATGGGGACCGCTTTTCGCTTAGAAAAAATACAAGCATGCATAATCCATAAATTCATATAAAACTCCGGAAGCAGCAATCACATATTTGATCTGGCGTGGCAAAGCGCAGAAACTAAGCTTTTGGGAGAATCGGGAGTTCGCGCACTATTTCAACTCGTCCGAAGGCTCTTTGTGGCCACGACGCAATAAATCGTTTATAGCGTCGGCATCAATCTCATCGTCTAAAGGCTCTCCCCTTTTTACTGCTTCTAAATTTCTCTTCATATTATCGGTTATGTAAGGAAGAACGGACTCGATAAGGTTAGTTACATCATAACCATTGCTTAAATGTTGCAGCACCGGCTTTTTTACCCCGGCATCCCAGTTGTAAAAATCAGTGACCAAACCATCGGCCGGACTTGCGAGATACGTGACTATGCAACTCTGGCTTACTAGTCCTTCTGATCTTTTATCTTGGCTTGCCTTCGCGTTCAAGCGAGCCAACACCGCTGCTACTTCTCTGCCTAATGACGGTTTCGCAGCACGCCTCTGGATAGTCTTAGCAATCATATCCTCTGCCTCGGCTGCCGATATGGCCATCAACCCTTGGCCCTCAAGATTCATGGCTACTCGAGCCTTTGTATCCTGAAGCGCTATACCTTTCAAAACAAAAGTGTCCCCCCATAGCCCACAGTGCCGGCGGTAATAATGCTCCAGTAAAGGGCGTCAAAAAAGTGAGCTAAGGCTTG
>JAHKKQ010000016.1 GCA_020027805.1 Candidatus Dadabacteria bacterium
CGTCCTCTTTCACCCTGACAATTATCTGCTTGAATTTTTGATTCGGATGCTGGGACGCAATGATATCGAGCCCCCTCACGAGCGGAAGTCCGGCGTCTATCATCGTCGAGAGCTGCCTCGTAAAGATTACGAGGTCCCTGGTGGATATCGAGCCGAAGGCAAAGTTTAAACCGAAGAGCTTGCCCTTTTCCTTTATCCGGTTCGGTATAGGCTGTATCTGCATCTGCCTGAGACGGGCCAGCACCGCAGACCTGCTGGGGGCGTCCATCTCGCCCTTCTTTATCATCCCTCCAAACCTGCCTTCCCAAACGAATACCGGCATTACGGTTTCCCCTCTTTCTGCATCATCGCATTTTCATGTCTCTTCATGCCGCACCTTGGAGGCTTATTGCCTCATAACACGCTCTTTCGAACCTTCCGAGGAAGAGCGTTCGCTTATCATTCGTTTTATTTCTTCCGGCTCCTGAGATTTCCCCATAGCATCGTCGTAACTGATGAGCTTCCTCAGGTACAGATCAGCGAGGCTCTGGTTAAGGGTCTGCATCTTCCACTTCTCCTGCCCGATCTGCTGCTGTGAATAGATCTGATGCACTTTGTCCTCGCGGATGAGGTTCCTGATCGCGGGATTGGGTATGAGCACCTCCACGGCGAGCACGCGCCCTCCACCGATCTTCGGTATCAGCGTCTGACAGAGTATGCCTTCGAGTACGAATGACAGCTGAGCCCTTACCTGCGACTGCTCGTGCGGCGGAAAAACGTCTATGATACGGTTGATCGTCTGTACGGCCGTGTTCGTATGGAGCGTCGCGAGAGTAAGGTGCCCGGTCTCGGATAACGTGAGCGCTATCTTTATGGTTTCGAGGTCCCTCATCTCGCCTATGAGAACCACGTCCGGGTCTTCCCTTAAAACGCTCTTGAGAGCGTTTGCGAAACTCTTGGTGTCGCTCCCGACCTCCCTCTGATTGACCACGCAGTTCTTGTGGTCGAAGACGTACTCGATGGGGTCTTCGATTGTAACGATATGCTCGTGCCGCTCCTTGTTTACCTGGTCGACGACGCTCGCGAGGGAAGTCGTCTTACCGGAGCCGGTAGGACCAGTAATTACGATCAACCCCCTCGGCTTCCTGGCGAGCTCCGCGAGCACGGGGGGAAGCCCCAGGTCCTGATAGCTTTTCAGCAGGAAAGGAAGCAGCCTGAATGCGCCCGCGACTGCGCCCTTCTGGGTGAATACATTACCGCGGAAACGGCCGAGATGCTCTTTTCCGAAGGAGAAATCGAGCTCCCAGTTCTCTTCAAACCTGTGCTTCTGCATGTCGGTCAGCACGCTGTAGCAGATGTCTTTCGTATCGGTAGGGGTAAGCGGGGGATGCTTGACCGGGACCAGCTTGCCGTCGATCCTGATCATCGGCGGCACGCCCGCAGTTATATGCAAGTCCGATGCACCGTTTTCAACCATGAGTTTTAGAAGCTTGTCTATCGCTATCGACACTCTATCCTCCGCAGATTAATCATCGGCCGCTGTATTCCTCACGACTTCCTCGATCGAGGTAATACCATTTTTCAGCTTCTGAAGGGCGCTTTGCCTGAGCGTTCTCATGCCCTGCCTGAACGCTTCCCGCTTTATTTCGAGAGACGAGGCGCCGCTGAGTATGAATTCCTTGAGCTCGTCGGTCAATTCCATAACTTCGAACACGGCGAGCCTGCCTTTATACCCGGTCCCGGAGCACGTCTTGCAGCCTTCGCCCTTGCCTTTATAAACTATGTAATCGGAAACTTCCTTGGGAGGCACCCCGAGATCTATCAGCACCTGGGGAGCGACCTCCGTTTCCTGCTTGCAATCGTGACAAACCACCCTTACGAGACGCTGAGCAACTATGGCGTTGAGGGACGCTGTGACGAGGAACGGCTCCACACCCATATTTAGGAGCCTCGTTATTGTAGACGGGGCGTCGTTGGTATGGAGTGTCGAGAGGACGAGGTGTCCGGTCAGCGCGGACTTAATCGCTATCTCCGCCGTTTCGTAATCCCTGATCTCGCCGACGAGGAGAATGTCCGGGTCCTGTCTTAAGAACGACCTCAGGCAGGAAGCGAACGTTAGACCGATCTCCTCGTGCACCTGCACCTGGTTTACACCGGGGAGACTGTACTCCACGGGGTCTTCGGCCGTCGAGATGTTTACGTCTGCCTGGTTTAGATCCATGAGGCTCGAGTAGAGGGTCGTCGTTTTACCGCTTCCCGTCGGGCCCGTGATAAGCACCATTCCAAACGGCTGGTATATCGACCTCCTGAAAACCTCGAGCTGGTCCTCATAAAACCCGAGCTTTGTCAGGTCCAGCTGCAGAGACTCTTTGTCCAGAATCCTCATTACGACCTTTTCTCCAAACAGTGTCGGAACCACGGAAACACGGTATTCCATTGTCCTGTTCTGGTTCATCTTCACCTTGATTCGACCGTCCTGAGGGAGCCTCCTCTCCGCTATGTCGAGGCTCGACATTACCTTTATTCTCGATGATACCGCGTTTTTGAGCTTTAACGGCGGGTGCATTATATCGTACAGCACCCCGTCTATCCTGTACCTTACCCGGAGAGATTTTTCGTAGGGCTCGATATGTATATCGCTCGCGCCCTTCCTGATCGAATCCATCAGCAGATGGTTTACGAGCTTGATTACGGGGGCTTCTTCCGAGGCTCTTTCGAGGTCGTTGAGGTCTATATTTTCTTCGCCGCTTATCTCGATAAGGAATTCATCGAGGTCGCCCATGAGCTTGTCTACTGCGGCCGTGTTCTCCTGGGCCTTCCTCGCGTCTTCCCATTCCTTTTGAGAGCCGTAGAACCTCTCGATCGCATTTCTTATGGACCTTTCCGAGGTCACGACGACTTCGATGTTGTGGCCGGTCGCGAACTTGAGGTCATCCACAGCGAAAATGTTCGACGGATCGGACATTGCGACGACCAGCGTCGACCCGGATTTGTTTATCGGGATAAGTTTATGTTTTATTGCGGATTCTCTGGAAACGGATTTCAAAACGTCGATCGCGATTTCGAACTGGTCGAGGTTTATTGCGGGAACCCCGTATTGCTTGCTCAGATACGCGACCAGCTGGTGCTCGTCTATGTATCCGAGGTTGAGGAGGGTCTCCCCAAGCCTTTTCCCCGTTTCCTTCTGCTCCTGTATGGCGGTTTTGAGCTGATCAAGGTTTATTACATCCTCTTTGATCAGTATATCGCCCATCTGTGCGCTGACTCGCTGCTCTTTCATCTCTATTTTGTCGTTTTCCGGATCCCTATTAAGTTACGGTTGATATGCATCTCGGTTCTTCAACCCCGATGGCTTGGGTCAGAAGCCTTGCACCATATCTTTATCTTTTCGAACATATTCCCCTCATCCAAGTATAGGCCCAATCTCGCGTATATAGTTGATCCGCTTTAAATAAACCCATACACATCAACCATCTACTAAAATAGCAAAATATATGCCATGGAACCAAAGAAGCCCTGTCAGCACATAAGTTACTAAGATGACAATAGAATCTTAAGAATTTCTTGTAACCCGCGGTTATCACTAGTGATTTGAGATGACGAATATTGTTTGGCAGAGACTTTATTTGTCACCGGGATGGGACATTACACAAAAGAAGAATTAAATATTTCATAATAGAAGCAAGTTATGGAATGCATACGGCGTCCGGATCAATTTTTTTCCGTCACGGGCATGCTGACTTCTATGACGAGTTCAATCCGCACCATAATACCCTCGTTCGGGTAGAATTAAGCGCATGAACGAAGAAAAGCGGATAATAATAGCGGGCGGCGGGCTCGCGGGGTCGGAGGCGGCCCATGCGGCATCGAAATTGGGCATTAAGGTCAAATTATACGAGATGAGGCCGATTAAAACGTCCCCGGCTCATGATACCGGCGATCTGGGAGAGCTCGTATGCAGTAACTCTCTAAAATCCGACTCCATCGAAAATGCGAGCGGAATACTAAAAGAGGAGATGAGGCAGCTGGGCTCGCTCGTCATAGAGGCAGCCGAGGCGACACGCGTCCCTGCGGGTAAAGCCCTGGCTGTAGACCGGATTGCCTTCGCGCGGTATATCACCGGGAAACTCGAAAATAATCCGCTCGTCGAATTGGTGAGGGAAGAATTCAGGAATATTCCCGACACTCCCGGCACACCCCTTATTATCGCGACCGGGCCCCTGACGTCGGAGGCTCTCGCAGAAGACATCCGGGATCTAACCGACTCCGGTCATTTATATTTCTACGACGCGATATCCCCCATAATCGACGGGGATTCGATAGATTACTCGAGGGTTTACAGGGCATCGAGGTATGAGAACGGGGAGGAGGCAGAAGGAGATTATATAAACTGCCCTATAAATAAGGAGGGATACTACGCGCTTGTAGAGGAAATATTGAAGGCCGAGAAGACCGAGACGAGGGATTTCGAAAAGGGGATCTATTTCGAGAGCTGCCTGCCGGTCGAGGAGATCGTCGAGCGGGGCAGGGATACATTGAGGTTCGGTCCCGCGCGGCCCGTAGGTCTAAGGGACACGCGCACCGGAATAATGCCCTTTGCCGTCGTCCAGCTGAGGTCAGAGAACATAGAACGCTCGATGTACAACATGGTCGGGTTTCAGACCAAGCTCAAATATCCCGAGCAGCGGAGGATATTTAGGATGATTCCCGGGCTCGAGAAGGCCGAGTTCATGAGATACGGGAGCGTCCATAGAAACACTTACATCGACTCCCCTAGACTGCTGCGCGAAACGCTTCAGCTTAAGAACCATGGCCGGATATTCTTTGCAGGCCAGATAGTAGGGGTCGAAGGGTACATCGAATCAGCGGCTATGGGCATCATAGCGGGCATCAATGCATCGAGGACCGCCATGTGCGAGGCGCCCATAGTCCCATCCCCGGAGACCGCAATCGGCTCTCTCCTCAGATATATATCTGACGGGAGTATTAAACACTTTCAGCCGATGAACATAAATTTCGGACTATTCCCCCCTCCAGGGGAAAAGGTCCCGAAATCCCAGAAGAAAAGCTACATTGCAGAAAGAGCCCTCGGAGCCATGTCCCGGTTTTTCCCGTTCCGGCCGCCGTCAATTTAACAGAATACTGGCTCTGACCGAAGAGGTTCTTCACACTTTAAAGTCACGGTATAAATATAGGCAATACCTAATCATTTACACTTGACAATTCACCCAAAGTGGTCTAATTTTTAAACTATGTTGCAGAATAAAGCCGAAGTGAGTCTTCCTGATAAGATATATTTCCGGATTGGGGAAGTAAGTGATTTTACCGGGATCAAACCCTATGTGCTAAGGTACTGGGAGAGTGAATTCGAAGAGATAACCCCGATCAGGAGAAAGTCGCAGAGACTTTATGACCGTGAGGCCATACACACGATAATTAAGATTAAAAATATGCTTTATGAGCAGAGTTTTACGATAGCCGGCGCCAAGAAGAAGCTTAAAGAAGAAGCCAATCAGAAGCGTGTCAGCACTAAGGTAAACGTTTTGCTGCATGAAGTATTGGGCGAATTGAAATCCATTAAGCAGAACCTGGGCTAGTTTATTCGCCTCTCCCTCTTTCCATAGAAACTTTCCATAGCACTCACACGGGGTGTAGCGCAGCTTGGTAGCGCATCGGCATGGGGTGCCGAGGGTCGCCGGTTCGAGTCCGGCCACCCCGACCATATACTGATACATTTTTCAGTTAAAGAATTATTAACGAAACTTGCCCGGCGCTGTCAATTGTGTATTTTCTATTGCCTGACCGGATGATTCCATCCCATCGGTAAATAAGACATGCCCCCGACTATACTCATATCGAACGACGACGGAATAAATTCGGAAGGGCTTCACAAGCTCCACGAAGCCCTGAAACCGCTCGGGGAGGTCTACATAGTAGCTCCGGACAGGGACCAGAGCGCCGTGAGCCATTCGTTGAGCCTCTACCGTCCGCTCAGGATCGAGCAGATATCGGATAATGTTTACACCGTGGACGGGACCCCTACGGACTGCATCAACCTGGCTATAAACGGGATACTGAAAGACAGGAAGCCCGACTTGGTCGTCTCGGGGATAAACAAGGGAGAGAACCTGGGCGACGATATAACGTATTCGGGCACAGTGAGCGCGGCCATGGAAGGAGCCCTCCTCGGAATCAACTCGATCGCTATATCGCTGGCGACGAAGGTAGATTTCAACTTCGATGCGGCTTCCCATTATTCTAAGATCATTGCGAATTACGTGCTGGAAAAAAAGCTCCCGGAGGATACCGTTCTGAACGTGAACATCCCCAACCTCCCTGTCGGGAAAATTAAAGGCGTCCTGGTGACGAGACAGGGCAAGCGCGTATACGGAGAGCCGGTAGTGGAAAAGGTCGACCCCAGGGGGAAAAAATACTACTGGATCGGGGGATACGAGCTCGGGTCCGTCGAGATAGAGAACTCGGACATAACAGCCGTGAGGGACGGCTACATCTCGGTGACGCCGATATGCCTCGACCTCACTAATTATGGATTCCTCGAGAGGCTCAGATCAGACCTGTCACAGGAGCCCTGATTTAAAACGCACCGGCAAACGCGCTACCGAGTCCGGAGACCAATCCCGTGAATACCTCCCTTAACATATAAGCAACCGCACCCTTATTCCGGCTAAAGGCGGTCTAACTGGATCTCGTCACCCTTATCATCGGCGAACATGCACGCTGCCTTCGGCGAGGCCGCAAAATTAACGTTTTTGATCAAGTATGAAGGAAAAACATCCACTGAAAATAGAATTTAAGCGTCCTGAGTGGTATCATATTGCCTGTGAGGCAGATTAGGTTAAAACACCTGAAAAAACCGCGTAAAAAATCCTTCCTCCCTTTTATAATCGGCTCGGTATTCTTTCACCTGCTCATTCTGGCCATTATTCTGGTCTATCAGTTCGAAATCATAGATAAACAGGCGAAGAAAGAAAAGAAGGAACCGGATTATATCGAGATTACCGAGCTGCCCGTACCCAAGGAAAAGGAAACAAAGCCGCCCGAAGAGACCAAGCGGCTCGCAGAACGGTCACACACTGCAAAGGAAGAAAAAACCAGAGACGAGTACACGAAGAGGTCGGTAGCGCTCCCTCCGCCGCAAAAACCGGCAGCCCCGCAGAAACCGAAACGTGAAGTTAAGAAGCAGGAACCAAAAAAAACCGCGAAGAAACAAGAGACTAAAGCAAAGACCGCCGAAAAACCAAAACAAGAGACGACAGGGCAGAGCATTACGCGCGAAGACCTGCTCCGCGACAAGACCCTGGCGTCACTTCCCAAGGAGCAGCTCAAAGAAGATACCGGCAGTCAGAAAGCGACCAGCCAAAAATACGAGGAGCGGGCCGTTCCCAACATATCGAAGGAGCAGCTGTTCAGCAACGTCCCGAATACATTCCCTGAGAGCTCGCAGGGCACTCAGGATTATCTCGGGGCGCGTGACGTAAACATGAGGGAGGACACGGTCGAGCTTAGCACAACCGAATTCAGATACCTGTCCTATTTCTCAAAGTTAAAGAGTCAGATAGAAAGCGTCTGGAATTACCCGGAAGAATCGCGTTATCGGGGCGAAGAGGGACAGCTGTTTCTCGTGTTCACGATTAAGCGGAACGGCGACCTCGAAAATATCGAGCTATTAAACTCTTCCGGATACGCGCGTCTCGACAACGAAGCCATAAGGGCAATCAGATCGGCTTCGCCCTACTCTCCGTTCCCCGAAGGCTGGGGAGCTATGGAGAGACTCCACATCAAAGCGACATTCATTTATCAATTCGGCGGATTCATCAGGTAGTCATCAGGATTAGGATATTGAGCGTCATCTTATGAACACGCCCTGATCCCCCTTGCCCCTTTTTACTATTTCCCCTATCAGGTACGCCTTTTCTTTAAGCAGGCGCAGCTTCTTCAGCACCCGGCCCGCATCGGAAGACTTGACTATAATCACGAGACCAATCCCGCAGTTGAACGTCCTCCACATCTCCTGAGCGTCTATACGGCCTTCCCTCCTGATGAGCTCCATAACCGGCGGGAGAGTCCAGAAAGAAGAATCCAGGAGAGCGGCGCATTTTTTGGGCATCACCCTCGGTATGTTTTCGAGGAGCCCGCCGCCCGTGATGTGGGCTATCGCCTTGATGCTGAACGCTTTCCTCAGCTCACGGACCGTCTTCACGTATATCCTCGTCGGCTCGAGCAGCTCGTCGGCAAGCGGTCGCGTCAGGGGTCCGGGCGAATCCCCGAGCTTGAACCTCTTCTTCCCGAGGAGCACCTTTCTCGCAAGCGAATATCCGTTTGAATGAAGCCCGCTCGAAGCGAGCCCTACGACCGCGTCCCCCGGCCGGACGTCCGAGCCGTCGATAATCTCGTCTCTGTCCACTATCCCTACGGCGAACCCCGCGAGATCGAATTCATTCCTTCTGTAAAACCCCGGCATCTCGGCCGTTTCTCCCCCTAGGAGCGCGCAGCCCGCCTCCTTGCACCCCTTCGCTATGCCCTTTACTATCTCCGCCCCTTCCCCGGGATCGAGCTTCGATGTGGCGATATAATCGAGAAAGAAGAGGGGGTCCGCGCCGCACGCGATTATATCGTTCACGTTCATGGCCACGAGGTCTATCCCGACCGAGTCGAGCCTCCCCGTCATGAAGGCGATCTTGAGCTTCGTACCGACGCCGTCAGTAGCGGCCACGAGCACGGGCTTCTTATACTTCTTCAGAGGAATCTCGTATGCGCCCGAGAAGCCGCCTATCCCGGCGCTCCAGGCGTTCAACCAGAGCCTGTCCCGTGCTATCTGGAGCGATGTCTTTAATCCCCCCGATTTCCAAAAAATATAATTAATGGTATTATTTTTCCTCGAATTTTCCGGGCTGAAGGATATTAAATGACATTTCAGGAACTGATACTATCTCTCCAGAGCTACTGGGCTAAAAAGGGCTGCGTTATCATGCAGCCTTACGACCTGGAAAAGGGGGCGGGGACGTTCCATCCGGCGACATTCCTGAGATGCCTCGGACCCGAGCCCTGGTACGTAGCCTACGTCGAGCCTTCGAGGAGACCGACAGACGGCAGGTACGGGGATAACCCGAACAGGCTCCAGCACTACTACCAGTTCCAGGTGTTGATAAAGCCCTCGCCCAACGACATACAAGACTTATATCTCGACAGCCTGAAACACCTGGGCATAGACCCGCTCGCGCACGACATAAGGTTCGTGGAGGACGACTGGGAATCCCCGACCCTGGGCGCGTGGGGCCTCGGCTGGGAAGTGTGGCTCGACGGCATGGAGATCACCCAATTCACGTATTTCCAGCAGGCCGGAGGCATAGACCTGAAGCCGGTCTCCGCGGAACTGACGTACGGCACAGAAAGGATAGCAATGTATCTCCAGGGCGTGGAGAGCGTGTACGACCTCGAATGGACAAGGGGGATCACGTACGGCGAGATCCACCAGAGGGACGAATTCGAATTCTCGACCTACAACTTTCAGGAATCGGACCCCGTGATGCTCAGGGACCTGTTCGATAAATTCGAGACCGAGTGCAGGAAGATCATACAGAAAAAACTACCCCTGCCCGCTTACGACTACTGCCTCAAATGCTCTCACACGTTTAACCTCCTCGACGCCCGGGGGGCGATAGGAGTTACCGAGCGCGCCTCGTACATCGGCAGGGTGCGGGCGCTCGCGAAACAGTGCGCGGAGGGGTATCTCCTCGAAAGGGAGGAAATGGGTTTCCCGCTCGCGAAAAAGAATCCATGGCAAAAGATCTGATACTGGAGATTGGAACCGAGGAAATCCCCGCCGGCTTCATGAGGGATGCCATCGATAAACTGTCGGAGAGCGCATCCGGGGAGCTCGCCGAGAACGAGCTTGCTTACGGGAATATTTCGTCCTACGGCACCCCGAGAAGACTGACGCTCCGGGTCACGGACCTCACGGACAACCAGGAAGACAGGTCGAGGGAGTTCTACGGCCCGCCGGTGAGAATTGCGTTCGACGAAAAGGGGAAACCGACAAATGCGACGATCGGGTTCGCTAAATCCCAGGGTGTCGACGTAAAAGACCTTGTAACAGTAACGAGGGACAGGGGCGATTTCCTGGCGGCGGTAAAAAAAATAAAGGGACAGAAGACGGAAAAACTCTTAAAAGAATTGCTTCCCAGGATAATTACCGGCCTCCCCTTCAGAAAATCCATGAAGTGGGGCGACGGGGAGGCGGTATTCGCGAGGCCGATAAGGTGGCTGCTTGCGGTCTACGGCGGCAAGACTGTTCATTTCAATATCGAGGAAGTAAGAAGCTCATCCAAATCCCGCGGCCACAGGTTCATGAGCCCCAAGCCCTTTACGGTCTCGGGCTGGGACGATTACGCGGAAGGGCTCGAAAAGGGGTTCGTCGTACTCGATCAGGACCGGAGGAAAAGCATAATAGAAAAGGGGATAAACGATCTCGCTGAGAAAATCGGGGGGGCCGCGCTTAAGGACGAGGAGCTCCTGGAAACCGTTACCTACCTGGTCGAATACCCGGTCATTCTCAAGGGTGATTTCGAAGAGGATTTCCTGAAACTCCCAAAGGAAGTCCTGATCAGCGTGATGAAAAACCATCAGAAATACTTTCCGGTGCTTTCACGGTCAGAAAGCGGGAAGCTCATGCCCCATTTCATATTCGTCGCCGGGACGAAGGCAAAAGACAGCAGGGTGGTAGTAAAGGGGAACGAGCGGGTCATCCGGGCGCGGTTCACAGACGCGAGGTTCTTCTACGATGAAGACAGGACTATGCCGCTCTCAGATAAGATCGGGAGATTAAAAGACATGGTCTTCCTCTCAGACCTCGGGACGTATTACGATAAGACCGAGAGGTCAAAGGTGCTCGCCGGGGTTATCGGCGGGCAGCTCGGCATGGAACCGCTGACAGACGTAATCCGCGCAGCAGAGTTGTCGAAGGCGGACCTCGCTACCCAGATGGTATTCGAATTCCCCGAGCTCCAGGGCATCATGGGCAAATATTATGCGCTCCTCGCCGGGGAGAAAGACGGGGTCGCGAGGGCGATAGAAGAGCAGTATATGCCGACCTCCCGCGAGGGGGACCTGCCCGGGACCGATATCGGCTCCGTTCTGAGCATCGCCGACAAACTGGACACGATCTCGGCGTGTTTTATATCCGGACTCATCCCGACGGGCACTTCAGATCCCTACGCCCTCAGGAGACACGCAATAGGAATAATAAATATAGTCCTCGATAAAAATTACCATTTGAGCATTAACGAGCTTTTCCGCGCGAGCATCACGGCCATAATCGATCAAGCCCATGGAATGTTCGCCGATTCGCAGGATAATATCCTGACGGAAGTCTCCGGATTTTGTAAGGAAAGGTTCAGGAACATCATGATATCGGACGGCTTCCCCCAGGACGTTGTGGAAGCCGCGATAAGCGCCGAGTTCGACGACATCGTCGAAGTGAAGAGGCGAATCGAAGCGCTTTCGGAATTCCGGAAGGCGCCCGACTTCGACTCCCTTGGAACCGCTTTTAAGAGAGTAGTGAATATAGTTAAAGGACAGCCGAAGGGCGAAGTTATCGACCGACTTTTTGTCGAGCCCGTGGAGAGGGAGCTTTATCTGTCCTTCATAGACACCAGGGAAAAGGTCGGCGGGAAGATGTCGGAGAGGAATTATCCGGAAGCCCTGTCCATAATGAGAACACTAAAAGAGCCCGTGGATAAATTCTTTGAGCACGTCCTCGTTATGGACGAGAACGCAGAATTAAGGAAGAACAGGCTATCGATGCTCTGGGAAATAAGAGACCTGTTTTTCAGGATCGCGGACTTCTCCAAATTGAGCACGTAAATCATCGGGCTATGACCGGGCGGGGATTAAAAAGATTATATATAAAAGGAAAGGGCCATGAAGAAATTCGTATATCTATTCGGCAATGGGAAGGCTGAAGGAAAAGGGAACATGAAGGACCTCCTGGGCGGAAAGGGCGCCGGACTCGCAGAGATGACGAGAATAGGCATACCCGTCCCTCCGGGTTTTACCATAAGCACGGAAGCCTGCACGGAATTCTATAACCATAAAAGGCATATTCCCGAATACATATTGAAGGAAATCGATCTCAATCTCTCGAAGCTCGAAAAGCTCATAGGGAAAAAACTGGGTGACCCGAAAAACCCGCTCCTGGTTTCTGTACGCTCCGGGGCGAAGTTCTCAATGCCCGGTATGATGGACACGATTCTCAACCTCGGTCTGAATGATAAAATCGCCGAGCGTCTCTCGTCAAAGACCGATAACCCCTTATTCGTATGGGACGCTTACAGAAGGCTTATAGAGATGTTCTCGGACGTGGTGTTCGGTATCGATAAGGAAGAGTTCGAGCACATGTTCGCGGATATAAAGAAGAAGGAAGGCGTAAAGAGCGGCGCTCAGCTAACACCCGAAATACTAAAACAAGTCATCAACAAATCAAAACAGCACGTCAGGAAGAAGGTAAAGGCGGAATTTCCTCAAAACCCTCTCGACCAGCTTCACATGGCTATACGCGCGGTATTCCTTTCATGGAACAACGAAAGGGCGATCTTCTACAGGAAGCAGTACGGCATTCCCGACGACCTGGGGACCGCTGCCAACGTGCAGGCCATGGTCTTCGGTAACATGAGCGATGATTCGGGCACCGGAGTGGGTTTCACGAGGGACCCGGCGAGCGGAGAGAAGAACCTCTACGCCGAGTGTCTTATGAACGCGCAGGGCGAAGACCTCGTGGCCGGCATCAGAACGCCAAAGCACATCGAGGAGCTTGCGCGCGAGCTGCCCCCGGCCTATAAGCAGCTGGCGAAGATAGCGAATACGCTCGAAAAACATTTCAAGGACATGCAGGACTTCGAATTCACGATCGAGAGGGGGAAGCTCCATTTCCTCCAGACAAGAAACGGCAAGAGAACCGGGATCGCGGCTTTAAAGATCGCCTACGACATGGTCAAGGAAAAGCTGATCACGAAAGAAGAGGCCATTTCGAGGATAGAGCCGGAACACCTGGAGCAGTTCCTGTTCCCGATATTCAATCCCGATGAAAAACAGAAGCATAAGGTCATAGCCACCGGGCTCGCGGCGTCACCAGGAGCAGTGTCTGGAGCCGTGGCTCTCGACGCCGATACCGCCGTGAGGTTCAGCAGCGAGGGCAAGAGCACTATTCTCGTCAGAAAGGAAACGAGCGCCGACGATATAAAGGGCATGGCGGCCTCCAAGGGCGTACTGACCGCGCGGGGAGGGAGGACGAGCCATGCGGCGGTCGTGGGGAGGCAGATGGGGAAGGTATGCATCGTGGGGGCGGAAGATATTAACATCGACGAGAAGAACAGGCGTTTCATTACCGGCGGCGTTACCGTTAAAGAAGGCGATTTCATCTCTCTCGACGGGTTCGAGGGAAAGGTTTATTCCGGACACGTGCCGGTAATACCTTCAGACATAATACAGGTCGTAGAGGAAACGATAAAACCGGAGGAATCGGAAAACTACAAGATATTCACTTCCATATTGAAATGGACAGACAAGATCAGAAAGATCGGGGTTAGGACGAACGCGGACACCCCGCAGGACGCAAGAATAGCGTACAAGTTCGGCGCGGAAGGCATCGGGCTCTGCCGGACAGAGCACATGTTCTTCGCGAAGGACAGGATACCGATCATGCAGGATATGATCCTCTCGCAGACGTCCGAGGAGAGAGCCAAATACCTGTCGAAGCTCCTGCCGATGCAGAGGAACGACTTCAAAGAGCTTTTCCGCACCATGAAGGGGCACCCGGTCACCATAAGGCTTATCGACCCGCCGCTCCACGAGTTCCTTCCCAAGCTCGAAGAGCTTATGCTCGATATAAAGGAGCACGAGCTGAAAAAGGAGTCCTCGAAGAGCCTAGATAGAAAGAAAATGCTCCTCGATAGAGTCCAGGAGCTACACGAGTTCAACCCCATGCTCGGTCTCAGGGGATGCAGGCTCGGCATACTGATACCGGAGATCACCAGGATGCAGGTGACCGCCATAATGGAAGCGGCGTCAGAGGTGGCGGACGAAGGGGTGAAGGCGGTCCCTGAAATAATGGTCCCGCTCGTGGCGATGGTCACCGAAATGAAGGCGCAGAAAGACGTCATCCAGCAAGTGGCCGACGAAGTCCTCAGTAAATCCAAAAAGAAAATAAAATACAAAATAGGAACCATGATAGAGGTCCCGAGGGCAGCCGTCACCGCCGATCAGATAGCGACGGAGGCCGAGTTCTTCTCCTTCGGAACGAACGACCTGACGCAGATGATGTTCGGGCTTTCGAGGGACGACTCCGGGAAAATCATCAAGACATACATGAACGAAAAAGTGACGCTCAA
The DNA here is from genome assembly GCA_020027805.1 of Candidatus Dadabacteria bacterium. GTDB lineage: Bacteria > Desulfobacterota_D > UBA1144 > Nemesobacterales > UBA2774 > 2-12-FULL-53-21. The sequence goes on from JAHKKQ010000016.1 coordinate 14,385, forward strand.
CGGCAAGGTTTTGAGCATTCTCGAAAAGGACCCATTCCTGACCCTCGATCTGGGCGTAGTGGAGCTCATGAAACTCGCCATGGAGAAAGGCAGGAAGGTGAGACCCGACCTCAAAGTCGGCATATGCGGGGAACACGGCGGGGACCCGCAATCCATTGTGCTCTCGAGCGCGATCGGAGTCGACTACGTGAGCTGCTCCCCTTACAGGGTGCCCATCGCGAGACTCGCGGCGGCCAAAGGCGCGCTTAATGCAAAATAGAAAATTCAACCCCTGATAAGTTCACCTGAGCCGGCTGTTCTCACAGCCGGCTCAGGATTTTTTCTTATTTGGCGATTTAATTCCTGTCCACCGCACGACGACACAACAACAGCCGCGGCTAACTCGCATAGGCCGTAGCCCTGACTTCCCTTATTACGGTTATCTTGATCTGTCCGGGATATGCGACCTCTTTCTCGATCTTCTTGGCTATCTCATGGGAGAGGAGAGCGCCTTCCTCGTCGTTCACCTTCGAGCTCTCCACTATGACCCGCACTTCGCGCCCGGCCTGTATCGCGTAGCACCTCTCGACCCCCCTGAATGAGCCTGCGATGCTTTCGATGTCCTCTATCCTCTTCACGTAAGCCTCGTAGGTCTCCCTCCTCGCCCCCGGCCTCGCGGCGGATATCGCATCAGCCGACTGAACGAGGATTGCGAGAAGCGATTGCGGCTGCGGGTCGTGAGCGAGGGCGACGGCCTCTATAACTTCCTTGGGCTCGCCGTACTTCCTCACGAGGTCCGCGCCTATGTCCACGTGCGACCCTTCGATCTCGTGGTCGACCGCCTTCCCTATATCGTGGAGGAGCCCGCCGCGCTTGGCGAGCTTCACGTCGTACCCTATTTCGGCGGCCAGTATGCCGCAGATGAACGCGACTTCGATCGAATGGTTCAGGATATTCTGCGAATAGCTGGTCCTGTATTTGAGTCTTCCGACGAGCTTCACGAGTTCAGGATGTATGGACGTGATACCCAGGTCGAAAATGGCCTCTTCCCCCGCCTTCTGAATCTCGCGCTCGATCTCTTTTTCGACATCGGACACGATCTCCTCGATCCTCGCGGGGTGAATCCTGCCGTCGTCGATCAGTCGTTCGAGGGATATCCTCGCGACTTGCCTTCTTATCGGGTTAAGCGAAGAGATAACCACGGTCTCCGGGGTATCGTCAATGATAATGTCGACCCCCGTCCTCGCTTCGATCGATCTGATATTCCTCCCCTCGCGCCCGATTATCCTCCCCTTCATATCGTCGTTCGGGAGGTTGACGACGGATATCGTCTTTTCGCTCGTGTATTCGCCCGAGTACTTCTGGATAGCGAGCGCTATTATGTCCTTTGCTTTCCTCTCGGCCTCTTCATGGAGCTGGTCCTCTAGCTGTTTCAACTTTTTGGCAGCCTCATGCCTCGCCTCGTCTTCGATAATGTTGATGAGCTCGTTCCGGGCCGCTTCCTGCGTCATACCGGCTATGTCCTCTATCTTCTTCTTGGCTTCGTCTATAACGGCATCGAGTTCCTTCTGTTTTTCTCCGAGGGCCTGTTCCCTCAGCACGAGGTCCCTGTCCTTTTTTGTAAGTTCCGATTCCTTCTTTTCGACACCCTCGAATTTCTTATCGAGAATCTCTTCGCGTTTCTGGAGCCTTTTTTCCGTTTTGAACGCCTCTCTCTGCTTTTCCCTCGACTCGTTCTCGATTTCGGAGCTCCTTCTTTCGACTATCTCCTTCGCTTTCAGCTCTCCCTGTACCCTGACCTTCTCAGCCTCTTTCCTCGCGTTCTCGATTATTACCTCTGCTTCGTCCTTCTTTAGACCTATTTTCTTATTCAATTTCATTTGTCTATAGAGGTGGTTAGCTAAATACCCCAAAGCGAAGGCAACAACCGAAGCCGCTGCAGCAATTATCAGTTCAGTCATGTTGTTTTCCTCCTTCTTTTATTCTGCCTTTTATTCTTCTTTTCATTTCGCAAAAAATTATTCCCGACTCGGTCACCACCAGACCCGCGGAAAGGTCGGTCTCCCCGCTGGGGAGCGAATCCGACATCTGGAGCGAATATGCAAGCGCGGCCCTTCTATTCAAGGGGACATTAACCAGCAGGCGGTCATAATACCCCTTTCCGTACCCGAGCCTTGCGCCGGAGCCGTCGAATGCGATTCCGGGTATAAGGATCAGGTCCAGATCTTCGGGCGCTATGCTTGATGAGGACGAATCGGGTTCCGGGATACCGAATTCCCCGGGTTTAAGCTCGCTCAGGTCCAATACTCTATGGAAAGTCAGTCCTGTCCCGCTCACTCTGGGGAAGTAGGTCTCTTTCCCCGAGCCGAGGGAACGGGAGAATATCTCCCTCGTATCCGCCTCGTTCCTGACCGGATAGTAGAACCCCACCCTTTTCGCGCGGATAAACAACCCGAGGCAAGAGAGTTTATACGCAATCAGGCGGCTTTTTTCGGCTATCTCGGTATCGGAAAGGCGGGACCTTCTCTTTAAGAAATACGAACGGACGTATTCTTTCTGTTGCTCAAGATTTAAACCCCCTGCCTCTAAGAGGGAAAGAAATGAATCAGGTATATCAACATCATCTGTATTTATACGAGTCTTCCAATTCTTCTCTTCCGAGTTCCTCTCTAAGAATTCCTTCGCTAAACCCAAAGGTTTCCTGTTCGTTAAGGGAGCTTTCCAGTATTTGCACCAATCTCTTTGATCTCTCTTCAGCACCGTCTTTAAATTCCTCGAAATCTTTTAATAGTTTGAAGTAATCATCGGTAATCTTCAGCATCGCGAGCAGAAGCGTATTAGGCACCACCAGGTTGTTATCCTGAGTGGATATCTCTTTCACTTTTTGCTCCAGATACAAAGCGATCTTCCGGACGTAATCTTCATCGGCGTCTGTCTTGATATAATAATCCGCGTCCAGGAACTTAATCTTAAGGCGTTTCATGTTATGCCTCAGACCTGCTTAAGTAAATCTCAACCTTTTCGATGACTCTGTCTAACTTCTGTTTAATCTCATCCCTTTCTTTTTCAAGCTTTGTTACACTTTCCCTGAGACTGACAACTTCCTCCATTAGGTTTTTGTGCTCCACCTCGAGCTTTGTTTTCCTCGAGAGAGCCTCTTTAATTTTGCCTTCCAGAATATCCATTGTTTCCATTATTTTACCTAGACAAGTTTAATATTATCTTGAAATTTTTGCAAGATGTGTGATGATAATAGTAGGAAATGGCAGAATTAGGAATGTTAAAACGGCTTGAAGAAGTCGAAAAAAAATACCTCGAAATCGAGAAAACACTAACTAAACCCGATATAAGTCCGCCTGAAATTCATAAGTATTCCAAGGAATTATCAGACTTAGACGAAATAGTGGAGATTTACAGGAAGTATAAAAGTGTGCTCGAAAGAATCGAGGAAAACAGGTCTCTGCTTAAAGACAAGGACCTGGCTGAGCTAGCTAGAGAAGAGCTCGACGGGCTCGAGAACGAGCTCCCGAAACTCGAGGGCGAGCTCCGTTTATTGCTGCTCCCCAAGGACCCGAACGACGCAAAAAACGTATTTCTCGAGATCAGGGGAGGTACGGGCGGCGATGAGGCCGCGCTGTTCGCAGCCGATTTGTTCAGGATGTACACGAGATACGCGGAAACCAACAGGTGGAAAGTGGAAATTATCAACCTGAGCGAAACCGGTATAGGCGGTTTAAAAGAGGTCATCGTAGCCATAGAAGGCAAGAACGTATACAGCAGGCTCAAGTACGAGAGCGGAGTGCACAGGGTGCAGAGGGTTCCGGCGACGGAGACGAGCGGAAGAATCCATACCTCGACGGCTACCGTCGCTGTGCTGGCCGAGCCCGACGAGGTGGAAGTGGATATTGACGAGAAGGATTTGAAGATCGATACCTACAGGGCGTCCGGTCCGGGCGGTCAGCACGTGAACAAGACCGACTCCGCCATAAGGATTACCCATTTGCCCACGGGGATCGTGGTACAGTGCCAGGACGAGAGGTCCCAGCATAAGAACCGCGCGCACGCCATGAGGATGCTGAGGGCGAAATTATACGAGATGGAAGAGCAAAAGAGGCGTAGCGAGTTAGCTAACACCAGGAAGAGCCTCGTCGGGAGCGGAGACAGGAGCGAGAAGATAAGGACGTACAATTTCAAGGACGGCAGGATCACGGACCATAGGATCGGACTCACTCTCTATAAAATCGAGGCGGTGCTTAACGGCGATATGGACGAGCTTATCGATGCCCTCACCACCCATTACCAGACCGAGATCCTCAAAGAGGCGGCGTTCTCCTAATACCCTTTCATCATTATTGCGTAACAAACTAATTTTTAATTATCGCAGGTGTTTTTGAAAAATGCCCGGCATCCTGAAGCAGACCTCCTTATTTAACGGCATTTATTGTATTTAATCACCATCATAAATAGAATATAGATATGGATTTATACTGGGTTACCGCCCTTCTATACTTCATCGCGACCGTATTCTACATGAGCCACATCTGGACTGACAGCAGGACAGGCTCGAGGGTAGGGTTCTACACCGTCGTCCTCGGCACGATAGTCCAGTCGGTCAGCATCGTGGCGCTTTATCTGAAGGGAGACACGCTGGCAGGCGGGCTCGATACGACTCTCTATCTCTTTGCGTTATCCATCACGATCGTATTCATAGGGTCACAGCTTATATTCAACGCCCCGCTTCTGGGGGCGTTCGTTTCCCCCCTGGCTTTCATTATGACGCTCCCTCACGTAATTCTCCCTCAGGGGATTATCGAGCACGAATCGTCGCTGAGCAATCCCTGGATACTGATCCACATCGTACTGATTCTCCTGGGAGAGGCGCTATTCACGGTGGCCTTTATCTCGGGCCTCATGTACTTGTTTCAGGAACAGAGGATAAAATCGAAACGCGTGGGGAGCCTGCTGCAGAAATTCCCGTCCCTTACCACACTCGATAAAATCAACCACGTCTGTCTCATTATCGGATTCCCGCTTATAACGGTCGGGCTCGCGCTGGGATTGCTCCTCGCGAAAGAAATATGGGGGGATGCATGGGTTTGGGGGCAGAAGGAGACGTGGTCGCTCGTTACGTGGCTGCTTTACGCGGTCCTAATTCACGGGAGGCTGGCGTCGGGCTGGAAGGGGCGGAAGGCGGCGTTCGGCGCAGTCCTGGGGTTTGGCATTATTCTCTTCACCCTGTTCGTGATCGGATTCCTGGCTCCCGGCCGTCACGACTTCCTGGGATGATGTGAGTAATCGGGAAGCCGCATGCCTCGCCGACTCCAGGGTTATCAACGATCACCTGACATTAATAATATCTATAAGCTCGCCGTCGCTCACAGAAAGTATCCTGTAACGAGGGGAGACCCGGTAGCTCCCGCTCCCGTCTATCTCTACATCGTAATAGGGGTTGTTCCTGAGCGAACCGAGACCGTCGGTGATAACGGCTCCGCCGCCGGATTCAGGATTGAGCGAGAGGATGAGTTTCAGCGCCCTGTAGACCTGATACCCGAATATATCTGGCTTCTCGTTAAATCTACCTTCCGTAAGTCTGGAATATTCATCCCAGTCCCCGTCTCCATAATAAAAGACATCGGTAAAGACCGCCCTGTATACAAACCCTTCTATCTCCTGCCCTATCAGGTCCAGGAACAAAGGGCTGTTCCACGTGCTCGGTCCCAGGAAGAGCACGTCCCTCAGCTTGCCCTCCCTCTTGAGCCTCAGGATCAGCTCTGCCGAGGACGCTGCGCCGTCGGGTATGAATACAGCCTCAGGGGCGGCCGACGATATCCAGCCAAGCTCACCCGAAATATCTCTCGATCCCGGGTCGTAAGACCCTTCGTATACAAGCTTGCCGCCGTTTTCGGCCACGCCGGAGGCGAAAAGCCCTCTCATCCTCGCCCCCAGGGCAGTCCGGGGATACAGGATAGCGAACCGTCTGACCCCCAGGCCGCGCGCCGCGTAGCCGGACAGCACCCTTACCTGCTCTTCGAGAGGGTAGTAATACTTTATTATATAAGGCCCGCCCGAGGACTCGTTCTCCGAAACGGGAAACACCAGTGCGGGAAGTCTTTTCGAATTGACCTTCGGGCTTACCGATTGAATAAACTTGCTGGGCACGGGGCCTACTATAAAGGAAAGGCCGGGGGTATTCAATAATTCATCGAGCGAAGCAGCAAGCCGTTTCTCGCTGTCCCCGATATCCTTGACCACGACCCTGTACTGGATACCGCTATGTCCGGATTCGGCGGCTGCGAGCACGCCCTTAAGCGCCTTCTCCCCAAGGACTCTGTACTTGCCTGTCAGAGGGAGGAGACAGCCGAATGTTATCACTTTTTTGGAGGCGGATTCTTCATTCCCGGCATCCGGTTTTACCTGGGCGTGTACGCCCGGGGTAAACGCTGACAGAATCACGAGTACTATGAGGACTAACGCTCCCGGCAATCCGTATCTCCTTTTTGAAGATTATGGTACCGGAATTATGGCATAAGGACAGAAAACAGGCGGTATTCGGAGGTCTCGGGGAATCGCTTACAGTAAATCGGCCCGCTTTCCATCAGCCGGTCTTTCCGCCGATTGACCTGAGCCCGCATAGTTCCGCAATGGGGACCAAATCAATCAAGGTTTAATCGCTGTTGCTATGAACTGCAACACTTGGGCTCTATAACCAGCCTATACAACAGAATAATATAATTGTGCAGTTGCTAACAATATCACTTGACAAAAAACCCGGAGAAATTATATTAGTATTAAGAAAAATCGGGGGTAACAATATGCCGCAAACCAAGAAAGCAGCACCTAAGAAAGTAGCGAAGTCCGAAGTTAAAAAAGAAGTTTATTACGACTTGAACGGTCTTGTGAAGGAAAACTATCTGATCGGACTGGATTCGGCCCATTCACTTCTTGAGGAAAACAAGAGACTCATGGATGCGCAGATCGATCAGCTACGCAAGATCCAGAACGATTGTGCCGAGCAGGTCAAGTCCGCGTTCGATAAGCTTCCGAAAGAATATTCCAGCCTCGGGATCAGCGAAAAACTCGACCGCATCGTAGAATTTCAGAACAATTTTTACACAACGTTTAAAAAGATATCGGACAACTATTCGAAAGAGCTGCTCGATCTCAACCAGAAGTCCGCTGAAAGGGCCTTCTCCGCGCTGGATAAATACGTAAGCGCCTTCACCTCCTGACCCGTAAGGGCGAGGTGCGGCATAAGGATTTACGGTTGTTATTATGTTGTATAATATTAGGATGAATATCGGGGCTCCGGAGTCCGGCTGTCTGGGAGATACCTTTTGAACAAGAAGAATGAATACGAGCAGATTTACTACTTCAGCTATTTCAAAAAACTCTTCGAGTCATGGGAAGAATCAACCAACAAGCTGATGGACGTATGGATGAACAGCCCGCTCATGGACAGGGCCGTCGAGAAGTCCTCGGAGTTCAAGAACTACATCCACAGTTTCATGGAGCAGACGCTCGAACAGAGGTATTTGCCGGAGAAGAGGGACATGGAGAAGCTCATCGACACACTCGACTCCCTCGGTGAGAAAATAGCGGATCTCGAGGGCAAAATTACCGACCTCCAGTCAGGCGCAGCAAACCCTAAGCCAAAAATCAGAACCAGAAATTCCAAAAAAAAAGTTAAGGAGAAAAGACAATGAGCAAAGAGGCATTCGACTATACCGAACACTATAAGAAGTTTTACGAGGCATGGGAAAAAACCATGTCCGAAGCTATGGACATGTGGAAGAAGAACCCTATCGCGAAAAACGAGGCAAACGCGGGCAAGGAGGATTACGACCCTATAGCGCAATATAAGAAGTTTTATGAAACATGGGAAAAGTCCTCTTCCGAAGTCCTCGAGAAATGGGTAAACAGTCCTCTATTCGCCGCCAACATAGGGAAGGCGGTCGAGAAGTCCTCCGAGTTCAAGAAATATTTCGATGAAGCGGTTGAAAAAACACTTAAGAACATGCGCTTTCCGACAAAAGGGGATATTGACAGGGTTCTCGCTTCCATCAACAACCTGGAGGCCAAAGTGAACGACCTGCTCGATAAAGTGGACGATTACAATAAACCCGCGCGTCCCTCAAAAAAGTAACAGTTAAATCCAGACCCGATCGATAACGGCAACAATCGATGTCGGGCTGCTTTAGACAAGGAGGCTCTTAGCAATCATGGGAAATAAATACGTGGACTCCGCTATGCAGGAAGCCGGAAAGGCGAGAGACAAATTCAACAAGGCTCTTGAGATAGCGCTGCTGAATCCGCCCGAAGTCGAGGTCGGGGTAACGCCTCACGAGGTCATATTCACCGAAAATAAGCTCCGCCTGCTGCACTATTACCCGCTTGCCGAAAAGACCTACCCGGTGCCGCTGATAATGATATTCGCACTGGTCAACCGCCCCTACATACTCGACTTGAAGCCGGGCAGGAGCGTCGTTGAGGTGCTTTTAAAGAAGGGAATAGACGTTTACCTGATAGACTGGGGGTCCCCCGGGGACGAGGACAAGAAGCTCGACCTCAACCACTACATCAACAGGTACATAAAGCAGGTCATCAAACAGGTTAAGAAACATTCCGGCGCCGACAAGGTAAGCGTGCTGGGTTACTGCATGGGCGGGACGATGTCGGCCATGTATACGGCTCTCTATCCCGAGGACATACGGAACCTATTGTTGATGACGGCGGGAATAGATTACAAGGTTGAGGGCACGCTTAGCCTCTGGGGCGACAAACCCAATTTCGACGTGGACAAGTTCATAGACGCATACGGCAACGTCCCCGCAGAATTTCTGCAGTCGGGATTCATATTCATGAAGCCGATTCAGAACCTCGTCTCCAAGTACGTGAACTTCTACGAGAACGTCGACAACGAGGCGTTCGTCGAGAATTTCCTCGCCATGGAGAAATGGCTCAACGACAACATCCCCGTCCCGGGAGAGGTATTCAGGGAGTTTGTAAAATACCTGTATCAGGAAAACCAGCTCGCAGAGAACAAGCTGAGAATAAACGGAAAACGGGTGGACCTGAAAGAAATAAAGTGTCCGGTGTTAAACCTGATCGCCGAGAACGACCACCTGGTCCCTCCGGCTTCGAGCCTGGGATTCACCGATATGACGTCGAGCAAGGATTCTAAAACGATCGTGTATCCAACAGGGCATATAGGGCTTTCCGTAAGCAGCAAATCTCTCAAGGCCCTGTGGCCCGAAGTCGCTGACTGGCTTATAGAGAGATCCAAGTAGAGAATACAGAGAAGAAAAAACAAGATCCGTATTTGTGAGATTCTGATTTCGTACAGGTCATCATGAATACGGATCTTTCATATTCGGTTTAGATGTAATGGCCGCCGTTAATCCTCAATGTTACGCCGGTAATCCAGCCCGCGGCGGTGGAGCAGAGGTAAACAACCGACATCGCGATCTCTTCGGGGGTGCCGAACCTGCCGAGCGCAATCTCCTTCTTGATCTGATCCCTGATGTCTTCGGGCACCGTACCGAGCATGTCCGTTTCCACGAAGCCGGGGGCGATGGCGTTTACACGTATGTTGCTTTTAGCGAGCTCCCTCGCCATCGTTTTCGTAAAACCTATTATGCCCGCCTTGGTCGAAGCGTAGTTGCACTGGCCGAGGTTGCCCATTTCTCCGATAATGGAAGATATCGAAATGATTACGCCGCCACGTTCAGACAAGGGGTCTATGACAGCTTTCGTGCAGTTAAATACGCTCGAAAGGTTAGTCTGTATTACTTCGTTCCACTGTTCGAACGTCATTCTCTTAAGGGTCCTGTCCCTGTTTATCCCGGCGTTATTGACGAGTATGTCGACCTTGCCGAAGTGGCTCATCACCGCTTTGCCGAGACCCTGGGCCTGCTGGAAATTACCGACGTTCGCTCTCACGGTAACGCACTTCCTGCCGAATTTCTCGACCTCCTTCTTCACCTTGTCCGCTTCCTTGTCACTCCGCGAATAGTTGAGCAGAATATCCGCTCCGGCCTCGGCCAGGGCAAGGCAGATCGCCCTCCCGATTCCTCTAGAACCACCCGTTACTATTGCAACTTTACCCGACAAGTCGTGCATTTGTTCAAGCATACGACACCTCCTGGAGCTCGTATTTCAGTCATTCGATATTTAAGGATTATAGATTTTATTCCTAATAAGGTTTTTGTCAACCTGACAGGACAGCGGATAAGGGGGCTTTCAGCTTTAATTAAAGCCCCTTAATAAGAAAGTGGAATACAACGAAGGGTGCATGGCCGCATTTAACTCTGAAGTCACAAAACGGCCGCGGTCGAGGATATTATTCACCCGTAAACATGGGTTCTCTCTTTTCTAGAAACGCCTTCATCCCCTCCACCCTGTCCAGCGAATCAAAACAGAGCGAAACCAGGGTCTTTTCGAGGAGGAGCGCCTTCTGCAAGTCCATTTCCGAGCCGGCGTTAATAGCGGTTTTTGAGAGCCTCACTGCTATAGGGCCCCTTTTCGCAATCGCTCCAGCGAGCTTCCTGGCTTCATTCATTACCTGATCGTGGGGGACTACCCTCTCGACAAGGCCTATCCTGAGGGCCTCTTCGGCAGTAATCATCTCGCCGGTAAATACGAGCTCCTTGGTCTTACCGAGTCCGAGAATCCTCGTAATGCGCTGCGTCCCGCCCCAGCCGGGGAATATGCCGAGCTTTACCTCGGGGAAACCGAGTCTCGCCTTTTCAGACGCGATCCTGATGTCGCATGTCAGCGCGAGCTCGCAGCCGCCGCCGAGAGCGTATCCGTTTATAGCGGCGATAGAGGGGCATCGTTCGTTTTCTATAAGCTCGTACACCCTGTGGGCATAATCGACGTAGTCCTGGAACTCTCTTTCTTTCATTTCGTTCATCTGCGCTATGTCGGCTCCGGCGACGAATGCCTTATCCCCGGCCCCGGTAATAATCAGCGCCTTTAATTCTTCTTTGGGCAGGACGTCCTCGAGGAACTCCCTCAACTCACCGAGCGTGTCCCAATTGAGCGCGTTTAACACATTCGGACGGTTGATCGTGAGAACGCCTATACCGTTCGGTTCTCTTTCGTAGCTTATAAATTTGTATCCCATAGGACTCCTCCTCTACTATCTGATGAGCACCCTTGCTGAAATGAATATTAATTCAGGGTAAAAAGTACTTGTCAATCCCGGACCGGCTCAAAGAAAAGACAGCTGTCAATTATATGGTTCCCGCAGGATAACTGACAAAAAAATAATGAACTCCGGCATGAAAATTCCAAGCTATATCAATCCACTACCCGCCGGAAAAAATTATCCCTTCCTATGGATGGTGCTTTGATCGAATATTGTGTAATGTTTTTCCTGTTTGGCCGCAACTATAAAAATAAAACAATCAGCAATAAAGGAGAAATTCATGATAAGCTATGCGACGGTATTCATGATTTGCACACTTGTGACGTTCTTAGTCGTTAACCTCACGGTCATCAATACGAATGCGGATGACAATAAAAACCAGGTCCAGAAAACAAGCTCGGGGCTCGAATTTATCGTTATCGAAGAAGGCAGCGGGCCGAAACCTCAGACGGGACAGGTAGTAAAAGTCCACTATACCGGAAAGCTCCAGGACGGGACCGTATTCGACAGCTCGGTTAAACGCGGGGAGCCGATAGAGTTCACTCTAGGCGTCGGCCAGGTTATAAAGGGCTGGGACGAAGGCATTGTGGACATGAAAGTCGGAGGGAAACGCCAGCTAGTAATCCCCCCCGCACTCGCATACGGCGAGAGAGGCTATCCCCCTGTGATTCCGCCTAACTCCACGCTAATTTTCGACGTCGAGCTCGTAGGAATCCAGTAAATATTCCTTACCCGGGGCCTCACAGCTCACGGCGGGAGTGAGAATGCCCTTTAGATTACATCCGCCGGGTACACTAAGGGCACATGAACTACCTTGCGCACATATACCTCGCCGGGGACTCGGAAGACTCCATACTCGGGAACATCATGGGGGACTTCGTGAAGGGGTCTATAGGGGACGGTTTTCACCCGGAGATCGAAAAAGGGATAAGGACGCACAGGAAAGTGGACGTTTTCACGGACGCGCACGAAATCTTCAGAGCGAGCAAGAAGCTGATGAGCCCCGAAAGAAGGAGGTTCTCCGGTGTTATCATAGACCTCGCCTTCGACCACCTGCTTTCAAAGAACTGGGCCTCTTATTCCGACACGGGCCTCGAGGGCTTTATCCGAAAGACATACACGCTTCTGGATAGAAGGAAGGAGGTGCTTCCCGAAAGATTCCGCATGTTCCTGCCGAGGATGATAGAGGAAGACTGGCTCGGGTCTTACCGCACGCTCGAAGGCACAGGCATAGCCCTCGACCGGATATCCGAAAGACTCAGGAGACGGTTCCATAGGGAGAACAAGCTCAGGGGCGCAATCGAGGAGGTCGAATCTAACTATAAGGAACTGGATAACAACTTCAATATGTTCTTTCCCGAGCTTATCTCTTTTGTCGAAGATCTAGGAAGCGCAGAACAGGCAGGGTCCGGGTTTTCTTTAGTTCGGGGAGGCTGAATATTACGAGCATGTTCTGCGGATAACATTAAGCCTGATAAAGTCTACCCCTCCATTTCCGCCGGCCTCAAGCGATAAGCCGGGACCGGTTCAAATACAGCAGAAATAGTAGTGTACCCCTTCTGTAATTACGGCATTATACTTTCTCGTAAATTTATTTATTTATAATTCATTATGGATAAACCACCTCGGGCCGATAAAAAGCTGGAAGGCATTCTCAAGGAAGCGCTCTTTGAGATATCGCAGGGAAAGAAAGACCCCTTTCACATGGTAGTCGCGGACGTGCTTGAAGAAATTACAGCGCCCGAGGAGAGGAACGACAGCGATACAGAGAAGCCGAAAAACGAATCGGGCTAATTGTCCGCGGCGATTGAAAGCGTGCGCATCATACTATAATATGATTAATGTATTAAATCCCATTAAAATTGCAGACTAGACGGTTTGAACAGAAAAAAGTTTGAAGAACTGGTGGACAGGGCGTATCAGAAGATCCCGGAACAGTTCAGGAATAAAATCGATAACGTGGTGATAAAGGTCGAGGATTACCCCTCCGCGGATGACAAGGAGAAACTTGAAATAAGGGGCGAGGGCCTCCTGCTCGGTCTATACAGGGGGACCCCTCTCCATTTGCGGAGCGTGTGGCAGGGCATCAGGATGCCCGACGAAATAGTGCTTTATCAAAAAGACATCGAACAGGTTTGCAGGAACGACCGGGAGATCGAGGAGAGGATAAACGAAGTGCTTCAGCACGAGCTCGGGCACTACTTCGGGCTCTCGGACGACGAGATTTACGAGCTTATGGGAAGGGACTGACCCGCATGAATAATAAAAAAGAGAACGACGAGAGCCGCTCGGCGATACTTCTCGTGCACTGCCCGGACCGAAAGGGCCTCGTCGCGGCCATTACAGAGTTCATCTTCAAGAACGAAGGGAATATCATATACCTCGACCAGCACGTGGATACGCTGGAGAAGGTCTTCTTCATGCGCGTCGAATGGGACCTTAAGAACTTCACAATCCCCGCCGGAAAGATCGGAGAGTATTTCCAGACGCTCATAGCCGAGAAATTCGGCATGAAGTGGAGTCTCTATTTCTCCGATTATACGCCGCGCATGGCCGTCTTCGTCTCGAAGCTGCCCCACTGCCTCCACGATATCCTGTCCCGCTGGCAGTCAGAGCAGTGGAACGTCCGGATACCTGTCATAATCAGCAACCACGGCGACCTCGAATCCGTCGCCGCCACGCACGGCATCGATTACCGCGTCACGCCCGACGTCAAAGCGGACAAGAGGGCGTCCGAGCAAAATCAGCTCGACATACTGAAACAGTACGATATCGATTTCATCGTGCTTGCGAGATACATGCAGATACTGAGCGAAGATTTCGTGTCCCATTACCCGAACAGAATAATCAATATCCACCACTCGTTCCTCCCGGCGTTCCCGGGGGCGAGGCCCTACCACTCGGCGTACGAGAGGGGCGTGAAGATCATCGGCGCGACCAGCCACTACGTTACAGCCGACCTCGACTCGGGGCCCATAATCGAACAGAACGTCGTACGCATAACCCACAAGGACAGCGTGGAGGATTTGATAAGGAAAGGGAGGGACCTGGAGAAGGTCGTCCTCTCGCAGGCCATCTGGTACCACCTCAAGCGGAAAATCCTCGTCTACGGGAACCGCACCCTGATTTTCGATTGATTGCCCCGGAACGATTGTTACGCACCGGGATAAGCGTATACTTATAATCAAGCCAACGGGTAAATCGAATATGACATTTACATTAAACCGTATCGTCCTTGCCACAAGCTCGCTTTGAGGGAGATAGACATCATAAACTGGGAGAACCCCCTTGTCAGGTATTACAGCCTCACTTCGATACCGTACTTTATTATCTACGGCCCCGACGGGGAATTCGCCGAACGCGGGCCCGGCATCTCCAATGAAATAATGAAAGAAATCTCAAGCCCGGACTGAGCGCGTTCCCCGGCATCAGTTCCCCGGCGGCGAAAAGAACCATTCAATTCATGAAATCATTTGTACTCGGTAATTTCGAGGAGCACCCCGTCAGGGTCGTGGAAGTAGCACAGCATCTTGTGACCCGCGTCGTGCGTGACTACGGTCTCCGGGACGACTACGGGTTCGCCGAGTAATTTAACCCCTGCACTCTTCAGCTTCCCCGCGGCCGCGTATACGTTGTCCACCCTGAATGCGATGTGCCGGAGGCCGACTGTGTTCGCGAAAGAATTCGCGGGAACGGCTTCGCCTCTCGGTGTTTTGTAGCAGAGTAATTCAATCCTCGGCTCGCCCGCCGGTGCGACAATAAACGCGACCTCCGCTACCACACCCTTTAGCCCTACGATAGACTCAATCCAGCCGCCTTCGAGATGCGCCCTCTTCGACTCCCTGAAACCAAGCAGCTCCGTGTAGAACCTGACTGACCTTTCGAGGTCGGAAACAACGATGTTAATGTGGTCTATAGAGAGGGGCATTGTTTATTATTTATACGAATCGGGATATCGTGCGGCTCAGTGCCCTTCGAACTTCACTTTCTTGTCTTTAAGGGCTTTGATTGCCTGCTGAAGTCCAGAAAGGGTCATCGGGAACATGCG
>JAHKKQ010000114.1 GCA_020027805.1 Candidatus Dadabacteria bacterium
TGAAATTGGTAGATATTAGTCTGAGATTATTTAAAAATTATTCTTTTACCTCCAGTAGCCTTTGCCTCCCGGCTGCTCGCCGACAAGCAGGCCCTCTTCGAATGGACCGCAACAGGGGGGAAGTAGGGGGGCGGTAAATAGGATCGACATCTTTTGTTACCCTAAACCCTGAATAGATCCCGGATCGGTGTCCGGGACATGGTTCACGATGACTTGTTTTTTTATCTTGGGTACACCCTCACCCCGACTATTTTGGCTCAGGCAACATTGAGCCGGATTTAAGCATCGTGTGTGCCTTCGTTGTGAGGGCAACCTGCTTCTCGCTCTCTCTCGAAGCAGTTTTCCATCAGGGTAGAGGGAAATAGAAATAAATGAGATTCCCCATCGTTGCCGGGAATGACAACA
This sequence comes from Candidatus Dadabacteria bacterium, assembly GCA_020027805.1. Classification (GTDB taxonomy): domain Bacteria; phylum Desulfobacterota_D; class UBA1144; order Nemesobacterales; family UBA2774; genus 2-12-FULL-53-21. Next base: position 406 of record JAHKKQ010000114.1, read on the forward strand.
ATATAAATCCCCCCCCTGTGAATGCCTGATTCCTGTGACATGATGTATAATTGAAGCATATATATAATAGCCTATCTTGATAGCATATTGCTTAAAGGTATATGCTTTAAGGACGGGGATTCAAATGTCAAAACCGGTGTGCTGTTGTACTCCTTTCGGAGATGTTTTGGGGAATGTGTGCTTGACGCCTTCGCCCCATTCACCCTGAGCCTGCCTGTCCTGAGCCTGTCGAAGGGTCGAAGGGTGGACAGGTTAACAACTAAACCCTCCCTGGCCCTCCTTTTTCTAAGGAGGGAATTAACTACACAAACAAGATTGCCGCGGTCACTATTATCCAATGCTCTTTCCCTGGGATAATGAACATCGCAGCAAAGTGAACAGACGCGGCCGGTTCTTGCGCTTGCCCAGAACCGTTCCCTCGCGATGACGATTACGGAACGGGGGAAACCTTTCTTATACATTCCTCGCCGCGGTTCTTGTAGGAGTTCACGTAGGGAGAGACCTCCCAGCATTCCATGGCGTCCGGGGGATACGGAACGAGGAGCGGGAGAAGGTCTTCGGCCTTGCCGAGCTCGGGGTCGAGCCAGCGCGCCTCGTCCTTCTCGCTGAGAATCACCGGCATCCTGTCGTGGATTGGGGCCATCAGCTCGTTTGCGGACGTAGTGATGATCGTGAACGAGCGGAGCTCGTCCTCACTGCCCGCGTGCCACACTGTCCAGAGCCCCGCGAACGCGAACGGCCCTCCGCCCCTGAGCCTGATGAAATAGGGGGTCTTGCCGCCGCCCGCGAGTTTCTTCCATTCGTAGAATCCCGAGGCCGGGACGAGGCAGCGGGATTTTTTGAGCAGTGTCTTGAAGCTCTGTTTCTCCGCGACCGTTTCCGCGCGCGCGTTTATCATCCTGTATCCGATCTTCACGTCGCCCGACCACGCCGGCACGAGCCCCCATCGCATGAGGGCGAGCACGCGCCTGTCGCCCTCGACGGTGACGACTGGGCAGTCCTGAGAAGGGGCGATGTTGTATTCGGGCGCGAGGAGGGCGCTGCCTGAGGCGTCGCAGCCGAACCTGCTTTCGAGGAGCACCTTTTCTTCCTTGCGCATGAACCTTCCGCACATATATTTATTTTACCATTTCAAGCGTGGATTCCGCCGGGGCGTCGCACCGCCGATTCTGTGAATGTCGGGGAAAGAAAGGAAAAGGCAATATTTTATTCTCTTCTTTTCCTTGATGAAAAGCACACATAGTGTGTTTTATGAAAGGACATTACAGAATTGTGCTAAAAATCTCATGTACTCGCTAAATCTTCAAATTCTACCCGCATCACTTTTTCTGTCTTCGCGAGAACTGCTACGATGAATAAGAGGAGCAGGTCGCCCTTGGCTGATTCCTAAGAACCAATATCTTATGGCAAATAGATACTGAAACCAAAACATTGTGGTCGTGGCGATCTCGCTTTTTCATGAGATTGCCGCGCTGCGCTCGCAATGACAGGTTAGACTGCGCAGAAGAGATTGGGAGGGATCATATGCCTGCGGGTGCTCACCCGCCGCAAATTCTGTAATGTCGGGAAGAGAAAAACGCGAGATTGCCGCGCCTGCGAAGGGGTATGCGAATATCGCGGAATCACTTATACGCAATCGCGGCGCTGGAAGGGCCTATCAGGTGGAGCACCTCGAACTTTTTGAACCCGGCCTCGGCGCACCATTCGTTGAAATCGGCCGACGTGTAGTCGAACCCCTCGCCTGTCTCGATGAGCATGTTGAGGGACATCAGGAGCCCAAAGGTGTTCTCCCTGCGGGCGTCGTCGATGAGGTTCTCGACCACGATGAACGCCCCCCTTTCGGGAAGGGCCTCGTACGCGGACTTAATCAGCTTCTTTTTCTTCTCGAGGTTCCAGTCGTGGAGTATCATCCCCATCGTAATGACGTCCGCAGTCGGCAGCGGGTCGCGGAAGAAGTCACCCGACGCCGTCGACACGCGGTCGGACAGCCCCGCCCGCTCTATCGACCTTTTCGCGATTGGCTCGACCTCGGGGAGGTCGAAGGACGTGCAAATCAGGCTACGGTGCTTTTCGGCGACGGCTATGGAGAGCACCCCCGCCGCGCCGCCCACGTCGCATAGCGTCCTGAAACGGGAGAAGTCGAACTTCTGCGCGAGCGCTATGAAATTGTGGCGCGATATGCCGGCCATCGCCCACATGAACTGCTCGAGGCGCGGGATGTCCGAGTATAGCTCCTCGAAGAGGGGTTTCTGGCTGTGCTTGATCTCGTTCTGCGCCTTTCCGGTCCGGAGCGCTTCGCCCAGGTCGTCCCAGTATTTATAGAGGCGCTTGTTGAGCATCTCCAGGATGCCGCCCATGTAGGACGGGTTATCCCTGTCGAGGTATACGCGCGTCGTTTCGGTGTTCCGGTATTGCGCCCCCGGGCCGTCCCCTTCCCGCTCCAGGAACCCCATCGACAGGAGCGCGTCCAGGAAGTCCCGCGTGCCCCGCGAGTGGAGGGAGAGCATCTCCCCTATCCCCCGGGCGGTCATGGAATTGTCGCCCAGCTTCGTGAACAGGTCGAATTCGACAGCGGTGAGCAGCACTTTAGATTCCCAGAATCCGAAACCTGTGCGCATTATGGAGAACGGGTCTTTCACGGACATAATAATACCCCTTATAAGTAAACTTTCTTTCCTTAGATCGAAAAAACAAAGATACCACACGTAATGCGGTTTATGAATAACAAATACGGAAGGGGGTTCCGAGCTTTGGGTTTGAGAATTTCGACAAGCTCAGCACGAACGGGCGGCGAGTCGCCGCTGGCAATCGAAATTGCCGCAGCTGCTGGTTTAGGCAAAGGAGTTCCGATAGAATCGTAGAATCACACTGGTGTGTGCCCGCTTACCCTTCGAGAACGAGGTTGAATACGGAGGAATCGATGTGCACCTTGTCGCGGAGCTTCTCGTTTACTGCGATGTATATCCTGTCCCCGTAGAGGGAGAGCCGGTCGAAGAGCCTGTGGAGGTGCTGGCGCTCGGCATCGTGAATCTCCTCGATCTTGAGCGTGACGGACGAGGGCGTATCCCTGAGCACGCTCTCCAGGTGCGTACCGACGCTGTCGAAGAAGTCCACGTCGAGCATGCCCTTTATGGATATGGAAAGGTTGTGCGCGGCGTTCCGGACCCTTTCGAGGGAGACCTCGAGCACGCCCCTGTCGAGGTAGCGCCCGAACGACAGCTCGAACGTGGCCAGGTGGTTTTTGGCGAGGCTCGCCTGTTCGTCCGTGACCCTCGCGAAATTACGGTCGACGTAATTCCTCATCGATATGCCTATGGTCCAGTCCTGTATGACCAGCGGTATCATGCCGGGGTTCGTGAAGGGGAACGTTCTCAGAAAATGATATGCCCTTGGCAGCCCGCCGGGCACGATGCCGTTCATAATGAATTTGCCGAGCGAGCGCGCCTGTTCGGTTATGCCGTAAGTGCTCCTGAAGATCGGTTTTTTCAGATAAGTGGTTTTGTTTATAATCCTGTCCGCGATAGTGCGGTCGTCGAGGAGCCTGTAGTATAGCTCGCGGTAGCCGTCCACCATCTCCTCGTAGGTCATTTGCTTGGGTATGAGGTTCGTGCCGAGCTTGGTGTTGTCGGTCCCGCTCGCGTCCTTTATGAGCCGGCCGTCCTTCTCGAGCCTTTCGTAGAGCGGGGTTTTCGGCACCGCCGTCAGGAGCCCGATCATCGCCGCCTGTATGCCTGAATTCTGGATGAAATTGTATTGCAGATCGAACGTGCGGACGGTGTCGTTGTCGAACCCGATGATGAAGCCCGCGAGCACCTCTATTCCGTACGAGTACACGTGCCTTATGGAGCCGAGTATGTCGCCCCTCGTGTTCTGGAACTTGAGCGTTTCTTTGAGGCTTCCCTCGTCCGGGGACTCGATGCCTATGAATACCCATCCGAAATTGGCCTGCCTGAAGAGGTCGAGCAGCTCGTCGTCCTGCGCTATGTTGAGCGACGCCTCGGTGCCGAATAGGAACTGATAACCGTGCTCCTTCTGGTAGTCCCTCAGGTAAGCCATGAGCTTCTTGGCGACGGGCTTGTTCCCGATGAGGTTGTCGTCGACGAAAAATACGTTCGTGATGTTTAATTTCCTCAACTCGTCGAGCTCTTTGCCGACCTGCTCGAAAGACTTCACGCGCGGCTTCCGGCCGAACATGACTATGATGTCGCAGAACTCGCAGCGGTACGGGCAACCCCTCGAAAACTGGAGGCTCACCGCCTGGTACTTGTCGAGCTTGAGCAGGTCGAAACGCGGCGTGGGCGAATCCTCGAGCGAGACCTCTTCGCATTCCTTGTAGAGCTTTTGCGGGGAGCCGTTATCGTAGTCCGTACAGAACTTTTTCCATATGTATTCGGCCTCTCCGGCGACTACCGTGTCGGCGAGGGTCTCGAAGTACTCCGGGCAGAGCGAGGCGTAGCTTCCGCCCGCAACTACGTAGTAACCCCTGTTCCTGTAGAACCTGAGAAGCTCCTTTTGCCTCTGGAACTGCACCCCCATGCCGCAGACGCCTATGACGTCGGCTACGGGGTTAAGCGGTATGGTCTCTATGTTTTCGTCTATTATTTCGATCTCCCAGTCGGGGGGGCAGAGGGCGGCCAGCGTGGCGAGCCCGAGGGGCGGGTTTATCGTCCTTACGTCCCTGGGCATGATGTTATCGACGGCCCATTTGAAGCTCCAGAAGCTCTCCGGGAATCTCGGGTTAATGAGTAAAAGTTTCATTGCTCCTCCGCGCTGGTCTCGATCATCATCTGATATAGATTAATGGTGAGAGGTCCTTCCTGTCTCCATTGTAGATTATTTTCCAATTATTATCAATAGATTTTAGCGGGGCGGTATAGGGGGAAGAGCCTCCGCGGACACTATGATCCCCGTGCCGTCGGCGTAGACGTACTCGCCGGGGCCGAAAGTTACGCCGGCGAAGGTCACCGGTACGCCCGTCTCCCCCGCACCCTTCCTCTCGGTCTTGAGCGGTATCGAAGCGAGCGCCATGACGCCCAGGTCGAGGCTCCCGAGCGCGTCCACGTCCCTCACGGCGCCGTATATGATCAACCCCTCCCACCCGTTCTTGAATGCGGCCTCCGCTATGAGGTCCCCGAGGAGGGCCTTCCTCACCGAGCCGCCGCCGTCGACGACCATTACCTTGCCGCGCCCGGGCTTGCCGGCGGTTTCCTTTACGAACGAATTGTCCTCGAAGCACTTGATAGTGACGACCTCGCCGCCGAACGAGCGCCTGCCTCCGTAATTCCTGAATACGGGCCCGGCTATGCGGACGAGCGCTGGGTAGAGGTCGCAGAGGTCGGGGGTCGAGTATTCCATTTCGGTTAATCCGATTCAGGGGAATTTATACAGGGGCGGGGGGAAATTTCAAGCCCTGCCCCAGAGCTTTTTCGGGTAGTCGTATTCGAGGAGCCTGCCCCCGCCCTTTCCGACGTCCTTCCATTTACGGGCGTCGAATTCGAGGAGCACCACGCCGCATGTGGGGATGTTGTCTATTCCGGCGTTCGAGATCTCGTTCGCGAAGGAGGTGACGGCGGGGTTGTGGCCGACGAGCATCACGGAGCCGTACCTGTCGTCGAGCTCTTTTACCACTTTCATGAGGCCGTCGCCTTCGAACGTGTAGAGCCCCTCGTTCACGGCCACGTCCGATTTCTTGAAGCCGAGCTCCTTCGCGATCTTCTCGGCGGTCTTGAGAGCGCGCACCGCGGGGCTCGAAGTGATTAGCCCGGGCTTGACGGAATATCCGGCCAGGTGCTTCCCCATTTTGGGGGCTTCTTCCTTGCCCCTCTGGTTGAGGGGTCTCTGCCTGTCGTCGAGCCCGGCGTCGTCCCAGCTCGATTTCGCGTGGCGCACGATGAAAAGGGTTTTGGATTCGGGCATCGGGGTTTCCTCTTTTTAAGGCTAACATCCGCGAGAGGGATGGCAAGGCGGTCGTTCCGACGCTTTCCGAGTGGGGCATGATAGCGGCGGCGGGGGGATTGGTGTTGATCGGGGTGTTCTTCGCGGTTAGGCGCAGGAAGGCGTTTAACACTTAGTAAGAAAGAGATATAAATCCACCCTAACCCTCCTTTATGAAAGGAGGGAGTTAAGGAATAAATCTGGATTTCCGATTAAGGCGTTCGGAAATTGACAGCAAAATACGGAGCCTCTTCCTCCCGAGCGGGGGAAGGGGCTTTTTTTATTGGAAACGGTTCCGGAATGACTGGAATGGAAAAAGAGGGATCTCACATCGGGGCCGGGAAAGTTGAACATTCTGTTGTTAATTCCCGCGATGTATTGTAAAATCGATAATCTTAATAACTTGAAGGAGGATGAATATATGAATACTTACACCCATAAAGCATTACCGTTTTATGTCTTCGCGCTTTCTGTATTGGGACTTTTGTTTGTTTTTTTTCCATTTAAGTTGATATTCGGGCAAGTGGCTGAACCATTCGAGCTTATCGCCAACTCGAGATGTCTTGCGTTCGGCTTGGATCCCGGTCAGGGCATGGAGTTTATTGAGGAGCCTCTTGAGGGATGGAAGCTCTCGGACATAGATTGTGAGAGCGTTCCGGGCATTGGTATCACAATCTTCGAAGACGGCGCAAGCATTG
>JAHKKQ010000115.1 GCA_020027805.1 Candidatus Dadabacteria bacterium
AATGGACACTATGTGTCCAGCGTGAAAATCTTTCAGCAGTCCATTTGAAAGATTTTAGCTTAAACACAAGATTTTTAGCAAATTATGTACAGTCTTTTCGTAATCCACACTGCGTGTGTGATTTTTGCTTCTTTGTATCCAGACAAAGAAGAAATAATATTTGTCTTTGCTTCGTCTTTGCATGTTAAACGCCCTAGCCGCAGCCGGGAAGCTCCGAGCGTGCCCCCTACTCCCCTATCCTCTTCCCGCAGTGAGGGCAGACCTTGGCCTCGGAATTTTTCCTCCGCATCTCCTCGACGAACCCGGACGCGATAATACCGGCCGGTATCGCGAAGAGCGCTATGCCCATGACGGACACGCACGCCGCGACGAGCTTCCCGAGCGGAGAGAGCGGGAGCACGTCCCCGTATCCGACCGTGCTGAGCGTCACCACGGCCCACCACATCGCTGCCGGGATGCTCGAGAAGGCTTCCGGCTGCTTGTCGTGCTCGATGTAGTACATGAGGCTCGACGAAAGGATGATGAGCATCATCACGAGTATGGCCGAGATGACTATCTCCCTCTTCTTCGCCCTGAGCACGCTGCCGAAGAGCTTGAACTCGTCCGCGTACCGGGTCATCTTGAGGAGCGTGAGGAGCCGGAGCACGCGTAGGAAACGGAGGTCGACCGTCGTAACGAACGGCAGGTAGAAAGGCAGTATCGCAATAAGGTCTATTAGCGCGAATGTCGAGAATACGTATCTTATCCTGCCCGCAACGGGGGCCCTGTATCTTTCATCGACTGTGCACGTCCAGAGCCTGAGCAGATACTCGACGCTGAATATCACGATCGAGAATATGTTGAACGCGTAGAAGAACCCGCCCCACCTGGCCGCGACGCTCTCGACGGTCTCAATAATTACCGCGATCACGTTCAGCACGATGAGCGCCATGATAAACAGCACGAACGCCTGCTCGGCGAGGGGGCTCGTGTCGTCGGGCTCCATTATATCGTGGATTTTGTGCTTCAGCTTTTCATACATCGGCGTCCGATAATTCTAAGAACTTACGCCCCGCATTGCAAGACGCGCATTAAAAGAGACCGGGGCGTCCCTGGGGCCGGGATAAAAAGGGTGCACCTCCGCCTGCCTGATGCCGGAGAAGGCGGAGCGCACCTGGAATTGATCGAGTACGCGGGCGTAATCGAAGACAGCGCCCCACCCGCCGCTGACCGCGCCGGGCTAAGGCACACAGCTTTCGAGACCGGGAGCGCGGAAGGGCTTGCCGGGCTCCGCGACATAATCATCGGGAACGGCGGCGGGGATCTCGGGGAAATTTCTGAAAAGGAAATTGACGGACTCGGCACCGTCAGGTTCGTCTACATGACCGACCCCGAGGGAAATATCATCGAGCTGCTTAACTGGCGGGCTTAGGCACGTCCACCGCCCAGACGAGTAATCGGGAAAGACGCACTCCTATTCCTGTCATTGCGAGGAACGGTTCTGAACGTGTGCAAGAACCGGTCGCTATCGGCCGATTGCAAGTACGCTCATTCATTTATGCACAAGGGTCACACAAACACCAAATTGCGTTTTCCGCGACCGCGGCAATCTCATGAAAAAAGCGAGATCGCCACGGCTATAAGACAGCCTCGCGATGACAGAAAAAGGGCTTATTACTTCGAGCGGGCCTTCTTGAAAACTATAGGGGTGTGCAGCCTGCCGCCGTTCATTTCGTACTTGTCGGTGGTCATCATCTTGAGCTTGAATTTCGAGTCGTAGCCGTTCGTGCAGTCGTTACAGGAATAACTCCTCCTCACCTTCCTGTAAAAATGCACCGCCTTCCTGCACACGGGACACACGCCCACGTACTTTCCTCTCGGCATGTTGAGCCCTTCGACGGGAGCGCACCTGTCGGGCCTGCACCCTACCCTGCGCGCGACCTCCCTCCAGCCGTTGTCGTGGTTCGACTTCCCCGTCTCGATGTAGTGTATCGCGTGCGCGATCTCGTGCAGCAGCGTGTCCTTCATCACGGGGTAAGGGTTGGCGTACATGAACGCGAGCGAGAGCGAGATTATCCGCCTCCTCGGCTTGCAATAGCCCAGGTGCCTCCTCTGGTTCGAGAAGACCAGCTTCCAGTCTTCGAGGCCCCATTTTTCCTGCTCTTTGGCCCACACTCTCTCTATCTTTTCACGGGAAGTCATATCGGACAGGTTATTATTATACCGTGTATAATGAATATGTAAGGGGCGATTTGCATGGCCGAAAAAAAATATTTCTTCATCCTGTCGATACCCCGGGACGAGCTCATAGAATACTCGACCAAGCTGAGCTCCTACATCTCGAAGTTCTTTCCCGGAAAGATGAACCCTTTTACTCTTAAGCCCCTGGCAATATTGGATAATGAGACGATAACCAAGATTTCCATAGAGTGCTCGGAGGCGGAGATCAGGGAGTTCGCCGGGCGTTTTTTCGAGGGCGGGTACGAGCTCCGGAATCAGGATAGCGGCGAGGTGGAAATTGTCCGCACAGGGCCCGCCGCCAAGCCCCCTGCCGACACGGCCGGCATCACCAAGCACTAGGCGCACGCACGTAGTGCGGCACACAATGTGTGCACATATACGATTCATCCTTATCTCCTCAGCCCTGCCAGCATCTCATATGTCCGCGGCGACCCGCCGCCCGTTCGTCCTTTATTCTTAATTCCTTCCCCCCCTTGAGGGGAACTGCTTCGAGCGAGCAACGAATTCGATAACGATTCTGATCGAGCGAAGAATCGGACTCCCTCGACAGATAACTGACAAATCAATTATTCCCTGCTATTTAATGATTAATACAAAAATAAGAGAATTCGGACGCCCTGGGCTGAATACTCGAATGCTTGTGTTCATGAGATAATCCATTGAATTCAAAAGAAACCGGACGCCCCTGGCTGCAACCTATGAGCTTGCCCACCACCGAAGTATCTACTGAATACAAAGTAAGTAGGTCGCGCTCTCAACAGCGGCAACATAGCCTATAATCTTCTGGTACGATGATGCCTGAGCCAAAATAGTTAGGATGGGGGTGTTACCTCACACCTCAATCAATCAAGAAAGTCTTTCTCTTCCCTTTTGTCGTTCCGCGAAAGCGGGAATCCAGTCTTTTAATTTGAATATATCGCGCCAGGTATGGCGCTCCTACTGTATGGTACACCCCCACCTAAACCCTCCCCCCTCAAGGGGGAGGGAAATAATACGGATCGCGTCTGGAAGCCGCTCCTACAATAGTTCAACTCAGGCGGAACGTGAAAGCCATATATATGCACACTATGTGTGCCTAATCCCCCACCGCCTCCATGCCCGGGTCGGGGGCCGCCGTGCAGCAGTAGAACACGCCGTTCAGCGTATAACAATTCTCGTCCGGGTCGGCGCAGGGCTTTGCGGGGTTGCAGTCGGACAGCGTGCAGACGTCGGATATATCCGGGTCGTTCGGCGCGAGCGGGAGTTTCTCCACGTCGCCGTCGTCGTCAGCGACGGCGATTGCGGCGCCGACAAATAAAATCAGGGTGATCGTAAGGAAGGCTTGTTTAAGATTGATTGTCACAGGCATTGTCTTTCGCTCCTTTGGGGAAGTTCCTCCGCCCCCAATCCGCTCCCCCGCCCCCTCCGGAATTCTAATGCCTGTCTCAGCCGAATACAATAATCATTGACTCGTGATATCTATCTCGTAGTCGATGATGGAGCGCGCGCCGGTCCCCCTGTAGGAGCCTGTCAGCGGAGCGGCTTCCTCCGGAATAACCCCGGCCGACACCGTGACGTGCTGGTCCGCGGTCGCGAGCCCTGAAGACGGGTCGTACCCCCTCCACCCGCCGCCCGGTATGTACACCTCGGCCCACGCGTGGAGCTGCCTCTCCTCGGTTATCATCTCGTGCTCCCTGTACCCGCTCACGAACCGCGCCGCGATCCCCACGGCCCTCGACGCCTCCATGAAGAGTACTGTGAGGTCCCTGCACGACCCCCTCCCCGTGCCGAGCGTTATCTCGGCGGGATACGGCGGCCCCTCGTGCCTCACGAGCTGCTCGAAGCCCTCGTATATGCGGTTATTCAGCACGTTGAGGAACGTCATCGTCTCGACGCCCGACTCGTTGATCACGTCCGAGACGAACTTGTCCACCTGCCCTTCGGGCTCGGTATTGCGCGTGAAATAGGGCCTCAGCGACGGGACGTAGTATTTCGGGTAGAACACCGGGAGCCTGGTCACGGACGGCTCCGTGATTATATAGTCGAACGGGTTCGTCCGGAGCGTCTCGACCTCGGAGCGCGTCGTGATCGTCAGGTGGTCGTGCTTCCCCGAGAACCATACGCACGTGCTGTCGTTCCCGGCTACGTCCACGATGTCGGCGATGCCGTCCGGTACAGGGTCTATGTCTATCTCGAAGCTGACGAGCCTCTGAGACCCGTCGCTCTTCGGCCTGAGCCTTATAGTCTGCGGGTCGATAAACACGCCCTCCGTGTATTTGTATCTAGTCGTGTGTCTGATCTTTATCTTCATTGTCTCACTCCCTTCGTATGTCATTTCACACCGTCCCCGAGCTTCGAGAAAGCCGCCTCCACCCAGTCGTGGGGGAGCTCCCTTATCGCCTCTCTTATCGTCTTCTGCCACCATTCCGATATGCGTATCAGCTCGGCCCTCTCGTACCTGTGCTCCACTATGTCGTACGTATCCGCCCTGTAGAGCACGACGTCTATGGGGAAGTCGACGTCTACGGCGCTCGTCCGGGTCGCGTCGAACGCGAGGTACCCGATCTTGAGCGCGGTCTCCATGTTGAGCTCGTAGGAGAGCGCCCTGTCCATGATGGGCTTCCCGTAGCTCGACTCCCCTATCAGGTAATAGGGCGTGCCCTGCCCCACCTCGACCCAGTTCCCCTGCGGGTAGAGCATGTAGAGCTTATGCTCGGTGTCTTTCTCGAGCTGGCCGCCGATGATGGAGAAGAGGTCGAAATGGAGCCCCCCCTCCTCGAGCGCCTTCCTGTCCTCGTCCGCGACACGCCTCACCTGCGCGGCGAAGGCGTTCACCGCCATGTAGAGCTTGTCGAACGTGTTGTCGTCCTGCTCGAGCACCTCGTTGAAATACGTGAGCGCCTTGTCCCTCACCGAGCGGAGCCCCGAGGTCATGAGAAAGAGCGAGTGCCTGCCGTATTGATGTATCGTGACCTTCCTAGCCATAATGCTCTCGGTACCCGACGTCACGAGCGTATCCGCGATGCCTACGAGCCCTTTTCTCACCTTCATGCCCACGCAGAACGTCACTCTTCCATACCTCCGGCTGTATTGGGCGCGGTAGTGCTCAGCGCGAAGAACGTATCCCTTATCGAGTCTCCGACGCTGTTGAGCTCCGTCTGGAAATTGTCCAGGTACTCGTGTAGCCCTTTCTTTATGATATCGTCTATCCTCGCGTAGGTAAGCTCGGCGTGGAGCCTGCCCATGCGCCTCTCGGCCTCGTTCCGGAACATGCCCGCGGGCGTGCCTGTAATCGAATGGAGCGACGCCTCCGCCATTATCACGCAGTAGAGAATCGCGCGGGGGAAGTGCCTGTCCAGCAGCAGGAACTGCACGACCGATTCGGGAGTTATCTGCTCGTACTTCCTCCTGTACATGTCGAGCGCGCTCGCCGATTTCAGGAGCGCCGCCCACTGAATGTTGTCTATCGGCGTGCCCACGTCCTCGGGCTTGGGCAGGAGTATGAAGTATTTCACGTCGATGAGACGGGACGTCTTGTCGGCCCTCTCGAGGAGCCTCCCCAGGCGCGCGAAGTGCCAGTCCTCGCCCCTGTTCATCGTCGAATCCGCTATACCCGCGTAGAGGTGGCTCTCGGTCTTCACCCTCCGGTAAAAGTCCTGCGGGGTCTCGGCCGCCACGCCGCTCAGAGCGGAGTCCCTGACGAAGTAATAGAATTTGTTTATCTGCTCCCACATCTCGGAAGAGATTATCTCCCGTACCGACCTCGCGTTCTCCCTCACCATAGTGAGCGTCGAGAGTATGGAGTTCGGGTTCTCCCTGTCGAACGTGAGGAAATCGAGCACGGTCTCCCGGGTCGCCTCCTCGCCGCAGCGCTCCATGAATATCTCGAGGTCCCCGGTGGTGCTGACGAGCGCCGCCCACTGCCCCTCGTCCGTCCGCATGTCGAGCATGAGGTGGAGGTTCACCTCTATGAACCTCGCCACGTTCTCGGCGCGCTCCATGTATCTCGACATCCAGTATATGGAATTCGCTACCCTGCTAAGCATATTTGTGAACGCCTGTAATCAAATTTTTTAAATTACGGGAGAAGGGGATCGGCGCGGGCTCAGGATAGATCCCTGAGCACCCACGTGTCCTTGCTCCCGCCCCCCTGAGACGAGTTTACCACCAGCGAACCTTTCTTGAGCGCGACCCTCGTGAGCCCCCCCGGCATCACGTATATGTCCTCTCCGTAGAGCGTGTACGGCCTGAAGTCCACGTGCCTCCCCTCGAAACGCTCGCCCGCCAGTATCGGGACCCTCGAGAGGGACACCGTCGGCTGCGCTATGTAGTTCCTCGGGTCCTCCAGTATCTTCCCCCGGAACTCCTCCCTGACGCGGGCGCTCGCCTTGGGCCCTATCATTATTCCGTATCCGCCCGATTCGTTGGCCGGCTTCACGACGAGGCTCTCGAGGTTCTCGAGCACGTATTTCCTGTCGAGCTCCTCCCAGCAGACGTAAGTCGGCACGTTAGGCAGGATCGGGTCCTCGCCGGTGTAGTATTTTATTATCTCCGGCACGTACGCGTAGATTATCTTGTCGTCCGCTATACCGGTGCCTATGGCGTTCACGAGCGCCACGTGCCCGGACTTATACACGTCCATTATCCCCGGCACGCCCAGGAGAGAGTCCTCCCTGAAGGCGAGCGGGTCGATGAAGTCGTCGTCTATGCGCCTGTAAATGACGTCCACCCTCTGGAGCCCCTTGGTCGTTTTCATGTAGACGTACCCGTCGGTGACGGCGAGGTCCCCCCCTTCCACGAGCTCTATGCCCATCTGCTGGGCGAGGTACGAGTGCTCGAAATAGGCGGAGTTGTATATGCCGGGCGTCAGCAGGACGACGGTCGGCGAATGCACGCCGTCGGGCGCCATGTACTGGAGCATTTCACGGAGCCTGTAGGGGTAATCGTCTACGGGCCTTATCTTCAAGTCCTCGAATATCCTCGGGAACGTGCGCTTCAGCACCTCCCTGTTCTCGAGAACGTACGACACCCCGGAAGGGCATCTGAGGTTGTCCTCGAGCACGTAATATATCCCGTCCCCTCCCCTCACGAGGTCGGTTCCTGAAATATGGCACCAGATGCCTCTCGGCGGTTTGAAGCCCTCGCACTGGGGCCTGTAGCACTTGCTCGTTTTTAAAAGCTCCTCGGGAAAGACGCGGTCTTTAAGTATTTTTTTGTCGTTGTATATGTCGTCTATGAAAAGGTTAAGCGCGTATATCCTCTGCTTGAGACCCCTTTCGAGCGCCTCCCATTCGCGCGCCTCTATGACCCTCGGGATTATATCGAAGGGGAATATCCTCTCGGTCCCCTCCTCCTCGCCGTAGACCGTGAACGTCACACCCATCTGGAAGAGCCTCGCCTCGGTCGCCTTCTGCCGCCTGAGGAGCTCCCCGCCGGGGAGCTGTTCGAGCCTCTTGAGGAGTATGGACGCGCCCTCCCTCGGGCTTCCGTCCGCGTGGAAGTACTCGTCGAAAAAACCCTCGGTGTCGTAGTCCTTGTAATACATGACCATGCCTCTATTCTAACATTTTATTTTTCTTCCCCGCACGTTTTTTATCCCGTCCTCCCCCGCGTTTTTTGAATTCCCCGGGTCAGGAGAGACAGGGGGGATGGCCCGGGGATAGGCTAAAGGTTTGCTCGGCTCATTGGTTCCGTCCGCTTCGATGTACACTCTCCCCAGTCCGCGTAAACCAGCCGGAGGCGGGAACACCCGTATATTCCCGTCTCCGGCTACATAAGGAGGTATGAAGAAATGAGATAAAATTGAACATCTGTATCAGTTCATTCCCACTGCTTTGGGCCTCGCGTAAAATTCCCCGTCCTCTTTCCCGGCGACCTTCCCGTCGTAATCCCCGGGTTTGTCGATGAAGCTCCCGCTTGCGAGCTTCTTTTCGATGAGGTACGGAATCTTGTCTTTTATATCGGGGTCGTAGGCGCATACCCCGGACATGAGAAAGCCCAGGAGCGCGATGTCAGTGAGGCAGCTCACGTTCGCATCGACCACGTCCTTGGGGTGTTGACCCTCCTCCGGCTGACGGAGGTTCA
>JAHKKQ010000116.1 GCA_020027805.1 Candidatus Dadabacteria bacterium
CACCTGATAGAGGAGTGCTTTTTCATGAAGGACGAGGACGGCAAATACTACGTCACCCCTATCGGCTCAAGCGCAAACCCGAATATATTCAGCGCCGAGAACTTCATACCGCTGGAATGGTTCCTCATGTACGAGGGGGCCGAGAAGAAATATTTCTTCACGCACACCGGGTTCGGCGCTATCGAACACGACGCTATCTACTATAAAACCAGAGTAGGAAACGCGCTCGGGAGGCTCGCCTCGGCCATGAGCGGCATAGATTCGTTCCTCGCCTCGCCCGGGGCCGCGGGCAGGCCGGCTCTGGCCGGCAAATTGAGCGACCTCAAATCCGGGGCGGAGAGCCTCCGGCACTGGCTCTCGGGATTCGACCCGGAGAGCTTCGTGCTCTTGAATTACGGAGAGATGTGCTCCCGTATAGAGCCGGATCAGATGAAGAACGAGGACTCCGTATCGGAGCTGAGGAGCGTGCTGGCGCTTGCAAGCGGGGGCAGTCCGGACGACGCGGAAAAGGTCCTCGCGATGCTGCTCGCCAGATGGGACTCGATAAACCGCTCGTTTGCGCCCGACGAAGAGAAGCACCCGTCAACACTCCAGTAGCGGACGCAAAAAACCGGTTGCAGCACCGGCAGCTCCTCGCTACCGTAGAAAGCCGAGTTTCCGTTTCGAGCGCCGGACGAACAACTCCCTCGGCCGGTGACCCGGCCTTTTTTAACTCTTCGAATGCTCTCTCAGCCTCGTGAACAAATCACTGAAATTATTACACGCCCAGCGTTTCGCGATTTTGCCGTCTTCGATATGATCTATATGAATGCCTTCGGCGTGGACTTTCAAATTCGTAGCCGGGATATCCTTATAAGCATTTTTATGCGTACCGTCGAACCGCCAGCGCACGACCACTTTGTTCCCTTCGCCGAACATGTCTTCCGCATAGACATGCCAATCGGGGAATGCGTCTAATAAGTCCCGCATCAATGCCTTCATGTCCGCGCATCCGCGTACGGGGTCGAAACCGGCCGCTTCGTTTATAAAATTTTCGGCGAAAATATTATCCAGGGCGTCCAGATCGCCGCGGTTAGTCGCATCGTGATAGCTTTCGACGAGCTCTTTGCACTCTTCTACATTCATGATTCTCTCCTCGGTAAAATGCCCTGTCTTCAAGATTGGGCGGAGGCTCCATACCTGCCGGCCGCAAACAACTAACTTATCATATTATAGTCATGGAGCTAATTACAAACCGTAGATCGAGCGGAATAACCGTCCGCCGACCCTTCGCACGCCTTTTACCGCCTCGCCGGCGCGGGTGTTCCGTGCGGTTTCACGAGCGCTGCGGTAAAATAAATTAGCGCGGTACATTCATCACGCGGATTAAACAATGAGAACCTTTCCAAAGCCCATAGTCGTGGCAAGCAGGTGCTTCGAATTCGACGCCTGCAGGTACAACGGACAGACGATCCCCAACAATTTCGTCCAGGCGCTTGAGCCGTGGGTGGAGTTCAGGCCCATATGCCCGGAGCTCGAAATAGGTCTGGGCGTCCCGCGCGACCCGGTAAGGATAGTGCGGAAGGGCGGCGAGAGGAAGCTCGTCCAGCCCGCGACGGGGCGGGACCTCACGCGGCTCATGAGCGAGTTCTCGGCGAGGTTTCTGGATACGCTCTCCGAAGCGGACGGGTTCATACTGAAGAGCCGCTCGCCCTCGTGCGGGCTCGGGGACGCGAAGGAGTTCCCCGACGCGGAGAACGAGATCGCGGCCGGAAAGGGAGCGGGGTTCTTCGCCGGAGCGGTCGTCGAGAGGTTCCCAGGGTTGGCAGTCGAGGACGAGGGGCGTCTCAGGAATTTCAGGATAAGGGAGCATTTCCTGACGAAGCTCTACACGCTCGCACGCTTCAGGGGAGTGATAAGGACGGGTACTGCGAATGCCCTCGTGAATTTCCATACCGAGAACAAGCTCCTGCTCATGTCGTACAGCCAGAAGGAGTTGAGGGCGTTAGGCAGGATAACTGCGAACACCGGGGGGACCCCCCCCCAGGAGATGATATCCGAATACGGGGAGCGGCTCCGGCACGCGCTAGCCTCACCTCAGAAAAGGCCGTCCTCGATAAACGTCCTCATGCACGCCCTCGGCTACTTCCCGGACAAGCTCACGGGGAGGGAAAAGGCGTATTTCCTCGACCTCCTCGGTGCGTACAGGGAGGAGAGGATACCCTTCTCGGCCGTGCTTTCGGTGCTCGAGTCCTGGGTGATAAAGTACGGGGAGGAATACCTCGCGCGTCAGACCTTTTTCGAGCCCTACCCCGGCGCGCTCATGAATATTTCCGACTCCGGCAAGGGAAGAGACCTCTAACAGGCATTCCCGACTCAAATAGGAAAGGGTGTCCGAATTGTTTTGGCTTCAAAGGAGCATCCCAGGCACATAAACTTCCGAGTATTCAGCCGGAAGAGACCGGATTCTCACTCGTTCGAATCCGTTGCTTGCTTGCATTCGTCCCGTGAAAGATTTTCACTCCTTAATAATCTATTTTCTTAACGCAAATTCTGTAATGTCGGGGAAAGGCAAAAATGCACCCTTCGGCAAGCTCAGGGTGAACGGGTTGGGCTGCGGTTGTTGGATTGAACAGAGGAGATGGTGAGTATCGTATACCAGCACACGTTGTGTGCGTGCTCCGACGGTCTCAGCACGAACGGGATTAAAACTAAATCCTCCCTAATCTATTTGGACTTTGGGAATATACAGCCGGAAACTAATTTTCTTCGGTCCTCTTTATGGCAGGGCGTCCGAATTTTTTGGTTTCAATAGGACGTCCCAAAGACATTAGGGTTCCAGTATTCAACCAGGGGCGACCGGATTCTCGCTTGTTCGAATCCGTTACACATTCGTATTCGTTCTTTTTCTAAAGAGGGAATTAAAGACGAAGATAGATTTCTCCCGTTGGGAGAAATGACAGGGTAGGTTGGATAGAGGAGCTGCAGAAGAATCGTAAAACACACATTGTGTGTGTTTGTGTAAAATATTGCGGGAAATTATGGAATAATATGTTACATTTTAACAGTACAGGGGAGAATAATGAGAAAGTTAGTACTTATAATACCGTTCCTTATAATATCGGCCGGGTGCTCCAACAAGAGCGTCTACGTCCCCAAATCCTACAGGATGAAGAAAGCCGACTCTTCACAGACTGACAGCGATAAAAAAGAAGAGGCGGTGGTGACGTCCGGAGGTGAGGAACACGAGGCAAATTTCAACGCCCCCTACGACCAGGTATTCAACGCGGCCGTCGAGAGCGTGCAATTCCTGAAATGGCCGATCGCGTTCGTCGAGCAGGAGGGAGGCACGATACGCCTCCAGGAAGCGTACGTTTATAATAAGGACGGGAAACTGTTCAGGTCTTATACATGGCCGTCGAAGTCGGACACGAGCAGATCGAATATAAATTACTATTTGGAGAAGGTCGCCAAGTACACCCCCGGCACAGCCGACACCCACTTCACTCAGGAGAACCTCAAGATCGAGGTGACGAAAGTCTCTGACGGCGTCACCGCAGTCAAAATCGATTATTCAATCAGACCCTATACCCTGGCCGGGACAATCGGATACGAGGTAATGTCGAACGGCTATATCGAGTCCCTCATCATGGACCACATGAAGGACGTCCTCGGCGGAAAGCCCGTAGCGATGAACAGGTGATGAATACCCTCCTCGTCGCACTCGGCGTACTCGCCGCGTTCGGGGCGCTATTCTGGCTCGACTGGTATTACAAGAACTCGGGAAACGGGAAAGAAGGGGCGGATAATGCAACTTCCGATTCCGACGGGGATGATCCGGAATCTCAATCGGAATCCGGATAAGAACCGGGGCTTCGGTAATCACGGCTTATAGAGGCCCATCTTGGTGATAATCTCATCCATGTTAGCGTGGGCGGACTGGTTGGCCCTCCGCGTGCCGTCCCTGAGCACGTCCCTCACGTAATCGGGCCTGTTCTCGAACTCGCGCCTCTTTTCCCTTATCGGTTCGAGAAGCTCATTTATCGCGCGGGCGAGCTTCTTCTTTACCTCGACGTCCCCGACGCTGCCCGTCCTGTACCTCTGCTTCAGGTCCTCGACCTCTTCCTTATTCGTATTGAACGCGTCGTGGTATACGAACACCGGGTTGCCTTCGACGGTGCCGGGTATGTCGGCGCGTATGCGCTTGGGGTCGGTGTACATGATCCTCACGCGGGCTTCGACCTCTTTCGGATCGTCGGAGAGGTATATGCAGTTGTCGAGACTCTTCGACATCTTCCTGTTGCCGTCGGTGCCGACGAGACGGGAGGTCTCGCTGATGACGGGCTCGGGCTCCTTGAAGAACTCGCCGTAGAGGAAATTGAAGCGCCTCGCGAGCTCGCGCGTGAGCTCGACGTGGCTCAGCTGGTCCTCGCCGACGGGGACCTTCTCCGCCTTGAACATCAGGATGTCGGCCGCCATGAGCACAGGATAGCCCAGGAGTCCAACCGAGTAATTTTCGCCGACCCCCAGGTCCTGCACCTTTTCCTTGAGCGTGGGTATCCTCTCGGCGCGCGGCACGCCGCAGAACATGGCGAGAATAGCGTAGAGCTCCATGATGTAGGGTATCTGGGACTGGACGTAGAACGTGGACTTGTCAGGGTCCATGCCGACGGAGAGCCAGTCCATGACCATCTCCAGCGTATTGCGCTCGACCTCCCCGACCCTGTCGTAATGGGTGGTGAGCATGTGGAGGTCGGCTACGAGGAAGTGACAGTCGTAGCAGTCCTGGAATTTTATGCGGTTGAGGAGCGACCCTACGAGGTGCCCCAGGTGGAGCCTCCCGGTGGGCCTGTCCCCCGTGACCAGAATCGGTTTACCCTTAGACATTAATTCGATACTCCTTCTCTTTTATCCGGCTGAATAAGGGGATTAATATACACGGACGGGAGGGAAAAGTCGTGCAGGGATAAAGCCCCAAAGTGAATATATTTCTATAATCCCGTTGGGGGAAAATACAGGTTGATAAACTTCCATTGTCGTGTTATATTAGCTAAGTCAGATGACTAAGTCTGTTAAGTGAGAGTTGTATATGATACGAGTCAACATACATGAGGCTAAAACGCATCTGTCGAAGCTCATCGAGAAACTCCGGGAAGGAGAAGACGTGATCATCGCAAAGGGGAATAAACCCGTTGCGAAGCTTACGCTCATAGAAGAGCTCAAGCCTGAGCGGAGGACAGCGACAGCGAAAGGAAAGGTTCTTATTTCGGACAAGTTCGACCTGCCGATAAAAGACTTCGAGGATTATACCTCTTGAACTTACTGCTCGATACTCAGGCGTTCCTCTGGATAGTTTCAGGAGACAAAAGGCTAAGCAGAAAAGCGAAAAAGCTTTATCTCGATAAATCGAACGAGGTTTATCTTAGCGCTGCAAGCATCTGGGAGATGGCAATAAAAATAAGCCTCGGCAGACTCACGCTCGAAGAACCACTCGAAAATTTTATTGCGACGCATGCGGTTGGAAATAGTATTAAGATATTAGAAATTAGACCGAAACACCTATACAAAATCGAAGACCTCCCATTCCATCATAGAGACCCGTTCGGCAGGGTGATAATCGCCCAGTGTATGCTGGAAAACTGTTTCGTGGTTGGGAGCGATAAGGCTTTCGATTCATATCCGGTTAGCAGGGTGTGGTAAGCGGCCGGATGCTTCCCACTTGAGTATTCACCCCCACTATACTGCTCCCCATTAAGAAGCTAGTAGAATTAAGCTAGTAAAATATCTGTAAAACACAGTGGGGGAGCAATGAAGCGAAGAAGATGGGACTCTAAAACAAAGACCAAGATAGTACTCGAAGGTCTGTCCGGGAGACCAGTTTCGGAGATATGCAACGAGTACGGAATACATCAGAACCAATACTACACCTGGCGTGATAGGTTCTTAACTGAAGCTCATAGCGTATTTGAATCCAAGAAGAATGGAGGAGAAGTAGAGAGGCTTAGGAGGGAGAAAGCCGAGCTAAAGCAAATAATCGGCTCACTTACCGTTGAACTACAAAAACAGAGGAAGACTTCATATGAGGAATCAGTCTGACTCTGTAGCTCTTCGTAACGAATATTTACTTGAAAGGATAAAAGACATTAAAGCGGAACACCCCTTCTGGGGTTATCGGAGGGTATGGGCATATCTAAGATACGTGGATGGATTAATCGTGAACAAGAAGCGTGTTTACAGGTTAATGAGAGAGCATAATCTTACCGTTATACCGAACACCGGACTAATAACAAAGAGGGTGTCAGAGAGACCAAAGCCCCGCCCGGAAAGATCTAAGCAGTGGTGGGGTATAGATATGACAAAGGTTATGACTGACAGCGGCTGGGTATATGTAGTCATAGTACTGGACTGGTATAAGAAGAAGATAGTAGGACATTACATTGGAACAAGAGCAACAAGCGGAGAATGGCTGGAAGCCTTGGAGAAAGAACTTACGAGGGAGTTCCCCGGAGGAGTAAGGGGACATGGACTTAAGCTCATGAGCGATAACGGGAGTCAGCCTACATCAGTCAGTTTTATGAAAGCCTGTTCCAATCTTGAAGTTCATCAGGCATTTACCAGCTATCACAACCCTAAAGGGAACGCAGATACAGAAAGAATGATAAGAACGATGAAGGAGGAGCTCTTTTGGCTAAAGGAGTGGGAGAGTGAAAGAGAGCTTAGTCTTAAACTGGACAAGTGGGTTCAATATTACAACAAGAACTACCTACATTCAGCACACGGATACCGC
>JAHKKQ010000117.1 GCA_020027805.1 Candidatus Dadabacteria bacterium
TCCCGCTATTTCATAGCGAGAAATCGCCGGAAGCGAAAATCCGCTGCCGGACGAATAATAACACGAGATTCATAACCCTCTTTAATCACAAATAATATACGGATAATCACCCTTTGGCACGCCCGTTGCACTTATGACTAAGCAAATAAATCATATGGAGGTAAGTGCAATGAAGAAGTTAATCGCAGTTACGGCATTAGGGTTATCGCTCGGTTTTTCGGCCCTTTCATACGCTTCGGACTATATGGACCTTTACACAGGCGGTCCTGCGGTCAATGAAGTGAAGAATGAAACGAAAGGCGGGGAAGTAGAGACGAGCCCGATGAGCTTCTACCTGAGCCCCGTCAAAGTTCATGATAACGAAACTTTGACCAGGGCTGAGGGGACGGACGATGAGAATACCCTTCTCGTGTTCGGCGTCGGGATTTAACGGTGCACAATAGAGGGGAGGGAGTCAAATACGAATGAGGCTCCCGCCCCCCTGTGTAAAAAAATCAATTTAAAAGGAGAAAAGTCATGAGCGTCATACCAAATATAGATACAATCAAATCCAGAATGAGAGATGCATGGAATGCGGGGGACTACGGTAAGTTTGCAGCCTATATGGAGCCCGGGGCAGGGGAGATACTAAAGGGGTGGCGTATACCGCAGGGAATGAGCCTGCTCGATGTAGCCTGCGGAGCGGGACAGATATCCATCCTCGCCTCCATGGCCGGTATAAATGCTTCAGGCGTTGACATTGCGTCTAATTCGATTGCGGTTGCACGGGGACGCGCAAGAAGGGAAGGGCTGGACGCGAAGTTCGACGAAGGGGACGCCGAGTGTCTACCGTATCCGGACGGATCATTCGACGTCGTAGCGACACTCGTAGGCGCAATGTTCGCCCCGCAGCCCGAAAAAGTGGCCCAGGAATTTATCAGGGTTTGCAAGCCGGGAGGCAGGATGCTGATGGTAAACTGGACCCCCGAAGGATTTGTCGGACAAATGTTCAAGACCCTCGGCAGATACGTGCCGCCCCCGTCCGATGTGCCTTCACCCCTCCTCTGGGGCAACGAAGAGGTCGTTAAAGAACGTTTCGGTTATTCGGTAAGCCATATGATACTGTCAAAAAAGATCTACCCTTTATGGGATTATCCTTTTGATGTGCCGGAGGTCGTTCAATTCTTCTTCGATAACTACGGGCCTATGAATAAAGCGATAAATGCGCTGGACGAAACAGGAGGGAAATTACTCAGGAAAGATTTGGAGAAGGTCTTCTCGGACTTCAATATTGCGGAAAACGGCACGACTGCGCTTTTCGGTGAATACCTGGAAGTGGATGCGTTTAAAAAGCAGTAACAGGATTGGATTAGAGTGAGCGGCCTCGATCCGAGGGGGCCGTTCCGGGTTTTAGGGG
The DNA here is from genome assembly GCA_020027805.1 of Candidatus Dadabacteria bacterium. Taxonomy (GTDB): domain Bacteria; phylum Desulfobacterota_D; class UBA1144; order Nemesobacterales; family UBA2774; genus 2-12-FULL-53-21. The sequence continues at coordinate 1,397 of JAHKKQ010000117.1, forward strand.
ATGTTTACAAGACTCGGCCGGTGTTCAATGTGGTATTTTCCGTTAAACGCCGAATGCGGTTGCTTACTCCGCCTTGCGGATCGATCTTCTTCCGGTTTGACCGGAATTGGTTACAATAAAATACGACCCATGGGCAGCGGATCCGAGTATATAAAAGAAATCGAATCGTATTTTCTGACGCTGGCGGGGGAGGGGATAATGCTCTCCCCGATTGACTACAGTCATATTCAGGACTGGAAAAAGCGTCAGGTGCCCAGGGAAGTCGTCTTAAAGGGCATTAACAGGGCGTTCTCGGAGACCGGTACGAGGTCGAAGGGTGCCGGCCTGCCCCCGAGGAGCCTCAAACACTGCGTAAGCTACGTCGAGAAGTGCATCGAAGAATACGGGCCTCAAGTAACAGAAAGGAAATCGAAGCGGTGGTCTCGGCACGGAAGTGATGATATGGAAGTCTCGGAGAGGCTCGAACGGTTCATACACGATGCCAGGAACCAGGCCCTCAGGGACTATTATATAAAGCTCCGGAAGTTGGTCCTCGGCCTCGACAAGGCGGGCGGCGCTAATGACATTCCATCGATCATGAATCTCGAGAAAGAGTCTCTCGAAGAGTTTTTCCGCGGGCTCCCCGATAAAGAGAGGGAAAAAATCAGCATTGAGGCGGAGAAGATGATAAAGGACAGGGCGCGCTACATGACGAAGGGCGCGTATGACGAGAGCCTCGTCTCCTTCAGGAACGAGATTCTCGGAAAAAAGTACGGAATAAAGTGTATAATCTCCTGAACGCCATATGAAGATGACGAAGAACAAGGGAACCGTCGGCTGTGACGACTGTCACTGGTCGGGGTTCGTCGTAACGAATAAAGGGAATTTCGCGGCGGCCGCCCTCTGCGCATGCGTCCTCGAATGCCGGGAGTGCGGGGGGACGGGGAATGTGCTTTTAACGAACGAGAAGGGCTATTCGTATATCTCTCCGTGCCCGTCCTGCGGGGTCGTCAGGCGGAACGTCAGGCTCTACAATATTGCCGGTATTCCGGCCAAGTATTCGCACGTGCTCCAGGTGGACGCCGGTCTCGTGCCCACCCATATCAACAGGCACCTGCAAATGGCGCTCAAATATGCGAAGGAGGAGTTCGTAAAGAAGTACCCGACGAGGAAGGGCTTCCTGCTCATGGGCCCGTCGGGTCTGGGCAAGACCCATCTCGCCGTTGGGACCATAGCGGAGCTCACCCTTTCCCACGGCGTCAAGTGCATGTTCAAGGACTTCTTCTATCTCCTTTCGGAGCTGAAACAGGCCTATTCGGAAGGGACCCCCGAGAACGAGGTCATAATGCCGCTCATAGAGACCGAGGTGCTCGTTATAGACGAGCTCGGCAAGGGGAGGAGCAACGAATGGGAGCTCAACATATTGGACCAGCTAATATCGAAACGGTATAACGCATCGAAGCGGACACTGATAACTACCAACTATGTCACGAGGGAGATCGCGAAAGAGACCGGCCATTCGGACGAGATTCTGGAGGTGAGGGTAGGGGAGCGTATTGCCTCCCGTCTTTTCGAGATGTGCGAGCCGATCCACCTCGAGGGCAGGGATTACAGGAAAGAGAAAAAGAAAGTCTAGAACTCCCAGTGCGCCGAATAATCCTTTTTGACTCTGTCTATTATAAGGTCGGCCCCCGTCGGTCCTTCCGGGGAATCGTATGACGAGCGCTTTTTGTCGAGCAGCTCTTCGAGCACTTCCTTGGTCGATATCCAGAGGCCGTCCAGGTTATAGCCCCCTTCCAGTATGAACACGATTTTCCCTCCCGAATATTTATCCGCCGCGTCAGTTAAGAACCTGGTCATCTTCGCGAACCCTTCGGGCGTGACCTTCATACCCCCGAGCGGGTCGTCGTAAAAGATGTCGAAGCCCGCGGAGACGAGAATGAATTCGGGCTTGTACTGGTCTATGACAGGGCCCAGTATCTCGTTGAAGATTTTGATGAACTCGTTATCGCCCATCCCCGGCGGCAGCGGCACGTTCACCGTATATCCCTTGCCCTCTCCGCTCCCCGTTTCGGAAGGCCCCCCCGTGCCCGGGTAATACGGGTATTGGTGTGTCGAGAAATAAAGCACCTTGGACGTGTCGTAGAACATGTGCTGGGTACCGTTTCCGTGGTGGATGTCCCAGTCGACTATGAGCACTCGTTCGAACCCCTTTATCTCCGTCAGGTATGCGCCCCCGACCGCGGCGTTGTTAAAGAGGCAGAAGCCCATGGGCCTGTCTGCTTCCGCATGGTGGCCGGGCGGCCTCACGAGAGGAAAAGCCCTGTCTACTTCGCCCGCGAGTACGCTGTCTATAGCGGACAGCATGCCTCCGGCGGCCCTCACGGCGGCGTCGAACGAGACCGGGCATGTGGAGGTGTCGGCGTCGAGGAACACCTTCGGCTTTCCTTTAGTAGACGCCATTCTGTCGTAGTGTTCGGGCGTATGCACGAGGGTGATTTCCTCTTTCGATGCGTCACGCGGGGCGATCTTCGATACCTCGTCGAGGAGCATCGTATGCCTTAACATGTCGATTATGGCCAGCAGCCTCTCCTGGGATTCGGGGTGCCCGAACCCGTTGTCATGATCGACGTAGAGCTTGTCGAGTACTATTCCGACTTTCGGCATATTCACTCAATCCTTTTTTTAATGTGGAATAAAAGGCTAGCATAGTAACCGCTTTTAGACAAAGCGGATACGATGTCATACAGAACGACGAAGAGCCTCGACCGCTCCCGTGAGGTATAAAGACCCCGCGATGCAGGCGGGCCCGCTCTCTTTTAATAACTCCCCGTATGCTTTCCTGTAATCTTTCTCCGTCATTACCACGCCCGGAAATATTCTGGAGATTTTCTTCGCGAGCGCCTCAGCGCTGATCGCCCTTTCCGAATCTATTTCCGTAACTATGAACTTTCGGGCTATGGGGGTTAATTCCCTTATGAACCGGCTATGTTCCTTGTCCCCGAGCATCCCGATGAGGAACGTGAATTTATGAGAGGGATACATTTGCTTAAGCGATTTGACGAGCGCCTTCGCGCCTCCGTGGTTATGCGCGCTGTCAAGGATTAGCGGAGGGTTCTTTCTCAATATTTCGAGCCTCCCGCGCCAGTCGATGCCGAGGAGCCCGCGTCTCAGGTCCTTTTCACGGACTTTTATACCGTGATATTCGTCTAACGTTTCGAGTGCCGCTATCGCGACCGAGAGGTTTTCTATCTGATATAAGCCTTTGAGGTTCGAGCTTAGACCCCGCAGGTCCCACGCGCTGCCCTTGTAATCGAAATCGTCCGTATTTTCTCCCCTCGATGAAAAGTCCCTCCCGTAAACCCTGAGAGGCGATTTAAGCCCGGCGGCGTATTCCCCGATGACCCCGAGCGCTCTCCCCCCCGCCCCCGTTACGGCGGGGACGCCCGGCTTTATGATACGGGCTTTCTCGGACGCTATTTCCCCTATTGTTCTTCCGAGATATTCAGTATGGTCTTTCGATATATTGGTTATGACCGATACGAGAGGGGTTATCACGTTCGTCGCGTCCCATCTGCCGCCCATGCCCACCTCCAGCACGCTGATATCCACCCCGGATTCGGCGAAATATACGAACGCGGCGGCGGTCAGCACCTCGAAGTAGCTCGGACTCCCGTCGATGGATTTTTCAGCCGTTTTCTTCACACGGAGAATTAGTTCAGCCAGGTCGGGGCCGTCGATATCTATACCGTTTATTTTGATCCTTTCGGTAACGTCGATCAGGTGAGGGGAGGTATATGCGCCTGTCTTAGAGCCCCCGGCCCCGAGGGCTGAGGATATGGCGGCAGCCGCCGATCCCTTGCCGTTCGTCCCCCCGACTATTATCCCCGCCGCCTTATCCTGGGGGTTCCCGAGTGATTCGAGGAGCTTCTTTATCCTGCCGAGCCCCGGCTTTATCTTGTGGAGACCCAGGGAATTCAGGTAAATGTATGCGTTATCCATGTTTTATTTAGGAGCCGGACTAGATGATTATATCATGTATTCCGGGGGCTTTTAGGGCGGAACAGGTACAATGGTAATAGTTTCCATTTAATAGCGTTCACCTCTTGATATTCCTTTCACTTTAGTTTATTATTGATAACTAATATCAATTTCATAGGGAGCGTTGAAATGACTCCTGTAGCTCAGATGAAGATGGACAGAAGAAAGACTTTCAATGAGTTCATATCCAGGAAGCGGCTCAAGTCCACAAAGCAGAGGGACGTAATCTTTGAAGAGTTCTTCGGCAATTACATGGGCAGGCACGTGACCGTGGAGGAGCTTTACGAGGATATAAAGCGTAAGTATCCCTATATCGGGTTTGCGACGGTCTACAGGACCCTCAAGCTCTTCAGGGAGAGCGGTATCGCTTCCGAGAGGAATTTCGGCGACGGCAAGGCCCGCTATGAGCCTATACGCGACGAGCGCGAGCACCATCATCACATGATATGCACGGAGTGCGGAAAGATTTACGAGTTTGCCAACAATCAGGTCGAATCGTGCCTGAACCAGATAGCGAAGCTGAACGAGTTTAAATTGGAGAACCACAAGCTCGAGATTTACGGCCTCTGCTCCTCGTGCCGGGAAAGCAGGTAAGTTTACTCGCGGCCGGTTAATGAATTGTACGGCTGAAGGGAGGCATCGGAAGTCGTTTAACTTATCACCCTCACCATCTCTCTCACCGCGTTTTCAAATCCAACCATAAGAGCCCGCGACACTATGCTGTGCCCTATATTGAATTCTTCTATCTCGCTGATGAGCGCGACGGGCCCCGCGTTTACGTAGTTGAGCCCATGCCCGGCCGAAATTCTCATCCCGAGTCCGGACGCCTTCTTCACGGCCTTTTTAATCTTTCTCAGCTCGCCTTCCCTTACCATTTCGCTCACGGCTTCGGCATAAGCTCCGGTGTGAATTTCGACCATCTCCGCTCCCGTCGACCTTGCGGCCTTTATCTGCTCCGCGTCGGGGTCTATGAAGAGGCTCACGAAAATGCCCGCGTCTCTCAGCGCCTTGACGGTGCGGGATACTGCTTTTGAATTGCCCGCGACGTCGAGTCCGCCCTCCGTCGTGAGCTCCTTCCTCTTCTCCGGAACGAGCGTAACCATGTCGGGCTTGACCTCGCGGGCTATAGCCGCCGTTTCGTCGGTTGAGGCCATTTCCAGGTTGAGCTTCGTCCTTACGGTCTCTCTCAGGATTCGGAGGTCCCTGTCCTGTATGTGCCTGCGGTCCTCCCGCAGGTGCACGACTATCCCGTGCGCCCCACCGAGCTCGGAGAGATAAGCCGCCAGCACCGGGTCGGGCTCGTTCCCGCCCCGCGCCTGCCTCACGGTCGCCACGGGAGAGCTCAGATAGTTTTCTACCCTCTCTTTTCATTATCGCCAGCACCTGGAGCGCCGCAAGCGTCCCGTCCCCCGTAGTCGTGTGGTCGAGGAATATGATGTGCCCCGACTGCTCCCCGCCGAGGTTGCAGCCCCTCGCCCTCATTGCCTCTACTACGTATCTGTCTCCGACCTCGGTCCTGAAGAAATCCATGCCCCTGCCCCGTATGAAGTTTTCGAGCGCCATGTTGCTCATGAGCGTCGTAACGACCGCATTGCCCCTGAGCTTCCCGCTCTTTATCATCTCGTCGGCGCATATCGCAATGATCTTGTCTCCGTCCACGATCTCGCCCCTTTCGTCGCAGAATATGACCCTGTCCGCGTCCCCGTCGAGCGCGATTCCAATGTCGGCCCCCGTCTCGAGCACCTTGTTTCTGAGCAGCTCCGGGTTGAGCGAGCCGCACTCGGTGTTGATATTCCTGCCGTCCGGATGCACCCCGATCGTAACGACGTCTGAGCCCAGCTCTTCGAATATGATCGGCGATACCTTGTACGCTGCCCCGTTCGCGCAGTCGAGCACGATCTTTATACCTTCGAGGGTCATGTCGCAAGGGAATGAATTCTTCGCGAAGACCACGTATCTCCCCGGGGCGTCTTCTATTCTGTGGGCTTTCCCGATATCATCGGGCGTGGCGACCAAGTGATCCCCTCCGCCGTTCTCTATCAGCTCCTCGAGTCTCAGCTCTACCTCGTCGGGGAGCTTGAAACCGTGCCTGTCGAAGATCTTTATGCCGTTGTCCTCGTACGGGTTGTGAGAGGCCGATATGACGATTCCCGCGTCGGCCCTCATGCTCTGCGTGATGAATGCTATAGCGGGCGTGGGCAGGGGTCCGACAAGCAGCACGTCCGCCCCCATGGCGGCGATGCCCGAAGAGAGCGCCTGCTCGAAAATGTAACCTGACAGTCTCGTGTCCTTGCCGATGACGATTTTAGGTTTATGGGTAATGCCCCCCTGCTTGAGCAGGTACGTGAGCGCCTTTCCCAGCTTGAGACTCATCTCGGGCGTCATGGGGTGGCGGTTTGCTACCCCCCTTATGCCGTCTGTCCCGAAAAGGCTTTTTCTCCTGTGCTCCAAATCGATCCTCCCGCTAATTCGTTTTCACCGCAATCGTCTTGGGCGATTGCTTCGTCAGCTTGAGAACGTCCTTGTGCGGATAATCGACGCTGACCGTGAGTTTGTGCGTCTTCCCGCTTCCGGAGCTCTTTATGCCGCTCCCGTCCACGTATAATTCTATATCCTTGCTGTTGAGATTGTTAATGATGCTGAACGGCCCCTCGAAAGCCAGCTCCGTCACGATGCTCTCGTCCGTCTCATAATCGAGATCGTCGAAGTTGACGAAGTTGATGTCGAGGTTGTTGAATTCCTTCTCCATGATCTTTTCGGATAAATCGACCGTGACCTTTACGGTATTGCCGTCCGTGATTTCGACCAGGCTGTAGGGCGAGCGGAGAGGCACCTCGATAGTGAATTTCGATTTCTCGCCTTTGAGTGAAACCGGGTCGGTCCCGACGCTCTTGATTCTCTTGAGCAGCTTTTCGGGGCCCCTGATTTCGACCGATTCCGGCGTCACCTGGGTACTGCCCGTGATTTCGAACCCCGTATCGGGCGGCTCTATGACGGGCTCGACGCCGACTCTCTTTTGCGCGAGCCTGTCCACGTCCAGGTTGATCTCGGACGGGCTTATGGCGGTCACCTGCACGTCGCGGGGGGGTACTATCTGATCTGTCCTTATCTCGAACATGGATGTGCCCATGGTCAGGTTCGACAGATCCACTGTAAATACCATGTCCTTGGGCGATAACGAAGAGAGCTGGCTCCTCGGGCCCCTCACCCTGATGTTGAGGTTCTCGGGCGGGTTATTGACTATGATCAGCCCCTTCGGGAGGTTAGCGTAGTTAATATCGATGGATATATACTTCTCGACGTCGTGCTGCAGGTTGGCGACGAACCATAGCGTGAGGGCGATCAAGAGCGCCAGCACCTTTTTGCCGGCGTCTTTAATGAACGGCTCTTTTTCCCCGCCGCTGTCTTCTCTCGAACCGAATGCTCCTCTTGACCAGTCTGTCATGGGGCCGGATCAGGTGTTTGCCTTCTCACCTTCCTCCTTTTCCATTATTCCTCCGATCCTATCCGGTTTGTTCTTCCTGGGCCGCTTTATTCCGAGTAAGTCGAGGAGCCGGTTTTGGAGGGACGTAGCGTCGAGGCCCCTCGTTATTTCGCCGCCCGCCGCGAGGGATATATTCCCGGTCTCTTCAGAAACGACGATCACGAGCGCGTCCGTTTCGAGCGACAGCCCTATCGCCGCCCTGTGCCTCGTACCGAGCTCCCTTTCGAGATCGGGGTCAGTCGCCAGCGGGAAGAACGACCCCGCCGACACTATCCTGTTCCCGACTATGATTATCCCTCCGTCATGGAGAGGGGAGGACGGGTTGAAGATGCTTATTATCAGCTCCCTCGAAACGAGCGCGTCTATCCTCATGCCTATCTCTATGAAGTCCGTGAGGCTGTTGTTCCTTTCTATCGCTATGAGCGCCCCGATGCGGCGGTTGGCCATGTAGCTCGCCGCCTTTACTATCTCTTCCGAAAACAGCTCCTTCGATTTTCCGAGCGATATTCTCAGGAGGAACGGTCTGCGGCCTAGTGCGGCAAGCCCCCGCCTTATATCGTTCTGGAACAGTATGACGACTATGATTATTATCGAGCCCAGGAACTGTCCCAGTATCCAGTTGAGCGTGAACAGGCCCCTCTGTGATACGTAGTAGAGCACTATCAATAATACGAAGCCGAACAGCACCTGGAGCGCGCGGGTCCCTTCGAGGAGCCTGAGCACGTAATAGATGA